>DASZOG010000251.1:0-14780 GCA_035550895.1 Acidimicrobiales bacterium
AAGGCGGTCACCCATGCGCAGGATCAGTTCGGCACCGTGCGCACGGGGCGGGCGAACCCGGCACTCGTCGACAAGCTCGTGATCGACTACTACGGCTCGCCCGTGCCGCTCCAGCAGTTGGCGTCGTTCACCGTCCCCGAGCCGCGCACGCTGCTGATCAAGCCGCACGACCGGGCGTCGCTGGCCGCGATCGAGAAGGCGATCCGCGACAGCGACCTCGGTCTCGCACCCGGCAACGACGGCACGATCATCCGCTTGAACCTCCCCGCCCTCACCGAGGAGCGGCGCAAGGAGTACGTCAAGGTCGTGCGGCACATGGCCGAGGAGGGACGGGTCGCGGTGCGCAACATCCGCCGGGATGCGCGCAAGCACCTCGAGGCCTCGGAGCGCAACCACGAGATCTCGATCGACGACCTCGACCGGGCAGAGAAGGAACTGGAGAAGATCACCCACGATCACGTCGACGTGATCGACAAGGCGCTGGCCCGCAAGGAGCACGAGCTCCTCGAGGTGTGACGGGGCGCGACGGGAGGCTTCCATGAGTGACGAACGACGGCCCGAGGGCGACGAGGCGGACTCCGCTGCCAAGCCCGACGTGCAGGAGCGGGAGGCCGAGCACGACACGCCGGGAGAGGACCCGGCGGACGTGGCGGGGGTGCACATCGCCGGGGACGAGGGGCCGGCGCTGCGCTTCGGGGCCGACGACACCGGCCCGCTGCCCCACTGGACGGAGCCGCCGACGGGCGAAGTCCCCCAGGTCCTCGGCGAGCAGGACCCCTCGAACGACCTCGACGTGTGGTCGAGCTTCGCCTCCCAGGCGCCGGTCTGGCGCGACGAGGGATCGGAGTCGGAAGCGGTCGACTTCACGCCGCTCGCCCAGGACGCGGTGCGGGAGCAGGAGGAAGAGCCGCTCGAGAGCCTGTTCGAGGAGTCACCGCCGACGGTCCGCATCGGCGACGCGTCAGGCGATCAGCCGCGGGTGACGCCGATCCGCACGTCGGGCGGCGCCACGGCGGCGACCCGCCCGCGGCCCGTGCCCCGCCACGAGGTGCCTGCGCACCCGCAGGGCGCAGGACGCGACATGCCGACCGCCGTGGCGGTCGGGCTCGGCCTCGGCGCGGTGTACGTCGGCCTGGCCAACATCGGCCCGAAGGCGCTCGTCGGCCTCGTCGTGGTCGTGCTCGTGCTCGGCGCGATCGAGTTCTTCGACAAGGTCCGGGAGAAGGGCTACCAGCCGGCGACGCTCGTCGGCCTGATCGCTGCGGCGGCGATGCCGATCGCCGCGTACTGGCGCCTCGAGCAAGGTGTCCTGCTCGTCGGGTTCCTCGCCGTCGTGCTCACCTGCCTGACGATGCTGCTCGCCGGCGGCCCCGAGACGGGGCCCCTGCCGAACATGGCGATCACGATCTTCGGGCTCGTCTACGTCGGTGTGCTGGGCAGCTTCGCCGCGCTCATCCTCCGCCTGGAGGACACGGGCGGCGTCTCGTTCGGTGGCATCGGCATCCTCACCGCCGTTCTGATCGGCGTCGTGGCGAACGACGTCGGCGCCCTGTTCCTCGGCCGGAGCACCGGCAGGACACCGGTCGCCGAGTGGATCAGCCCGAACAAGACGTGGGAGGGGGTCGTCGGCGGGGCGATCGTCACCGCCATCGCGCTGGCGCTGACGAAGGTCTTCGGCCTGTCGCCGTACGACGGGTCCTGGTCGAAGATGTTCCTGCTGATGGCCGTGGTCATCATCCTCACCCCCATCGGCGACTTCACCGAGTCCCTGATCAAGCGGAACCTCGACATCAAGGACTTCGGCACGCTGCTCCCCGGCCACGGCGGCATGCTCGACCGCTTCGACGGCCTGCTGTTCGTCCTCCCGGCGGCGTACTACCTGTCCCTCGTCGTCGAACCCTGGAACGCGTAGCCGCACGCTGAGCAGGCGCCGAGCGGCGCGAGACTGACCCCGTGCGGGTCGCCATCGCCGGGTCGTCCGGATCGATCGGTACGCAGACGCTCGACGTCATCCGCGCCGAGCGCGACCGCTTCGAGGTGGTCGGCCTCGGCGTGTCGGCATCGGTCGATGTCCTCGTCGAGCAGGCGCGGGAGTTCCGGCCCAAGCTCGTCGCTGTCTCCGACCCGACCCGGCGGGATGAGATCGCCGAGGCGTTGCCGTTCGCCGAGGTCGTCGCCGACCAGGCCGAGCTCGTCGCGGACGCGGACGTGGTCGTGAACGCTGTCGTCGGGTTCGCCGGCCTGACCGTGACCCTGGAAACGCTGCGCGCCGGCCGCCGGCTGGCGCTGGCCAACAAGGAGAGCCTGATCGCCGCCGGGCCGGTCGTGCAGCCGCTGCGCGCGGTGCCTGGCGCCGAGCTCGTCCCCGTCGACTCGGAGCATTGCGCGATCCACCAGTGCCTGCGCGCCGGGCGCGACCTGTCCGAGGTGGCGCGTATCGTGCTCACTGCGAGCGGGGGGCCGTTCCGGGGACGCACCCGGGCCCAGCTCGCCGTCGTCGACGTCACCGCCGCGCTCGCCCATCCGACGTGGAACATGGGTCCGAAGATCACCGTGGACTCGTCGACGTTGATGAACAAGGGCCTGGAGGTGATCGAGGCGCACGAGCTGTTCGGCGCGCCGTACGACCGGATCGAGGTCGTGGTCCACCCGCAGTCGGTCATCCACTCGATGGTCGAGTTCACCGACGGGTCCACGATCGCCCAGCTCTCGCTGCCGGACATGCGCCTGCCGATCGGCTACGCGCTGGCGTACCCGCAGCGGATCTCGACGCCGTTCGGCCGGATCGACTGGGCGGAGGTCCGCCGGCTCGACTTCGAGCGCCCCGATGTCGACACGTTCCGCTGCCTGCCGCTCGCCTACGAAGCGGGACGGACCGGCGGCACGGCGCCGGCATGGCTCAACGCGGGCAACGAGGTCGCCGTGCAGGCCTTCCTCGACGAGAGGATCCCGTGGTTGCGGATCCCCGACGTTTTGGAGGCGGTGCTCGCCCGGCATGATGGGGAGATGGCTGATAGCGCGGGCGCCGTGATCGAGGCCGACGCGCGTGCCCGCGCCATCGCCGTCCGTGTCGTCGAAGAGGTCAGACCGTGACCGAGCGAAGCGAGGTCCAGCAAGCACGGTCGGTTGTCGCCACGCAGTGGCGACTCGGTCACTCCAGCGCCCGAAGGGTGCCGCAGTGACCGGCTGGCTGATCAAGGAGATCGCCGCCGGCGGGGCGGTCGAGGGCGAGGAGGAGGACCAGCAACAGGGCAGCACGTCCTGGATCGGGCTGGCGATCATCGGCGTCCTGCTGGCGTTGCTGCTCGTCCAGGGCGGGGTGTGGATCTTCGCCACCGCGATCGCGATCCTGATCTGCGTCTTCCTCCACGAGGTCGGTCACTTCGTCACGGCCCGCTGGGCGGGCATGAAGGTGACCCAGTTCTTCATCGGGTTCGGGCCGCGGCTGTGGAGCTTCCACCGCGGCGAGGTCGAGTACGGCGCCCGGGCCCTCCCGCTGGGCGCGTTCGTCCGCATCGTCGGGATGAACAACCTCGACGACGTCGCTCCCGAGGACGAGCCCCGGGCGTTCCGCACCAAGAGCTACTGGTGGCGGCTCCTGGTGATGACCGCCGGGTCGCTGATGCACTTCCTCATCGCGATCCTCCTGCTGCTCGGCGTCGCGCTGTTCCACGGCCGCGACGAGTCCGTCCCACCCGCGTTCCCGCTCCAGGCGGTGGTCGACGGCACGCCGGCCGCCGAGGCCGGGCTGACTGCCGGCGACACGATCACCACGTTCGACGGCGTGCCCATCGAGGACTACGAAGAGCTGTCCGCCCTGATCCTCGAGCACGCCCCCGGCGACGAGGTGGTCGTCGGCTACGAGCGCGACGGTCGCCCCAGCGCGGTCACAGCAGTGCTCGCGCAGCGGACGCTGGAGGGCGAGACCACGGCGTTCCTCGGCGTCGCACCGACCGTGACCCGGCACGAAGATCTCGGCCCGCTCGCCGCTGTCGGGGAGGGCGTCGAGCGGTTCTGGGACGTGTCCACCGCCTCGTTCCGGTCGCTCGGCAACTTCGTCAGCCCGAGCTGGTGGGGCGAGTTCTTCGACCATCTCAGCGGCGAGACGGACGACGTCTCCACGCGGCCGAGCTCGGTCGTCGGCGTCGCCCGCGTCGGCGGTGACCTCGGCGAGCAGGCCGGCTGGGTCGGCTTCCTCGAGCTCGTGGCCGTGTTCAACATCTTCATCGGCATCTTCAACCTCCTCCCGGTGCTCCCGTTCGACGGAGGCCACGTCGTGATCGCCACGTACGAGGCGATCCGCTCGCGCAAGGGCAAGCGGTACTACGCCGACGTGACGAAGATGATCCCGGTGGCGATGACGGTCGTCGCGTTGCTCTCGGTGCTGTTCCTCGGCTCGCTCTACCTCGACGTCTTCGACCCGGTCGGCGGATGAGCGAGCGAAGCGAGCTCCATGTCACGGTTCGTCGTCCGCCGCGTAGCGGCGGACAGGTCACTGGTACACCTCTCTCGATAGCACGGAGATCACGAGTGCAGGCCAAGAGGGTGCGCCAGTGACGACGGAGCGGCGGAAGACGCGCCAGATCCACGTCGGATCGGTGGCGGTCGGGGGCGACGCGCCGATCTCGGTGCAGTCGATGACGATCACGAAGACGGCCGACGTCGAAGGCACGCTCCAGCAGATCTACGCCCTCGCCGCGGCCGGTTGCGACATCGTCCGCTGCACGTGCAACGAAGCCGAAGCCGCCGAGGGGCTGGCCCAGATCGTGCCCCGCTCGCCGGTGCCGGTCATCGCCGACATCCACCACCAGTACCGGATGGCGCTCGCTGCGCTCGACGCGGGCGTGCACGGCCTGCGGCTGAACCCCGGCAACATCCGCCGCCCGGAGCACATCAAGGCGGTCGCCAGCGAGTGCCGGGACCGTGGCGTCCCGATCCGCATCGGCGTCAACGGCGGCTCGCTCGACCCGGAGCTGTACGCGAAGCATGGCGGGCGGGTGACACCGGACGCGATGGTCGAGTCCGCCCAGCGGGAGATGGCCTACTTCGACGAGGTCGACTTCGACCTGATCAAGATCAGCGTCAAGGCGTCGAGCGTGCCGCTGATGATCGACGCCTACCGGATGCTCGCCGACGTCACCGATCACCCGCTGCACCTCGGCGTGACCGAGGCCGGGCCTCCTCCGGCCGGGCTGGTGAAGGCGACGGCCGGGATCGCCACGCTGCTCGCCGAGGGCATCGGCGACACGATTCGCTACTCGCTCACCGCCGACCCGGTGGAGGAGGTCCGCGCCGGCCGCCAGCTGCTCGAGTCGATGGGGCTGCGCGAGCGGAAGAACGTCGACCTGATCGCCTGCCCGAGCTGCGGCCGGGCGGAGATCGACGTGATCGAGGTGGCGCGCCAGGCGCAGGCCGCGTTCGCCGATCGCGAGATCCCGTTGCAGATCGCGGTCATGGGCTGCGTCGTGAACGGGCCGGGCGAGGCGCGTGAGGCGGACCTGGGCATCGCCGCCGGCAACCAGCGCGGGCACCTGTTCGTGAAGGGCCGGAACATCGCCGTCGTGCCCGAGTCCGAGATGGTCGATGCGCTCGTGGAGTGGGCGGCGTTCATCCAGGAGCACGGTGTCGACGCGGCGATCGCCAAGGCCGACGTCGCCAGGGCGGAGCGGGAAGCGGCGAAGGACCGCGCCCGTCTCCTCGACGATCGCGGGTCCGACGCCAATGACGCCGCGTCGAAGATCGTCGAGATCCGCAAGCGGGTGGGTTCGCCCGGCTGACCGGCCTGCCGTGATCGACGACGTCCCGCTGCTCGAGCCGAACCCGGCGCGGGAGGCGATCCTCGAGCCGAGCCGCATGTACCGGCACCGCACCGACATCGCTCGCGCGGTGCTGTGCTTCTTCCCCGAGGTCGTGGGCGCGCGGTGCGCCGGAGCGCCGAGGATCGTCGAGGTACCGACGGAGAACGGCCCGTACCCGGTGTTCGACCTCGACGGTGTCCTGGTGATGAACCCGCCGATCGGAGCGTCGATGACCGCCGCGGCGCTCGAGATGCTGATCGCCGTCGGCGTCGACCGGGTCATCGCCTGCGGCGGCGCGGGCAACCTCGAGGTCGATCATCCCGTCGGTCACGTCGTCGTCCCGACCGCCGCGCTGCGCGACGAGGGCACCTCGTACCACTACCTCCCGCCGTCGCGCACGGTCGGGGCGACACCGGCTGCTGTGGAGGCGATCCGCGCCGAGCTCGACGCCCGCGGTGAGCCGTACGCCGTCGGGCTGACCTGGACGACCGACGCCATCTTCCGCGAGACGCGGGAGCGGACGTCGGCGCGGCGGGCCGAAGGCTGCCTGACCGTCGAGATGGAGGCGGCGGCGCTCTTCGCCGTCGCCGAGTTCCGCGGGATCGCCGCCGGCCAGATCCTCTACGCCGGCGACGACCTCACCGCCGACGAGTGGGACCACCGGGACTGGAGCCGCCAGCTCGGCGTCCGCGAACGGTTGTTCGACCTGGCAATCGCCGCCGTCCAGCGACTCTGATCGCCAGGAGTGCCGCGCCAGGCAACCTTCGCCCCGTTCCCGCCGGCCAGCGACACCGATCGCGGCGTCCGCCTCCTCGCCAAGTGTGCTCCGGCATTTGCCTCGTCGGCGTCCTCGCGCTCGCCGCCGCCGGCTCGGCGGTCGACAGGCGACGCTCACCTGACGGGGCACTAGCGTCCACGGGCGATGGCGAAGGTGCTCACGTCGCAGGCCGACGACTTCCCGCAGTGGTACCAGGAGGTCGTGGCCAAGGCGGAGCTGGCCGACAACGGCCCCGTGCGGGGGACGATGGTCGTCCTGCCGTACGGCTACGCGATCTGGGAGCGGATGCAGGCGGAGATGGACGCCCGGATCAAGGCGGCCGGCGCGGAGAACGCCTACTTCCCGCTGTTCATCCCGGAGAGCTACCTCCGTCGCGAAGCCGAGCACGTCGAGGGGTTCGCCCCGGAGCTGGCCGTCGTCACCCACGGCGGTGGCCGCGAGCTGGAGGAGCCCGTCGTCGTCCGCCCGACGAGCGAGACGGTGATCGCCGAGTACATGGCGAAGCACATCCAGAGCTATCGCGACCTGCCGTTGCTGTGGAACTCGTGGAACAACGTGGTGCGCTGGGAGAAGCGGCCGCGCCTGTTCCTGCGCACTTCCGAGTTCCTCTGGCAGGAAGGCCACACCGCGCATGCCACGCAGGAAGACGCCCGGGCGTACGCACGGCGGATCTTCTGGGAGGCGTACGTCGACTTCATGGTCGAGGTGCTCGCCGTGCCAGTGGTGCCCGGCAACAAGACCAGCCGTGAACGCTTCCCCGGGGCGATCAACACGATGACCTGCGAAGCGATGATGCGCGACGCAAAGGCGTTGCAGATGGGCACGAGCCACGAGCTCGGCCAGAACTTCGCCCGGGTGTTCGAGATCCAGTACCTCGACGCCAACGGCGAGCTGCAGCTGTGCTGGACGACGAGCTGGGGCACGTCGACGCGCATGGTCGGTGGGCTGATCATGGCCCACGGCGACGACGCCGGGCTGCGTGTCCCGCCCCGGCTCGCTCCGATCCAGGTGGTCGTCCTCGTCGTGAAGGAGTCCGACGACGTGAGCACGGCCGCGGCGAAGCTGGCCGGGGACCTCGCCGCGGCCGGCGTGCGGGTGCGGGTCGACGAGCGCGTCGATCAGGGATTCGGCCGGCGTACGGTCGACTGGGAGCTGAAGGGCGTACCGTTGCGCATCGAGGTCGGGCCCCGCGACCTGGCCGAGGGGAACGTGACGCTCGTCGACCGGCTGCGTGGCGGCAAGCAGCAGATCGGCATCGGCCAGGTGGCGGCGCTCGTGCCTGGCATGCTCGAGGACCAGCAGCGTGCCGTGCTGGCGGAGGCGACCGCGGCCCGTGACGCGCGGATCGCAGACGCCGGCAGCGTTGCGGAGGCCGCCGAAGCGGCGGCGGAGGGCTGGGCCCGCCTCCCGTGGGCGCTCCTACGCGAAGCGGACGGCGAGACGAAGCTGCGCGAGGTGGGGATCACCGTGCGCTGCCTGCAGCGGCCGGACGGCTCGTTGCCGGACAGCGAGGACGAGGCCGACACGGTCGCGTACGCCGCCCGCGCCTACTGACCGGAGCACCCGGGTCCGGCGGTAGACTCGCAGGGTCCTGAAGTCGTCCGACGAAGGCGTGGGCGGAAGCCCACGCCTTCTTTACGCGAAGGAGGTGCGCATGTCGGTTGTCGATGCTGTCGAGCGGCTTGTCGCGCCGATCCTGCGCGACCTGGACCTCGAGCTGTACGACCTCGACTTCGGCGGCGGCAAGCTGTCCGTGACCGTCGAGCGCGCCGGCGGCGATGCGCCGGCAGGCGCCATCGATCTCGACACGATCGCCCTCGTCACCCGCCTGCTCGGGCGCGAGCTGGACCACGCCGACCCGATCCCCGGCCGGTACCACCTCGAAGTGTCCAGCCCCGGGCTGGAGCGGACGCTGCGGACGCCGGCCCACTTCCGGCGCGCCGTCGGCGAGAGCGTCGCTGTGCGCACGGTGGGCGGCGCGGAGGACCAGCGGAGGGCGAACGGCGAGTTGCTCGCCGCCGACGACGACGGCATCACGGTGCGCGACGGCGACACCGGTCGCGAGCAGCGGATCGCGTACACGGACGTCGAGCGGGCGCGCACGGTGTTCGCCTGGGGCCCGGCGCCGAAGCCGGGCAAGGCCGGCGGCAGGAACACACGGCGCGCGAGGCGGGAGGACGCGGCGGAGCCAGCGGAGGTGAAGCACACGTGAGCGAGCGAAGCGAGCTCCATGTCACGGTGCGTTGTCCGCCGCGCAGCGGCGGACTGCTCATTGGTGCACCGTGGTTGGGCCAACTTGGGCGCGGCAACGAGCACAGGACGGTGCACCGATGAGCAACCTGGACATGGCCGAGGCCGTACGGCTGCTGGCGGCCGACCGGGGGATCCCGGTCGACACGCTGCTGCAGGTACTGGCCGACGCGCTCGCCGCCGCCTACAAGCGCCGGCCGGACTCGGCCGACGAGGCGGAGGTCGAGATCGACGCCGACACGATGGACATCCGGGTCATCGCCTACGACATCGACGAGGACGGCAACTTCGTCAACCCGCGTGACGACACGCCCGACGACATGGGCCGCATCGCCGCGCAGACGTTCCGCCAGGTGCTCAGCCAGCGGATCCGGGAGGCGGAACGGGACCGCAAGTTCGAGGAGTACGCGAACCGCGAGGGCGACATCGTCACCGGCATCGTCCAGCAGGTCGACCACCGCTACACGCTGCTCGACCTCGGCCGGGTCGAGGCGCTGCTGCCGCAGGCGGAGCAGGTGCCGTTCGAGCGGCCCGAACATGGCGCACGGGTCAAGGCATACATCGTCGAGGTGCGCCGCACCGCGAAGGGCCCGCAGATCGTCGTCAGCCGGACGCATCCCGGATTGATCAAGCGCCTGTTCGAGCTGGAGGTGCCGGAGATCGCCGACGGCATCGTCGAGATCAAGGCCTGCGCCCGGGAGCCCGGCCACCGCACGAAGATCGCCGTCTGGTCGCACGACCACAACGTCGACCCGGTCGGGGCGTGCGTCGGGGCGCGCGGTGCGCGGGTGCGGATGGTCGTCAACGAGCTGCGCGGCGAGAAGATCGACATCGTTCCCTTCTCCGAGGACCTGCCCGACTTCGTCGCCAAGGCCCTGTCGCCGGCGAAGGTGCGCGAGGTGCGCATCGACGACGAGCTGGGCATCGCCGAGGTGATCGTCCCCGACTTCCAGCTCTCCCTGGCGATCGGCAAGGAGGGCCAGAACGCCCGCCTCGCCGGGCGCCTGACCGGTTACCGACTCGACATCAAGAGCGAGAGCGAGCTGGCGGCCGAGGCCGCCGGCGGAACGCCGGGCTACGAGGAGGGCGTCGAGTACGCCGAGGGCGAGTGGGTGCAGAACGCGGAGACGGGCGAGATGGAGTGGCACGCGGCGGACGGCACGGTCGTCAGCGCGGCCGAATGGCAGGCCGCCACGCAGGCCGAAGCGGCGGGTGAGACGGCCACGGGCGACGCGAGCTCGGCGCCCGAGGCAACCCCGCCGGAGAAGTCCACCGAGCCCGACGTGGCCACCGAGCCCGACGCGGCCACCGAGCCCGACGCGGCCACCGAGCCCGACGTATCCGCCGCCAGCGGCGAGCCGGCGGAGGCAGTCGCAGTCGAGTCAGGCGGTGCCGATGCCGAGGACTCCACCAGCAGCTGACCTCCCGCCGGGACCGATCCGCACCTGCGTCGGGTGCCGGCACCGGCGACCGCAACACGAGCTGGCGCGGGTGGTTCGGACAGGCGCCGGTACACTGGTGGTCAGTCGCACGGCACCCGGCCGCGGTGCCTGGCTCTGCGGAGCCGAGTGCGTCCGGTTGGCCGCCCGCCGTCGGGCATTCTCCCGGGCGTTGCGGGCGCCGGTGGGCGAGACCGCCGTGCGAGAGCTGCTCGACCTGTTCGAAGGGCAGCGACAGAACGTGGAAGACTGACCCGCCGCCAAGGGCCTGCTTGGCGGCCATCCGAACGACAATCGAAAGGCGTACCGCGTCCCGTGCCGAAGAAGATCCGGGTCCACGAGCTCGCCAAGGAGCTCGGCCTCACCAACAAAGAGGCGCTCGACCTCGCGCTCTCGCTCGGCATCGACGCGCGCAGTCACTCCTCGAGCATCGAGGACGCGCAAGCCGACCGCGTCCGCCGCAAGGCGGCGAAGGAAGGGCTGATCCGCGAGCAGCAGCCGGAAGAGCCCGCTCCCGCCAAGCGGACCACGAAGAAGGCGGCCGCCAAGAAGGCGGGCGCGACGGAGGCGGAGCCTGCGCTCACGTCCGTGGCCACCGTGGTCGAGGAGCCGGCACCCGCCGAGCCGGTCCCGGTCGTCGAGACGCCGACGCCCGCGCCGGTGCCCGTGCCGAACGGTGAGCAGCAGGTGGCCGAGCCGCCCGTAGTCGAGCCGGAGCCTCCCGCCGTCGAGCCCGCCGCCGCGGCGGTGACTGCGCCGGACGCGGCACAGGTCGCCGCTGACGAGCCCCGGCCGGTGGCCGAGCCGGTCGCTCCGGCACCCGCCGAGCATCGGATCATCTCCAGCACCCGCCAGCCGATCATGCCCCCGATGCCGGCGCCACCGGCGCGTCCCACCACGAGCCGCCCGACGGTGCCGCCGCCCGGCCGGCCGGCCACGACGCCAGCGGCACCCGCCGCACCTGCGGCTCCCGCGGCGCGCACCGGCGCACCGCCGGCACGTCCCGCGGCGCCCGGTGACCGACCGGTGTCTCCGAGCGGCAAGCCGATCCCGCCGCCTCCGGGGCGCCCGCTGTCGCCCTCCGGCCGCCCGATCCCGCCGCCCCCCGGCGGCCCGCGTCCCGTCACCCGCGGCGGGCCTGGCGGCCCGCGCCCGGGCGTCGGTCGCTCGGCCGGCGTGGCTGGGCGTCCGGCCGGTCCCCGTCCCGGCGGCTTCGGTGGACCGCGGCCTGGCGGTGGAGGTGGTCCGGGAACCGGCTTCGGTGGCCCGCGTCCCGGCGGTGGTGGTCCCCGCCCGACGGGCGGTCGCCGTCCGCCGAAGCGTCGCGGAGGTCGCCGGCGGCGGAACCTCGAGGAGCTGCAGCCGCAGCAACTGCTCGACTACCGCCCGAGCACGGCGCCGGTTCCCGAGGGCACGATCATCGTCGAGCGGGGCTCTTCCGCGCAGGAGTACGCGCCGAAGCTGAACCGGACGACCGCCGACGTCATCCGCTTCCTCCTCCAGCAGGGCGAGATGGTCACCGCTACGCAGGCGCTGACCGACGAGCAGATCGAGCTCTACGCGATCGAGCTCGGCGCCGAGGTCCTCCTCGTCGATCCGGGCCAGCAGGAGGAGATGGAGCTCCAGGCGCTGTTCGACGACTCCGACGACGAGGACGAGTCGCTCCAGGTCGTGCGCCCGCCGGTGATCACGGTCATGGGCCACGTCGATCACGGCAAGACGACGCTCCTCGACAGGATCCGCGCCACGAACGTGGTGGCCGGCGAGGCCGGCGGGATCACGCAGCACATCGGCGCCTACCAGGTCGAGCGCGACGGGCAGCTGATCACGTTCATCGACACGCCGGGCCACGCGGCGTTCACCAAGATGCGCGCCCGCGGAGCGGACGTGACCGACATCGTCGTGCTCGTCGTCGCCGCCGACGACGGCGTGATGCCGCAGACGATCGAGGCCATCGAGCACGCCCGCGCCGCCGAAGTGCCGATCGTCGTCGCGGTGAACAAGATCGACAAGGACAACGCCGACCCGCAGCGCGTCCTCACGCAGCTCGCCGAGCACGAGCTCGTGCCCGAGGCATGGGGCGGCGACACGATCGTCGTCGAGATGTCCGCGCAGCAGGGCCTCGGCATCGACGACCTGCTCGACCAGCTGCTGGTGGTCGCCGAGCTCGAGGAGCTCACGGCGAACCCGACCGGGCGGGCGAAGGGTGTCGTGCTCGAGGCGAACCTCGATCCGGGGCGCGGCCCCGTCGCCACGGTGCTCGTCGACAAGGGCCTGCTCGCGCCCGGTGACCCGATCGTCGCCGGTGCCGCGTGGGGCCGCGTGCGGGCGATGCTCGACGAGCACGGCGAGCAGATCAAGGAAGCGGGTCCGTCCACTCCGGTGGTCGTGCTCGGCCTGTCGAGCGTGCCGAACGCCGGCGACGAGTTCCGTGTCGCCCCGAACGAGAAGACCGCCCGCATGGTCGGCGAGGCGCGCGAGCAGCGCTTCCGGCTCACGAACCAGCGCGCTGACGCCCGCGTGCAGAAGGGCGTCAAGCTGGAGGAGATCTTCAGCCAGATCCAGCGCGGCGAGGTGGCCACGCTGAACCTCGTGCTCAAGGCCGACGTGCAGGGCTCGCTCGAGGCACTGACGGAGAGCCTGCGCAAGCTCGAGCGCGACGACGTGAAGCCGGTCTTCGTGCGACGCGCCGTCGGCGGCATCACCGAGAACGACATCAACATCGCCGCCACGACCACGGCGACGATCATCGGGTTCAACGTCCGCCCGGACCGCAAGGTCCGCGAGCTGGCCGAGGCCGAGGGCGTCGAGATCCGCACCTACGAGGTCATCTACCAGATCATCGAGGACATCGAGCGGGCGATGGTCGGCCTGCTCGCACCGGAGTTCGAGGAAGTCGTCACCGGCGAGGCGGAGGTCCGGGAGATCTTCCGCATCCCGCGGGTCGGCGCGATCGCCGGGTGCTACGTCCTCAGCGGCGTGATCACCCGCGGCTCGAAGGTCCGGTTCCTGCGCGACGGCGTGATCATCTGGAAGGGCTCGATCCAATCGCTGAAGCGGTTCAAGGACGACGCCCGCGAGGTCCGCGAGGGCTTCGAGTGCGGAATCGGCCTGTCCGACTTCCAGGACCTGAAGCAGGGCGACGTGATCGAGACCTACGAAGAGCGCGAGATCGCGCGCACCTGAGCCTGCCGCCCTGCGCGCGTTCAGCCGGAGGTCACACGCAGAGGATGCCGCTCAGGCCGCGGGCGCAGATGTCGGACTTCGTCGCGCTGGCCACGACCCAGCCGAGCTGATCGTCCCCTTCCAGCGTCAGCTCGTACCACGCGCCCTCCACCGAGTCGTCGCAGAACCCGCGCAGCTCGATGGCCGCCCGCGCCGGCGCGCCGCCGCTGACCCACATCACCTGCGCGATGCGGAACACCTCGCAACCGGGCTCGACCCCGGACATGCTGGCGGCCACGACGCGCGCTCGCCCGACGGCGGTGAACGCCGGTGCGGTGCCCGCATGTGTTTGGACCTCGGAGGTGGCGTCGCGCGGAGGAGTGAGCGTCAGCGGGTACGTGAGCGGCTTCGGCACCGTGCACCCGAGGGCCACAGCTGCCAGCACCGCCACGCCCACTCCCGCGCGCAGCTTCGATCGCTGCGTCATCGCGCAACGGGAACACGGCGGAGGTCGGTTGGCAAGATGCCATCGGTACATTGAGCCCGTGTTCGTGCTGGCCTACGAGGTGGACCTGCACGTCGCGGACTCACGCTCGCTGAAGGCCAAGCGCCAGGTCGTGAAGTCGCTCGTCGACGGCGCCCGCCGGCGCTTCGGGGTCGCGGCCGCGGAGGTCGGCTACCAGGACCAGTGGCAGCGGGCGTTGCTCGGCTTCGCGGCCGTGGCCGATTCGCCGCGGCACGCGACCGAGGTCATCGACCAGGTCGACCGGTACGTCTGGTCGCACCCCGAGGTGCAAGTCCTCGCCACGGACAGGAGGTGGCTCGAATGACCCGACCCCGCCCGTCACGCCGCTCCAGCGGTCGGAGCGTGCCGCGCACGGCGCGCCTGAACGAGCTGCTGCGGGAGGTCATCGCCGAGGAGCTGGAACGGATCGACGACGACCGCCTCTTGCGCGTCACGGTGACGACCGTCGATGTCGACGCCGACCTGAACCGGGCGATCGTCTACTACGACGCGCTCGCCGGCGAATCGGCGGACGACGCGGTCCTCGACGCGTTCGGCGCGCACCGAGTGCGGCTCCAGGCGGCGATCGGGCGGCAGGTGCGCGCCCGCAAGACCCCGGTGCTGCAGTTCCGCCCCGACGACGTGATCCGCACGGCGGAGCGCATCGACCGCATCCTGCGCGACGCGCCGCCCCCGGCGCCGGGAGACGACGCTGGCCCGGCGTAGGCCACCGGTGGTCCACGGGCTCCTCGTCGTCGACAAGCCGCCCGGGGTGACGAGCCACGACGTCGTCGACCTGGTCCGCCGCCGCTTCGGCGAACGCCGTGTCGGCCACGCCGGCACGC
>DASZOG010000252.1:0-11404 GCA_035550895.1 Acidimicrobiales bacterium
ATCGAAGTCGACCCCGAGCAAGGCGCCGTCCACCTGCTCTGAGTCCACGAGGACGCCACCGGCCGACCCGCAATGGACAGTCGTACGGGACATCGATGCCTTCGCCGCATGGGAGGCCGCGTGGCGAGCACACCACGGGCAGTGCGGTGTCCTGCGCGCCGAGCTGCTCCACAACCCGACCGTGACGGTGGTCGCCGCACAAGTCAACGAGCGCATCGTGGGCGGAGCAGTTCTCCACCGCGGCGCGGCGGTCACCGGCATCTCCAACCTCTTCATCGACGACGAAATCGCTCCGCTGAGCTGGCGTGGCTGCCTCGCAACGGCGAGTGCTCTCCTTCCGGGCGAGACGCTCGTCGGCTACGAGACAGGCGACGCGCTCGAGACTGCAGCGCGGCACGGCTTCCATCCGGTCGGCCCGCTCCGGGTGTGGCTTCGCTGACGCCGCAGATCGTGGTCGGCCGCGCCGCCCGGCCAGTCGCCGGCGGGAGAAGGGTTCACTCGGTGTCGCCAACGAACGCGCCGCAGACTGGTGTCCTGGGGGCATTCAACGTCGGGCTATTCCGTCACACGCAAGAACAGGAAACGCAGCCCGCTGACTAAAGCCGGTGTAGCCGAGCGTTACCGGATGCCGATACCGCCCGGCACCGCCGGCCATGGGGTGTGGCGAGTAGGACCCCGCCGCCGTCGATATCTCGTGCCCAACCCGGGCGGTGGCGCCCGACGACCGATCGAGCGCTGCGCGTTCTGGGGCACGTCCGCGGGGAGACCTATGGTCCTGGGTATGCCGTCCGACCTGCAGCTCAAGGCCATGAACGCCATTCATCGGGGTCTGCTCACGATCAGCTGTGGCCGCCTGGGGTGGAGAGCGATTGGGATGCCCGTGCTCGAGCTCACGACGACGGGCCGCAAGAGCGGCCAGCGACGCTCGGTGATGCTCACGTCTCCCGTACAGCAGGGCGACGCCATCGTGATCGTCGCCTCCCGCGGCGGCGACGATCGGCACCCCGCGTGGTTCCTCAATCTGCGCGACAACCCCGACGTCGAGGTCGCGTTCGCCGGGAAGCCGAAGCAGTCGATGCGAGCGCGGATCGCGACTCCGGAGGAGCGGGCGGCGCTGTGGCCGCAAGTGACCGCCCGCTATCGCGGATACGGCAACTACCAGACGCGGACCGACCGTGAGATCCCCCTCGTGCTGCTCGAGCCGACCGAGGGGGCCGGGGCCTAGCCAGACCGGGGACGCAGACCGGAGGTCAGGCGGCGTGTTCGCGCAGAGCGCGGACCACGGGAACGGACTCGACCGCCATCGCCGCGAGGGCGGCGCGAATCGCCTCGTCGCGCGTCAGCCCCGTCGCCTCGATGATCGCCAGGTTGGCGAGATCCTGTGCGGTGGCTTCGAAGGTGATCGGCGCGTCCATCGGTTCCGAGGCTACCGGCGGGTAGCTCTGATCACGCTGCCCGGATGGCGTCAGGCGGCGGTCGGGGCCAGCCTCCGCGAGCGGAGCAACGCGGTGTACGCGATCACGAGCAGCGCGCCGGCAGCGACCGTCGCCAGCGTCGACATCAGGTGGTAGCCGACAGCGCGGCGGATGAATCCGGAGGCGAACCCGGCCAGGCCGCCGCACAGCGACATCATCAGGTCCGCCGAGCCCTGCACGGCCACGCGCTGCTCCGCCGGGACGGACTCGGTGAGCAGCGACGAGCCACCGATCAGGCCGAAGTTCCAGCCGAGCCCGAGACCCCACAGCGCCGGGAAGAGCAGCAGCTCGACGTCGCCGGACAGCGCGGCGAGCAGGGTCGATCCGACGAGCAGCACGGCGCCCGTGGCGATGGCCGGCACCCGGCCCTTGCGGTCGGCGAAGCGGCCGATGAGCGGGCTGAACGCGTACATCCCGGCGATGTGCATCGAGATCACGTACTGACTGAGCGACTCGTGGCCGTGCAGGCGCATGTGCACGGGCGTCATCGTCATCACCCCGACCATCGACGCCTGGGACACGACCATCGCGCCGAGGGCCAGCGTCGCCTGGGGCCGGCTGCGGATCAGCGCGAGCGTGCGCCCCAACGAAGCCGGCGGGGTCCGCGCTCCGCCGGACGTGTCGACGCCCCCGGCCACCACGAGCGGGTCGGGGCGCAACCGGAGCACGGTGTTGAGCAGCGCGAGCGCGAAGAGGATCGCGCCGAGCACCCACGGGCCCGTGTACTGGTACCAGCCGAACCACTCCTGCCCGACGTGCTCCGCCGGGCGGACGAACAGCGGCCCGAACACCGCGCCGAACGTCGACGCGAACACGACGCGACTCATCGCCCGGCTGCGCTCGTCCGGCGCGGCGAGGTCGGTGGCGGCATACCGGGCGAGCAGATTCGAGGCTTGGCCGCTGCCGAACAGGAACACGCCCAGAAGGAAGAGAACCAGCCAGCCCCGCTCCGCGCCCAGCGCGGCGACCACACCGCCGATCGTCGCCAGCGCGTACCCGCCGGCGAGCCCGGGACGGCGGCCGTGCCGCAGCATCAGCCGCGACAGCCGCTGCGACATGAACGCCGCGCCGACCGTGAAGGCGGCGGTCGCCACGCCGCCCCACACCGTCTCCTGGTCGAGGATGTCCTGGACGACGAACGCGCCCACCGTGACCGCGGCGCCGAGCGCGGCAGAGCCGGCGATCTGGCCGCTGGTCAGCGCCCACAGGACGCGCCGCTGGAGCGCGGCTCGATCGGCCACGGCGACCGGACCAGGCGCGGTGGCGGTCACGCCGTGCGCCGGCGGTGCGACCGGAGCACGGCCTCGTGGTGGCCGTGAGTGGAGCGGTCGGGACGCGGCGCGGCCATGGACCGGGCAGCCTACGAGCGGGCTGGCGCGACGCCCGCACTCGGCGGGGAACCTCGGCGCCGCCGCAGTACCGTCGGCACCATGCGCGCGCTGCACAGCTTCAGCGTGCGGCCGTCCCTTCCCCCGGAGCTCGCCGCGCTCGGACGCCTGGCGATGAACCTCCGCTGGTCGTGGGACGCTCGCACGCGGGACCTCTTCCGCTGGGTCGACCCCGAGCGGTGGGAGGCAGTCGCCCACGACCCGGTGCAGCTCCTCGGCGCCGTCCCACCCGCGCGGCTGGCGGAGCTCGCCGGCGACGCGGCGTTCACCCGCTACCTGGCCGAGGTCGCCGACGACCTCGCCCGCTACCTCACCCAGCCCCGCTGGTTCCAGGACCGCCAGGCCGAAGCCGGGTCCCCTCTCGGCCTGGTCGCCTACTTCTCCCCCGAGTTCGGCATCTCCGAGGCCTTGCCCCAGTACTCCGGTGGTCTCGGCGTGCTCGCCGGCGACCACCTGAAGGCGGCGAGCGACCTCGGCGTCCCGCTGGCCGGTGTCGGGCTGTTCTACCGCCACGGCTACTTCCGCCAGTCGCTCGGCCTCGACGGCATCCAGCACGAGCGGTTCCCGACGCTCGACCCCGACGGGCTCGCCGTCACGCGCTGCGACGGCGTGCGCGTCGAGCTCGACCTCGCCGGGGAGGCCGTGGCCTGCGACATGTGGCGGGCCGATGTCGGGCGCATCCCGCTGTACCTGCTCGACACCGACATCGACGGGAACTCCGTCCAGGCCCGAGGCATCACCGACCGCCTGTACGGCGGCGACGTCGAGCACCGCCTGCGCCAGGAGATCGTCCTCGGCGTCGGCGGCGTACGTGCCTTGCAGGCCGTCGGTCTCGAGCCCCAGGTCTTCCACACGAACGAGGGTCACGCCGGCTTCCTCGGGCTGGAACGCGCCCGCCAGCTCGTCACGACCGGGCTCTCGTTCGCCGAGGCGATCGAAGCGGTGCGCGCCGGCAATGTGTTCACGACGCACACCCCGGTCCCGGCCGGGATCGACCGCTTCCCGCCGGAACTGATGGAGAAGTACTTCAGCGGCTTCGCGACCGCGTGCGGCGTCCCGTTCGACGACGTGATGGCGCTCGGCCTGCGCGACGACGAGCCGGACGAGACGCGGTTCAACATGGCGGTGATGGGCCTGCGCCTGGCGGCCCGGCGCAACGGTGTCGCCCAGCTGCACGGCACCGTGAGCCGGGCGATGTTCGCCGGGCTGTGGCCCGACACGCCGATCGACGACGTGCCCATCGGAGCGGTCACGAACGGTGTGCACGCGCCGACGTGGGTCTCGCCGGAGATGCACCTCCTCCTCGACCGGGAGCTCGGCCCGACGTGGGACGGAGGCAGCGACGAGCAGTGGAAACGCGTCCTGGCGATCAGCGACGACGAGCTGTGGCGGGCCCGCCAGCAGGGCCGGGACCGGCTGATCCGCTTCGTCCGTGAACGGGTGCGCGCGGCGCGGCTGGCGCTCGGCCGGTCACCGAGCGAGCTGACGTGGTGCGACAGCGTGCTCGACCCGGGCGGGCTGATCATCGGGTTCGCCCGCCGGTTCGCGACGTACAAGCGGGCGACGCTGCTCCTCAGCCAGCCCGACCGGCTGCGCGCCCTGCTGCTCGACCCGGATCGCCCCGTGCAGTTCGTCTTCGCCGGCAAGGCGCACCCGGCGGACGGCCCGGGCAAGGCGCTGATCCAGCAGGTGCAGCAGTTCGCCAGCCAACCCGACGTGCGGAACCGGTTCGTGTTCCTCGAGGACTTCGACATCGCCGTCGCCCGCGCGCTCTACCAGGGCGCGGACGTGTGGTTGAACACACCGCGACGGCCGCTCGAGGCGTGCGGGACGAGCGGGATGAAGGCTGCGCTCAACGGCGCGCTGAACTGCTCCGTTCTCGACGGCTGGTGGGACGAGTGGTTCGACGGCACGAACGGGTGGGCGATCACGTCGGCGTTGGACTCGGAGGACCTCGAACAACGCGACGCGCTCGAAGCGGCGAGCCTGTTCGAGCTGCTCGAGTCGGAGATCGTGCCGTTGTTCAACGATCGCGCCGCGGGCGGTGTGCCCCGGGCATGGCTCGGGCGGGTGAAGGAAGCGTTCGCCTCACTCGGCCCGAAGGTCACCGCACGGCGGATGGTCCGCGACTACGTGCGCGACTACTACGAGCCGGCAGCGACGTCCGCCGACCGCGCGCTCGCCGACGGCGCACGCGGGGCGAAGGATCTCGCCGCGTGGCGCCAGCGCGTCGTCGCCGGCTGGAGCGGGGTGCGCGTACTCGACGTGCAGACGGACACCTCCACCGCCGAGCTCGGCGCGCTGCGGCCCGTCACTGTCCGCGTCGCGTTGAACGGGCTGGCCCCCGGCGACGTGGCAGTGCAGGTGCTGCACGGCGCGGTTGGCCCTGGCGACGAACTGGTCGCGCCGGGCACCGTCACCCTCGACCACACCGGCGACGTGGACGGCGCGGCCGTGTACGACGGGGCGTTCCCGTGCAGCACCGCCGGACGCCACGGGTTCACCGTGCGCGTCCTCCCGGCGCACCCCGACCTCGCGTCCCCCGTCGAGCTCGGCCGCACCGTTTGGGCGTGACCTAGCCTGCCGCCGATGTTGGACGCCGGGGTGCTCGACGCGTTCCGGCGTGGCGACGGCGACGCGGTGCGGGCGATGTACCGCGAGTACGGCCGTCTGGCGTACAGCGTGGCGCTGCGCACCCTCGGCCGGCGGGACCTCGCCGACGAAGCGACTCAGCAGGCGTTCGTGCAGGCGTGGCGCTCGGCGGACCGCCTCGACCCCGGGCGGGACCCCGGACCCTGGCTGGCCACGATCGCCCGCCGGGCGGCAATCGACATCTACCGCCGCGAGCAGCGGCGCACCGCCGACGCGATTCAGGATCTGGCCGTCGACGATCCGGCGATCACCACGCTGCCGCCGGACATCGACCGCTGGCACGACCAGTGGCAGGTCCGGCAAGCGATCGACAGGCTCGTTGCCGACGAGCGCGAGATCGTCCGCCTCCAGCACCTCGACGGCCTGACGCACTCCGAGATCGCGGAACGCCTCGGCGTCCCGATCGGCACCGTCAAGTCCCGTTCCCACAGAGCGCACCGGCGGCTCGCGGAGGCGCTGGCACACATCCGGGAGGCGACGTGAGCAGCGGCACGAACCGTTCGCCGATCCGCTCCGTAGTCTGCCGTGGAGCAACGGAGGCGCGGGCATGTTGAGCGACGAGGAGCGCGTCGAGCTGATCGTCGGCGACGATCCGGCCGTCGACGGCGCGGCTCGCGCCGAAGCCGAGCTCATCGCCGCGTTGCTCGCCGATCCGGCGACGTGGACAGAGCCTCCGGACTCGCTGGCAGGGCTGATCGAGGACGAGATCCGCGCCGAAGCGGCGCTCGATCCGCCGGCCGCCGCGGCGGCGGCCCGGCGCCCGGGACGTCCCGCGCACACCCGCCGGGGCCTCGTTCCGTTGCTCGGGCTCGCCGCGGCAGGCGTCGTCGCGCTCGGTTTCGTCTTTGCCGCCGGTGGCGACGACGACGCGCCGGTAGCCGGGGCGTCTCTCGTGAGCGAGACGGATCCTGCCGCGTCCGGGTCGGCCGAGATCTTCGACGCCGAGTCGGGCTTCGCCGTGTACCTCGACCTCGCCGGCCTCCCCCGGCTCCCGGACGATGGCTTCTACGAGGCGTGGGTGCGCAACGACGACGGAACGCTCGTCTCGATCGGCACGTTCAGCGAGAGCGCGGGCCGGATCACGTTGTGGTCGGGTGTGGATCCGTGCGAGTTCGGCACGATCACGATCACCCGTGAGCGTCCGGACGGCGACCCCAACTCGTCCGGCGACCGCGTCCTCGCCGGCCCGATCGACTGTTCGACCTGACGCGCCGCCGGCCTAGGCGCCGACGGATTCGAGGAGCTGATCCGACGCGGTCCACGGGTCGAGCTGCCGGTCGAGCACGAGCGCCTCGAGCTCCTCGTAGGACGTCCCGCTGCACAGCTCTCGGGCCCGGACCTCGAGGCGCTGCACGACGATCTGGCGCAGCTCCTCCCGCGTGCGCCGATCGCGCCGCTCGTCCAGCACGCCGCGCTCGGTGATGTGCTCGCGGTGCGCTTCCACGGCGGCCCACAACTCTTCGACACCCGTGCCTTCGGTGGCGACGGCCGAGACGATCGGGGGCCGCCAGCGATCGCCGAGGTCGGAGAGGTCGAGCATCTGCTCCAGGTCGCGGCGGGTGTCCTCCACACCGGGCCGGTCGGCCTTGTTGATCACGAACAGGTCGGCGATCTCCATCAGCCCGGCCTTGTTCGCCTGCACCGAGTCGCCCCACCCGGGGTTCACCACGACCACCGTGGTGTCGGCCTTCCCGGCCACCTCGACCTCGACCTGGCCGACCCCCACGGTCTCGACGACGATCCACGGGAACTCGACGGCGTCGAGCAGGCGCAACGCCTCGGGTACGGCAAGGGAGAGGCCGCCGAGGTGCCCGCGTGTCGCCATCGACCGGATGAACACACCCTCGTCGACGGCGTGATCCTGCATCCGCACCCGATCCCCGAGGATCGCGCCCCCGCTGAACGGTGACGTCGGGTCGATCGCCACCACAGCGATGCGGCTGCCCTGGGCCCGCACGTGGCCGATGACGGCGCTCGTCAGCGTCGACTTCCCCGCGCCGGGTGCCCCGGTCATCCCGACCGTGTACGCCGCTCCACCGAGGGGGTACGCCAACCGGCCGAGATCACGTGCCGGCGGTCCTCCGCGTTCGATCAAGGAGAGCGCTCGGGCCAGCGCGCCACGATCACCGTTGCGTGCCTCGTCGAAGAGCGCGACCGGATCGCGCGTCCGCGGCGTCAAACCGCGACGACCTCGGTGACACCGTCGATGCGGTCCTTCATGATCCGCTCGATGCCCGCCTTCAGCGTGTCGGTGGAGACAGGGCAGGTGCCACAGGCACCGACCAGGGAAACGGTCACGACACCGGTCGCCTCGTCGACCTCGCGCAGGAAGATGTCACCGCCGTCGGCCTGGAGCGCCGGGCGGATCACCTCGATCGTCTCTTCCACCTGCTGTCGCAACTCGTCACCTGTCTCGGTACCTGGCATTCGGTCGTGCGATCACGACCGGCCGGCGAGCCGCTCGGAAGTGAAGCAGGCCCATCGGTACGATGCCAACCATGCAGAACACCCGGCTGGCACGGGTTGTTCCGTGGATCCTCCCCCTCGTCTTGCTGCCGGTTGCGGCGTGCGGCGACGACGACGGCGCAGGTGCGGCGGGTGACTCCACGGCGCCTGCGGCCGGCACCGCAGTCCTTGCGGCGACGGACGTGCCGGCAAGCGGGAACTTCGTCGAGATCCTGGTCAACGCCGACGATGCCGACGCGCACGGGCAGGTGGAACAGGTCGCGCTCGGTCAGACGGTCGTCCTCGCCCTGCTGTCGGACACCGACCGCGAGTACCACGTCCACGGCTACGACCTCGTCGCCCGGGCGCCGGCCGCCATGGAGCAGGTGTTCGAGTTCACCGCGGACCGGGCCGGCAGCTTCGACGTGGAGGATCACGTCTCTGGCGCGGTGCTGCGCGTGCTCGAGGTCGGCTGACGGTGCTCGCCCATCAGGGCGGTTGGGACGAGATCCTGTTCGTGCTCGGCCCGATCCTCGTCGTGATCGGGCTCCTGGCCGTCGCCCGCCGCCGGATCGCCGAAAGCCAGGCGCACGGCGGCGACGACGCCGAGGAGTAGTGATCCAGGAGTCGTGATCCAGGAGTCGTGATTCAGGACGGCACCGTGACGTCGGCGCCGAGGGACGCCAGCTTGCCGACGAGGTCTTCGTAGCCGCGGCGGACGTGTCCCGCGCCGGCGACGACCGTTTCCCCTTCCGCGGCCAGACCGGCGACGACGAGTGCTGCGCCGGCGCGGATGTCGCTCGCCTTCACGGGGGCGCCGGACAAGCGGCGCACGCCGCGCACCACGGCGTGGTGGCTGTCCGTGCGGATCTGGGCGCCCATCCGGACGAGCTCCTCGACGTAGCGGAACCGGCCGGCGAAGAGGTTCTCCGTGACGATCCCGACGCCGTCGGCGACGCTGAGCATCGTGGTCATCAGCGGCTTGTAGTCGGTGGCGACGCCGGGGTACGGCAAGGTGGCGACGTCGACCGACCGCAGCCTGCCGGCCGCGTGGCACCACATCCCGCCGGGAACTTGCGTGACGGTGACGCCCATGGCGCGCAGCTTCGCCAGGTACATCTCCATGTGCTCGGGCCGGCCGTCGAGGATCGTCACCTCGCCACCGGCCACGGCCACGGCTGCCAGGTACGTCGCGGCCTCGACCCGGTCGGGCACGACTCGGTGTGCGACACAACCCAGGTCTGCGGCCTCGACGCCGTCGACCGTCAGCGTCCCGGTGCCGATGCCCTCGATCTGCGCACCCATCGCCACCAGGAACTGGCAGAGGTCCATGATCTCGGGCTCCCGCGCCGCGTTGTCGAGCACGGTCGTGCCCTTCGCCAACACGGCGGCCATCAGGATGTTCTCGGTCGCGCCGACGCTGGGGAACTCCAGCGTCACGTAGTCGCCGCGCAGCCCGCTGTCGGCGCGGCCCTCGAGGTTCCCGTGTCGCAGCTCGAACGTGGCGCCGAGGGCCTCGAGCCCCTTGAGGTGCATGTCGATCGGCCGCGCCCCGAAGTCGTCGCCGCCGGGCAGTGACACGGTCGCCCGCCCGCAGCGGGCGAGCAGCGGGCCGAGCACGACGATCGAGGCCCGGATCCGCTCGACGAGGTCGTAGGGCGCCTCGGGGATCGGCTCGGCCGGGCTGTGGATCCGCAGCCGGCTCCGATCGTCGGGGTCGTGCACGGAGGACGCACCGAGCGCGGCGATCAGCTCGCGCATCGTCGCCACGTCGGAGATGTCCGGCACGTTCGTCAGCTCGTGCTCACCCGGGGCGAGGAGTGCCGCGGCGATCAGCTTGAGCACGGAGTTCTTGGCGCCGCCGACGCGGACCTCGCCCTGCAACGGACCCGCGTCGCGCACGACGATCACGTCAGGTCCCGGCGCCACGCGCGTCAGTATGCTCCCCCGCCGATGCCGACGGTCCGCAATCGGCGGGACCTGGCATCGGCCTCGGAGGCGGAGCTCCAGCGGTTGCGGGAGCCTCGCGACGACCTGCTCCTCGAGCGGGAGGTCGGTCCGGCCCACTTCATCCAGGCCCGCGGCCCGTTCGTCGAGTACGAGCGGCGCCTCGCCGAGGACGCCACCGGCGTCACCGAGTCGATCTCCTACCGCTTCCACATCCCCTGGTTCGGGTGGATCTTCGCCCTGCCGGTCCGGCACAGCCTGCGCCGCCCGAGCGGTCGCACGCCGTGGTGGGCGCCTCCCGACCGGCTCGACGCCGAACGCGTCCGCATCCTCGGCCTGCTCTGCGCAGCCGGGCTGGTCTTCGGCTACTGCAGCGTGGTCTTCAGCCAGACGATCGCGTTCGCCGCCGACGAGTTCGGCGCCAGTGAGGGCGACCAGGCGTTGGCCGGCACCGTCGTCCGCTGGGGGGTGCTGCTGACCCTCGCCCTGACCGCGCTGACGGACCGTCTCGGGCGCAGGCGGGTGCTCGTCGGGACGGCCATCCTCTGCCCGCTCCTCACCGCGGCGGCCGCGCTGGCCCCGAGCCTGGCCGCGCTCACCGCGGCGCAGACGGTTGCGCGTCCGGTGGCGCTGGCGCTCGGGATCACGATCTCGATCGTCGCCGCCGAGGAGATGCCGTCCGGCAGCCGCGCCTACGCGGTGAGCCTGATCGCGCTGGTGTACGCGCTCGGCGGCGGGCTGTGCATCATGGCGCTGCCGCTGGCCGATCTCGGCGAGCGGGGCTGGCGGCTGGTCTACGCCGTGCCACTCGTCCTGCTCGTGATCGCGTTCGACGTCGCCCGCCACCTGCCCGAGAGCAAGCGCTTCGCGCGGCCGCACGCTGAGCGCCCGCCGCTGCCGCGCCGGCGGTTCGTCCTCGTCGCGCTCGGCGGGCTGCTGTTCAACCTGCTCGTCGCGTCGTCGACGTTCTACGAGAACCGCTACCTGAAGGACGAGCGCGGCTACTCGGCGACCGACATCACGATCTACACGCTGGTCACCTCGACCCCCGGCGGCATCGGCGTGTACCTCGGCGGCCGGCTCGCCGACACCCGCGGCCGACGGCTGGTCGGGGCGGTGGGATTGGTCGTCGGGGCGATCGGGACCGTGCTCGTGTTCACGCTCGCCGGGAGCGGCATGTGGCTGTCCAAGCTCGTGCTCGTGTCGATCCTCGGCAGCATGTCGATCCCGGTGCTCGGCGTGTACGGCCCGGAGCTGTTCCCCACCGGGGCGCGGGGGCGGGCGAACGGCTTCCGCACCGTCATCGCCATCGTCGGCTCGACGATCAGCCTCGGCGTCGCCGGCACGCTCCTCGATCGGGGCACGTCGTACGGCGCGGTGATGGCGTTGCTGGCGATCGGCCCGCTCGTCGCCGCCGTGCTCATGCTCGTCGCCTACCCCGAGACGGCCCACGTCGAGCTCGAGGAGCTCAACCCCGAGGACCGCGTCCGCGGCGAG
>DASZOG010000253.1:0-3731 GCA_035550895.1 Acidimicrobiales bacterium
TGATGCGCTCGCCCGCGCATCCATCTACTGGCACGCGGCAGGCCTCGGCGTCGACCCGGAGCGAGACCCCGACGACGTCGAGCACTTCGGCATCGCTCCGATCGAGGCGATGTCGGCCGGGGCCGTGCCGATCGTCTACGGCGTCGGCGGCCCAGGCGACGTCGTGGATCACGGCGTCTCCGGCCTGCACTTCCGGACGCTGGACGAGCTCGTCGATCGCACCTCCGCGTTGATCGCCGACCCAGCACGTCTGGCCGCGCTGCGCCGAGGCGCGATCGAGCGATCGCACGACTTCTCGCTCGACCACTTCCGCACGGCGACCGTCGAGCTGGTCGAGAGGGTCGCGGCGACCGCACCGGTCAGGCGCTCGCCGAGGGCGACCGCAGCCGTCGGCACCCGCCTGGAGTCACGGGTCATCTCGCGGCTCGAACGACGGAGCGATCCGCGGCGGGCGATGTGGGGCGCAGCGCGCGCACGCGTCACCGGCGCCGTGCGCTGCAACATCTGTGGATGGCGCGGCGATCGGTTCGAGGGTGAGCCGCACAGCGAGTCAGCGGTCTGCCCCTCGTGCGGCAGCATCGCTCGCGACCGCTTCCTGTACCACTGCTACGTCGAGCGGAACCCGTTCCACCCCGATCTGCGCGTACTCGAAACGAGTCCCCGGCTCGGACCGGCGTACAAGCAGTTCATGGCCGGATGGTGCCGGTACTTCACGAGCGACTTCGACCAGTCCGCACACAGCGGCGCGCTGTGCGTCGACCTGCAGCAGCTCGGCCTGCGCGCAGGTTCGATCGACGTCGTCCTCACGCCGCACGTCCTGGAGCACGTCCCCGACACCGACATGGCGATCGCCGAGTTGCACCGCGTCGTCGCGTCGGGTGGGGTCGTCTACCTCCAGGTTCCGGTGCAGCAGCCGGACACTGGTCCGCCGCCGGAGCCCGAGTACCACAGCGACAACACGTTCGTGTACTGGCGCTTCGGGTTCGACCTGACGGAGCGGTTGCGCAAGGCGGGTTTCGAGACGGTGCTGTTGACGACGGAGGACTTCGTCCGCCGCGCTCGGTTGCACGAGCCATGGGGTGCGGGCACCGGCTTCCCGGACGATCTCCTGCAAGGCGTGGTGCTCGAGGACCTGGTCGTCGTCGCCGACGACGCCGAGGCGGCGTACCGCGGCTTCGAGCCCAGCTTCTGGTTCCTGACCTGGGAGTGCCGCCGCCCCTGAGCCCGAGCTCGTCGGAACCTCAGCCCGGGTATGGGTGGTTCACGACGGCGCCGACGCCAGACTGCAGGAATCGCGAGGTGTCCGCCTGCCGGTCGAGAGCGTGCACGTAGACCGCGGCACCCGCCGCGTGGAGGGCGCGACGGAACGGCTCGGAGTACCGCCGGTGCTGCGCGCTGTTGTCTGACAGCGAGAGGTGTGGGTTCCTCTGGCGCCACCACATCAGGACCGCGGGCACGCGGTTGCTCCGCACGAACTCCACGGCCTGCGGGTCGTCCATCGCGTGGAGCCACTGGGTGCGGTACAGCGCGAGCACGTAGTTGCGCAGCGGCCAGATCCGCCGCATGCCGTCGAGCTCGCCCTCGTAGGCGACCTGCGGGACGATGCGTTCGACGACCCGAGGATCCCGTCCTGCCGCGTGCACCAGGGATGCGAAGTTCGCCACCGACTCCCACTTCGAGTCGAGGATCAGGTAGGCATCCGGGTGCTGGCGGAGGAGCGCCACGAGACCAGGCCCGTCCAGCGGCGTGTAGCGCCCGCGGTACTTCGCTCCGGCGAGGTGCGCACGGGTGGCGGAGCGGAACGAGATCTTCAACCCGTAGTGGGCTTCCAACCCGTCGTGCGCAGCGAACACCGTCCCGTCGGCGAGCCGCACGAGGTCGACCTCGAAGACGCGGAACCCCTGGCTGTAGTGGTGCAGGAACGCTTCCCGCGAGTTCGTGTATCCCCATCCGCCGATCGTGCCGAGGGCGTGGGCGACCACCGCGTGGTGCAGCGGGCGCGAGGCTGCCGATCCCCGCAGCGGCGGCGCGACCTCCGCTTCGGGGTCGAGTGTGGCCGCCCATGCGTGGAACGATGCTCCCTCGCCGTACCAGACGTGGTCCGCAGCAACTCCCGGACCGTGCCAGAGCACGTCGTCGCGCCCGTTCCCGTCGAAGTCGCCGGCATGCGGCCGATACCTGCCTCCGACCACGTGGTTGGCACCGGCGAAGCCGATCGGCCTCCCGTGCCAGACCGCGTCGGCGAGCGGACCGGCGGCGTACCAGAAGATGTCGTCACGCCCGTCGTTGCCGAAGTCGCTGACGAACGGCTCGTACGCGCCGGCGACGGTGATCGGCGGTCCGGTGACGAAGCGGTCGAGCGTCCCGTACCACAGTGCATCGCCCTGACCGCCGCCCCCGTACCAGAGGATGTCGTCGCGCTGGTCGCCGTTGAAGTCGCCGACGAGTGGCCGGTAGTCCCCTGCCGCGGTCACGGGGCGGGCGGACACGAACCCTGTTGGCGTGCCGTACCACAGCGCGTCGCGCTGTGCCCCCCGCCCGTACCAGAAGAGGTCGTCGCGCCCGTCGCCGTTGTAGTCGCCGACGAGTGCCGCGTACGCCGCACCGACCGCCGGGGCGCCGCCGAAGGCGAAGCCGCGGGCAGCGCCGTACCAGAGCACGTCGGCGGCGCCGCCAGGTCCGTACCAGAAGAGGTCGTCGCGCCCGTCGCCGTTGTAGTCGCCGACGAGCGGCCAGTACGAACCTCCGACCACCGTGCGCGGCCCGAGGGTGAACCCGTGCCCGGCGCCGTACCAGAGCACGTCGGCGGCGCCGCCAGGTCCGTACCAGAGGACGTCATCGCGCCGGTCGCCGTTGAAGTCACCGATGAGCGGCTGGTAGGTGCCTGCGACAGCGATCGCGATGCCGTGGAACAGTCGGTCGGCGCGCCCCAACCACAGGTGATCGGCGGCGTCGCCAGGTCCGTACCAGACGACGTCGTCGCGCCGGTCGCCGTTGAAGTCACCGATCAACGGCGACGACGTGGCAGCCTGTGCGTGCCCGGCCCCGGCGACCTGAGGACCGTCCGGACGTTGCGCCGGCGGCGCAGCGGACGCGCGGTGCCGCCCGGTGTGCGCTACGACGCCTCGTCGGTCGACGCCTGCCGCGACCTCGATCGCGACGAACGCGAGGACGAAGACCGCCGCCCCTCCGATGCACCGCGACCGAGCCATGATGTGGACGCTGCGGTACCCCAATGAGGTGCCGATGATCCTGGCATGGCACTGTTCTCATCGCCGGTCGAGCGGCGACCCGCGTTACACGAACTGCGGGTCGGCGGCTTCGGGGTCGATGTGGTAGCGGGCGATCGCGTCGCTCACGGCCTCGGACTTGACCTCGCCCATCTGGGCGAGGCCGGTGAGCACGGCGACGACCACGTTGCCCGCGTCGACCTCGAAGAAGCGGCGTAGCGCCTGACGCGTGTCGGAGCGGCCCATGCCGTCGGTGCCGAGCGGCACGAACGGCCGGTCGGGGAGGAACCGGGCCACCTGCTCCGGCACGATCTTCATGAAGTCGGTGACGGCGACGATCGGCCCCGGTGCGTCCTCCAACAGCCGGCGGACGAGCGGTACGCGGGCCTCGTCGCTTGGGTGCAGGCGGTTCCACCGCTCGCAGGCGTGGCCATCGCGATAGAGGTTGACGTAGCTCGTCACGCTCCACACGTCGGCGCCGACGTCGTATTTCTCTTCGAG
>DASZOG010000254.1:0-11927 GCA_035550895.1 Acidimicrobiales bacterium
CGAGGAGTACCGGGCGATCGTCGACGCCGGCTTCATCCTGCAGGTGGACGACCCGTTCCTGATCGGCATCCTCAGCGACCCGTCGCTCGACGCGGCGGAGCGCGAGAGCGCGGCGCATGTCCACGTCGAGGCGATCAACCACGCGCTGCAGGGCATTCCGGAGGACAGGGTCCGCCACCACACCTGCTACGGGCTGAACCACGGCCCCCGGATGACCGACATCCCGCTGATCGACGTCGTGCCGTACATGCTGGCGATCAACGCCGGTGCGTACAGCTTCGAGGTGGCCAACCCGCGCCACTACCACGAGTGGAAGATCTGGGAGGACGTCGACCTGCCCGAGGGACGGATCCTCATCCCCGGGCTCATCGGGCACGCCACGAACTACGTCGAGCACCCGGAGCTGATTGCCGACTACATCGTCAAGTACGCCAGCCTGGTCGGGCGGGAGAATCTGATCGCGGGCGCCGACTGCGGCTTCTCGTCACGTGCCTCGTACTCGCCGGAGGTCCACCCCACGGTGGTGTGGCCGAAGTTCCGCGCCCTTGCCGACGGGGCGGCCCTGGCGACCAAGCAGCTCTGGAACTAGTGCCCCGTCAGGTAACCGTGTCCCGTCGACCGCCGAATCGCTGGCCGGCGGGAACGGGGCAAAGGTTGCCTGACGGGGCACTGGCTCGGCGGCGGAGGCGGTCGAGTCAGGCGACCTCGCGGCCGTCGAGGTAGATGACGCCGGCGTTGCCGTCGACGGTGACGGTCTGGCCGGTGCGGATGACCTTCGTCCCGACGTCGGTGCCGACGACCGCCGGTACGCCGAACTCGCGGGCGACGATCGCGGCGTGGGACAACACGCCCCCGACATCGGACACGACCGCGCCGGCGATGGAGAACATCGGCACCCACGGGGGCAGGGTCATCTCGCAGACCATGACCTCGCCGTCCTCGAGCTCCTCGATCGCCTCGGAGAGGGAGCGCACGACCCTGGCCGTGCCGGTGTAGATGCCCGGTGAGCCGGCAACGGCCTTGAGCACGTTCTCGTCGGCGTTCTCCTCAGGCGGGGTGATGCCCAGCAACCGGTACACCAGCGCGTCCATGAACGGGTCTGGCGCGTCCGGCGGCGGCGGTGGTGTGCCGAGCGCCGTCGGCGGGATGACCTGCGCGGAGCGGTCGAAGCTCGCCCGCCGCTCCGAGACGAGCGATCGCTGGTCGCCGCCGTTGATGAGCGCATCTGCCAGCTCGTCGCGGTAGAGGAAGAAGACATCGTCGCGCTGGTCGATCACGCCCTTGGCCACGAGCCGGTCGCCGAGGGCGAGCACGAAGCGGCGGAACACACCGATGTACAGCTGGTCGATGTAGAACGCGTGGTCCTCGGTGAGCGGGAAGCTGTACCGCGCCGCCTCGTACAGCTCTTCGACCTTCGCTGCCTGCTCCGGGTCGTCGGCCACCTTCGCGCGCAGCTTGGACATCAGCTCTTCGCGGCGCGCCACGCGCTGCTGGTACTGCTGCTCCGGGTCCTCGCTCTCCGGGAGGTCGACCATCGCCGCGATGCTCGCCAGCGGGATCGACGGGTCCTCCCGCCAGGGGATGTCGGCCAGGTCGTACACGGCGTCGTGGCGCCAGCCGTACTCGAACAGGTACTCGTCGAGCTGTGTGCGGAAGGCCCGGCCCTCCTCCGACTCGTCGAGCGCGGCGAGCACGTCCTTCGGTTCCTTCGTCGTGAACAGCTGGCGCAGCGCGGGGCTGTTCTTCACCGTCCGGCTCAGTGCCCACAGCCCACGGCTGGCGTCGACGGAGCGGGTGTGGAAGCCCTGCAACGTCTCGTACGCCTCGGTCGGGATCTCCGGCTGCATGATCTCGTCGTAGAGGTCGCAGAACGCGCTGCTCGAGAGCAGCACGAAGTTGATGTGCCCATGGATCCACCACTGGTGGCGCATCCGCTCGGTGAACTCGTCGAGCTTGGCCACCAGCTCCGCGTCGCTGAGGCCGGAGTAATCCTCGGTCTTCAGCGGCGTGTTCGAGGCGATGACCGCGGGCTTCCACTCCTCGTCCCACGTCTTGCCGACGCCGGGGACCTTCTCCGCCAGCTTCTGGTGGTAGGTCTGCATCCGCCGCTCGATCTCGGCCCCGTCCGGGAGCGGGTGGAAGGCGACGTAGAAGTAGTGGTTGATCTCCTTCGTCGTCACCATGATCGGGCAGTCGTATTCCGCCTGCGCCTTCGTGAAGCCCTCCGCCAGCGTGCGCACGATGAGGTCGAAGGAGAGCGGCGCGATCGGGCGCGGCGCGTGCATCTTGTCCAGCGCCCAGAAGCCCTCGATCTCGTCCGGCTTCGGGAACACGACTTCCTCGGCTGTCGTCGACACGTCAGAACCCCCCGGTGTGATGACCTCGCCCGCTCGTGGGCGTCCCGGCTGCGCACGATACCAAGCGCGCCGGAGACGTCAGGATGCCTGATGCCTCATGCCCTCGGTAGGTTCACCGCACCGTGTGTCAAGCCGCTGATGTGCTCCGCGCCGCTCCGCCGGCAGCGACGTCCGACCGCTCCGACTGGCGGTCGGTGCTGCGCGCCCGCCGCCCTCCCCGGCGTAGCCCGACCGAGGCGCGCGTCGTCGTGCTGGGCACCGCGGGCGGATCGAACCCCAAGGCGACCCGGTCGGGCTACGCGAACGCGGTGGTCGTCGGCGACGCCGCGTACCTGGTCGACTGTGGCGAGGGCGTCCACCGCCAGCTGTGGCGGGCCGGCCTGACGGCGAACCCGCGCTTCGGCCGTGACCGGCCACTCGTCCGGGCGATCTTCGTCACCCACCTCCACGCCGATCACATCATGGACCTGGCGAACATCGTCCAGGGCAGTTGGCCGCCGGGCCCCGTCGACGTGTACGGGCCGGCGCCGGCAGGCTCGCCGATCCCGGTGTTCCCGCCCGGCGCCCAGCGGGCACTCGCCTTCCCGGAGCAGCCGGCGCCCGGCCTGCGGGAGACGGTCGATCACCTGATGCGGGCGTACGCGTACAACATCAACATCCGCATCGCCGACGAGGGGCGCCCGAACGTCGCCGACTCGCTCCGGGTGCACGAGATCGGTGTCCGGCGCGACGGCTACGTGCCCGACATCGACCTCGGCTGCGCGGCCGACGCCTGCTCCGAAGCGGCGGCGGCGCCGCCGATGGAGCCAGTGGTGGTCTACCCAGAGGACGACCACGGCGTGCAGGTCAGCGCCGTGCTCGTGCAGCACGCACCGGTGTTTCCCGCGTTCGGGTTCCGCTTCGACACGCCGCACGGTGCGGTCGTCTTCTCCGGTGACACCGGGCATTGCGAGAACGTCGTGCGCCTCGCGCGCGGCGCCGAGGTGCTGGTGCACGAGGTGATCGACATCGACCGGATGGCGGACCGGCTGTCGCGCCTCCCGAACCAGGAGGAGCTGCGCAACCATCTGGCGAGTGCACACACCTCGCCCGAGCAGGTCGGCTCCATTGCAACCCGTGCCGGCGTGCGCACGCTCGTCCTGTCCCACCTCGTGCCGGGCGACTTCGAGTCGAGCGAGGAGGAGTGGGAGGCCGAGGTCCGCCCCCACTTCGCCGGTGAGCTGGTGTGCGGAGTCGACCTCGACGAGTTCCCGCTAGGAGCACGCTGAGCAATTGGACGCACTCGTCTCGCCGGCTCCGAACGCCGCTGGCGGCGTCTGTCTCCTCGGCAAGTGCGCTTCGGCAATTGCCTTCGTCGGCATCCTTGCCGGCGACCCAGCGCTCGGCGATCCGAGCACGCCAATTGCCCAGCGCACTCCTAGGTGAGCCCGTCAGGTGAGCGCGGCGGCGCTGTCGAGGTCGACGAGGAACGTCAGGGCGCGGGTGTAGATCGACTCGACGTCGGGGACGCCCTCGAAGAAGTGGTCGGCGCCTGGCACGACCTCCAGCTCGACCGGCGCACCGACGGCGCGCAGCGCGGCGGCAAGCGACACGCTCTGCTGGCACGGCACCCACGTGTCGTCCGCGCCGTGCTGGAGGAGGAACGGCGGTGCCCCGCCGTGGGCGTGGTACACCGCGCTGGCTGCGCGCGCCAGCTCGATGTGCGCGCCGATCGGCCCGCCCACCAGGTGCGCCTCGAACGAGTCGGTCTTCTCCTGGTCGAGCGCGAGCAGGTCGGTGACGGGGTACACGCTGACGACGCCGGCCACCGGCGGCGCACCTTCGACGAGCCCGGCCAGCGAGCTCAGCGCCCCGCCACCCGAGAAGCCGTACAGGTACGTGCGCCCTCGATCGACGCGCAGCGGCCCAGCGTTGTCCTGCAGCCAGCGGATCGCGGTGAGCACGTCGTCGAGCTGCGCCGGGAAGATCGCCTCGGCGCTGAGCCGGTAGCCCGGCGCGGCGACCACGAACCCGGCGTCGGTGATCCGCTCGAAGAACCCCGGCGTCCACTCCCGTGTCTCGCGTGGCGCCCGGCTGCGGTGGCTCACCCGCCAGCCACCGCCGTGGATGTAGACGACGAGCGGCCGCACACCGTCGCCGAACGGCTCCGGCCCGTACAGGTCGAGCTCGAGGGCGCGGTACCCCTCGCGCTCGGCGTAGACGACGGCCCGTTCGACGTGCTGGCCCACGGTCGTGTTCACTACCACCCCGTGGCTTGCGCAGGAGACATTGCCGGATGCTGACCGACGAGCAGGTCGGGGAGGCGGCCGCCGCGCTGTATCGCGCCGAGGTCGACAACGCGCCGATCACTCCGATCTCGGAGACGTATCCCGACGCGGACATCGACGACGCGTACAGGATCTCGACCGCGGTGACGAAGCTGAAGGTCGACGCCGGCCGGATCGTCAAGGGGCACAAGATCGGCCTCACATCGAAGGCGATGCGCGAGCTGACCGGCGCCACCGAGCCGGACTACGGGACGATGTTCGACGACTGGTTCGTGCTCGAGGGCTCGACGGTCGCACGGCACCGCATGAACCGGCCGCTCGTCGAGGTCGAGCTGGCGTTCGTCTTGCGCGAGCCGCTCGCCGGTCCGGGGGTCAACGCGGTGGACGTGATCCGGGCGACCGACTTCGTGCTGCCGTGCATCGAGATCGTCGACACGCGCCAGAAGGCGCGCGGCCCGAACATGCTGATCGACAGCATCTCCGATGCCGCGGCCTGCGGCTTGGTCGTGCTCGGCGGGCGCCCGGCGCGCCTGACCGACCTCGACATCCGCCGCGTCGGCGCGAGCCTCTCGATCAACGGCACGATCGAGCAGAGCGGTGTCGCGTCAGCGGTGATGGGCAACCCGATCAACGCCGTCGCCTGGCTGGCCAACAAGCTGCACGACTACGGCGTCGTGCCGCAGGCTGGCCACGTCATCCTCTCCGGGTCGTTCATCAAGGCGATCCCGTTCCAGGTCGGGGACACCGTCGTGGCACTGTTCGACCACCTCGGCGAAGTGACCTTCACCGCCGCCTGAGGCGACCGGCCCGCGACGCGCGGTGACGTGGGGTGAAACCTTTATCGGTGACTTGGGCGCACATGATGCGCCCAAGTCGCGTCAGAACGAGGAGTCGCCGCGGGCCGCAGTGCACCGGAACGCTCAATAAGGGGAGGAGGAGCCGGAGTCGACCTGGGTCTGCTGGCGGGCCTCCGTGAGCGCGGACCTCAGGCCTTGGACCGCCGGTGCGGCGTCGTTGGTGACGGTGACCATCCGGAAGCCCGACTCGAGCCGCTTTGCGGTCAGGGACGGGCTGGCGTGGATGCCGGGCACGACGCCGTGCCGCTCGCAAGCGGCGACGACGGTCGCCAGCGCGCCGTCGAACGGCTCGCCGGGGTTGTCGCCGGCCGGTGGCAGGCCGTACGTCAGCGACAGGTCGGCCGGGCCGACGTAGACGGCGTCGATGCCGGGCACGGCGAGGATGTCGTCGACCGTCTCCACGGCCTGGCGCGTCTCGATCATCGGGATGCAGGCGACCGTTTCGTTCGCCGTGCTCGCGTAGTCGGCCCCGTGGCGGGCGGCGGCCACGAGCGGGCCGAAGCTGCGTGCTCCGTCCGGCGCGTACCGGCAGGCAGCGACGGCACGGCGTGCCTCCTCCGGGCTGTTGACCATCGGGATGATCACCCCCATCGCCCCCGCGTCGAGGACCCGCCCGATGATCCCCTGCTCGTTCCACGGGACGCGCACGATCGGCACGGTCGGCGTGCCGGCGAGCGCGTGCAGCAGCCCCGTCACGTCCTGGTAGTCGGCCAGCCCGTGCTGCATGTCGATGCACACGTAGTCGTAGCCGGCGTTCCCGGCGGCTTCGGCGAGGTACGGCTCGCGCAGCGACAACCACGCGCCGAGCGTGCTCTGGCCCGATGCCCACATCTCACGTAGCGAACCCACGTCTCACTCCTCGATGTACGCGATGAACTCGCACGACACGGTGACCCCTGGCGTGACCTGTGTATGGCGGGCCGGGCGCGACTCGGGATCGGGGAAGCGCTCCAGCCACGGTCCGTTGAGCATGCTCCGGATGGCGATGTCCGGCACGAAGAACGACATCCGGACGATGTGCTCCCAGCCGGCGCCGGCCGCGGCGAGCATCTCGCCGACGTGGTGGAACACGTTCGCCACCTGCGCGCCGGCGTCGTCGGGCAGGTTGTCGCTGGCGGGATCGCGCCCGGAGATCACGCTCGACACGAGCAGCGGTCCGACCCGGCACGCGCCGGGGATCGGGTTCGTGTGCCGGAAGCTCTCGACGTCGATCGAACGGCGGGTCACTGGTGCACCATCCAATCTTCGCGACGGTCGGGCCGCCACGCTGATCGGGAAGCACCAGTGACCCGTCCGCCGCTGCGCGGCGGACAACGGACCGTGACATGGAGCTCGCTTCGCTCGCTCACGGTAGGTCCTCCTCGGCCACGGAGCGGGAGGCCAACCAGGCGTCGAACTCTGGCCGGCGGTCCGCACTGAGCGGGAACACGCCGATCGTGCTCTCGCCGGCCGCGACCCGCGTGAGCGCCCACTCCTCCTCGAGCTCTTGCTCGACCGCCGCCTCGGCCACCTCGCCGGCGAGTGCGGCGGGCACGACGACGGCGCCCTCCCCGTCGCCGACGACGAGATCGCCGGGCATCACCGTCACCCCGGCGCAGGCGATCGGTACCTGGTGGTCGAGCGGCATGTGCACGCGCCCGAGTGTGGCCGCGTGCGACGCCCGGTGGTAGACGGGCAGCCCGATCGCCCGGATCGCCGGGGTGTCGCGCAGAGCGCCGTCGGTCACCACTCCCGCAGCCCCGAGGCGCTGGGCGCGCTGCACGAAGATGTCCCCGATCGTGCCCGCGTCCGGTTCGCCGCGGGCCTCGATGACCAGCACCTCGTCGGCCGTGAGGCTCTCGATCGCGCGGCGCTGCGCGTTCTGCCCCGCGGCGAGCTGCGGCTGCAGGTCCTCGCGGAGTGGCACGTACCGCAGGGTGTGCGCGTAGCCGACCATCCGCTGGCTCTCGTTCACCGGCCGCAGGCCACCGAGGAACGTGTTCCGGATCCCGCGTCGTTGCAGCTGGAACGTGAGCGTCGCCGTCGACACCCGCGCCAGGCGCGTGCGTAGCTCGTCCGTCAGCTCCATTCCCGTATCGTCACACGAATGGGCAGCATCCTCGGGAACTCGGTGACGCGCGTCGAGGATCCGCGGATGTTGACGGAAGGAGGCACGTACGTCGAGGACGTCGACCTGCCCGGCGGGGTGTGGCTCACCTATGTCCGCGCGCCGTTCGCCCACGCCCGCATCACGAGCATCGACACGTCGGCTGCGCAGGAGGCCGCGGGCGTCGTCGCCGTCTTCACCGGCGACGACGTGGCGCCGCTCGGCCTCGCCCCGCACACGAACCCGACGTTCCCGGAGGCGATGCGCCGTCCGTACGTGGCGCGCGGCGTCGTGCGCTACGTCGGCCAGCCCGTCGTGGCGGTGATCGCCGAGAGTCGCGCCGCGGGCATGGACGCGGCAGACCTCGTCTTCGTCGACTACGACCCCCTGCCGTCGGTCAACGATCCGGAGGAAGCCTTGCACGACGAGATCGTGCTCTTCCCCGACGCCGGTACGAACGTCGTCATGCGGTTCGCGTCGAAGACGAGCGCCGACTTCAGCGGATGCGAGGTGGTCGTCGAGGAGCGGATCGTCAACCAGCGGATGAGCGCGGCGCCGATCGAGGGCCGCTCCGGCGCGGCGTACTGGACCGCTGACGGCCGCCTCGTGCACTACTCGGCCTGCCAGGGCGCGCACCCGACGCGCGACCTGCTCGCCGAGCTCTACGGCCTCGACCCGTCCGACGTGCGCGTGGTGGTCCCCGACATGGGCGGAGGGTTCGGCGCCAAGTCGCGCACGTACCCCGAAGAGCTGGCGCTCGGCTACTACGCCCGAGCCGTCGGCCGTCCGGTCCGGTGGACGGAGAGCCGCTCGGAGAACATGGTCGCCATGCCCCACGGCCGGGCGCAGATCCAGCGCGTCACGATGGGCGGCACGCGGGACGGCACGATCACCGCGTACCAGCTCGACGTCGTACAGGACGCGGGGGCGTACCCGTTGATCGGGGCGTTCCTGCCGATGATGACGCAGCGGATGACGACCGGCGTGTACGACATCCGCAACGTCGGCTTCAGCGGCGTGTCGCTGGTGACGAACGCCGTGTCCACCACGGCGTTCCGCGGCGCCGGGCGGCCCGAGGCCGCGGTGGCGATCGAGCGGATGGTCGACCGCTTCGCCGCCGAGGTCGGCATGGATCCGGCGGACGTCCGCCGGAAGAACCTCGTTCCTCGGTTCACGGAGGCGTACACGACCGGCATCGGCACCGTGTACGACGTCGGCGACTACCCCGAGGCGCTCGAGCGCGCGCTCCACGCCGCGCGCTACGCGGAGCTGCGCGCCGAGCAGGCGCGCCGGCGGAGCGCGGGCGATCCGATCACGCTGGGCATCGGCATCGCCGTGTACGTCGAGATCACCGCTGGTGCGGCCGGCACCGAGTTCGGCTCGGTCGAGGTGCTCGCCGGTGGGCGGCTGCGCGTCTGCTCCGGCGCCACGCCGTACGGCCAGGGACACGAGACGACCTGGGCGATGATCGTGTCCGACGCCACGGGCGTTCCCCTCGACGCGATCGAGGTCGTCCACGGCGACACCGACGTTGTCCGCTCCGGCTCGCTCACGGTCGGGTCCCGGTCCGTCCAGATCGCCGGGGCGGCGCTCGCCGTGGCGACGGACGACCTGGTCGAGCAGGCGCGCAAGCGCGCCGCGGACCTCCTCGAAGCGGACGCTGGCGACGTGGTGCTCGACACCGCCGCCGGGCGCTTCCACGTGGCCGGGACGCCGGCGCTGACGGTCGGCTGGGCCGACCTCGCCGGGCCCGGAGCGGAACCGCTCGTGGCCGAGACCGATTTCGATCCGCCGATGCCGACGTTCCCCTTCGGTGCCCATGTCGCCGTCGTCGAGGTCGACACCGAGACCGGCCACGTCCGCCTCCGCCAGCACGTCGCCGTCGACGACGCCGGGAAGCTGCTCAACCCGCTGCTCGCGGAAGGCCAGGTCCACGGCGGCATTGCGCAGGGTGTGGCCCAGGCGTTGCTCGAAGCCGTGCACTACGACGAGAACGGCCAGCCGACGACGACGAACTTCGCCGACTACCCGGTCATCTCGGCGGCCGAGCTGCCGCTGTTCGACGTCGTCCACATGGAGACGCCGACATGGGTCAACCCGCTCGGCGCGAAGGGCGTCGGCGAGTCGGGCACGATCGGCGCGATCCCGGCGGTGTACAACGCGGTGATCGACGCGCTCGGCCATCTCGGCGTACGCCATCTGGAGACACCGCTCACTCCCGAGAGGGTCTGGCGCGCGGTTCACTCCGCTCCTGAGGGGTATCCGGCTCCCTGATACGTCGGGCACACGCCCAGCTAGGCTGCGGGACGTCCGATGGGGATCGGCGAGCCGATCCGGCCAGACGGGGGCAACCGATGTCAACGCAGACCGAGACGCAGCGAGACACCCGTGCATCGTCCGGCGCCAGCGTCAACCACCTCGTGCTGAACGTCCGCGACATCGAGGCGTCGCACCGCTTCTACACCGAGCTGCTCGGGTTCGAGCAGTGCGCCGAGCTCACCCACACGTACACGATGCGCTTCTACCGCGGCGATGCGTCCCACCACCACGACCTCGCACTCGTGCAGCTGGAGGACCCGAGCCAGGCCGGGCCACCCGAGCGGTGGTCGATGGATCCGACGCGGATCGGGGTGAACCACATCGCCGTCGCCTATCCCGACCGTGAGTCGTGGCTGAACGAGTTGCGGCACCTGAAGGCGAACGGCGTCGAGTTCATCGTCCGGGGCAACCACGGCATGACCCACTCGGCGTACATCGCCGATCCCGACGGCTACGGCATCGAGGTGCTCTACAACCTCCCGGCGGAGGTGTGGGAGGGCGACGTCGACGCCGCGCTGAACTACTTCGAGACCCTTCCGCCGGACGAGGAGTTGGACGACACGACGGACTACCAGCAGTTCGGTCCCGGCGTCGAGGAGCCGCAGGAGGTTCCTGGCCGGATCTCCACCCGGCAGACCGTCACGCGCTAGGCCGCGGCGGCGATGGGGGTGCGGGCCGGCAGTCCGTCGCCGGCCGAGTTGCTGCAGGTCGCGGTCGAGGCCGTGTCGGCCGCCGGCGTGGTGCTTCGCGAAGGCCTGGGCCGGCCGAAGCAGATCGAGGCGAAGAACGAGCGGACCTCGATCGTCACGCGCACGGACACGACCGCGCAGGCGACGATCCTGCAGGTGATCCGAGCGCACTACCCGGAGCACGGGATCCTCGCCGAAGAGGGGAGTGGCGCGGTGACGGAGGCCGGCGATGGCGAGCCGACGTGGCTCGTCGATCCGCTCGACGGGACCTCGAACTTCGCGCACGGGATCCCGTTCGCCTGCTCGTCCGTCGGGGTGCGCGACACCGCCGGGCCCGTCGCAGGGGCGATCTTCGAACCGTTCCGCGGAGAGCTGTTCACCGCAATGCGCGGCGGTGGGGCGTGGCTCGGCGACGAGCGGCTGCGCGTGTCCGACACGACCGATCTCGCACGGGCGCTCGTCTGCACCGGCGTGCAGACCGACGACCCCGACGCGATCAGCGACTTCGCCCGGCGCGTCGAGCAGCTCGTCCTCCACGCGCGCGGGGTGCGCTGCATCGGCTCTCCGGCGCTGTGCCTCGCCTACATCGCCGCCGGGCGGATCGACGGCTTCCTCGAGCGCGACTCGACCTACGCGTGGGACTTCGGCGCCGGCGCGCTGCTGGTCGCGGAGGCCGGCGGGCGCGTCGAGGACCTCGATGGCGGGCCGCTCAACCTCGGCCCAGGCGTCGCCAACGTGCTGGCGACGAACGGCGCCATCCACGACGAGCTGGCAGACCTCGTGCGCGCCGGAACCAGGAGGAAGTGAGCGTGGACCAGTGACCGTGTCGGGGAAGCGGATCGTTGTCACGGGTGCGGCGCGGGGAATCGGTGCGGAGCTCGCCGGCGAGCTGCGGTCCCGCGGCGCGACGGCCATTGGGCTCGACATGGCTTCCGGGACGGACGTGACCTGTGACGTGAGCGACGCCGCGTCCGTCGACGAGGCGTTCGGCGCGATCGGCGACGTCGACGGGTTGGTCAACTGCGCCGCCCTTCTCGTCGACCGCAAGGCGCACGACGAGATCAGCCTCGACGAGTGGGACCGGATGTTCGCCGTCAACGTCCGCGGCTCGTTCCTCTGCGCGCGCGCCGCAGCGGCGGCGATGGCTGAGCGCGGTGGCAGCATCGTCAACATCTCGTCGGAGACGGCGCTCACCGGATCGCGCGGGTTCGTCCACTACGTGGCGACGAAGGGCGCGCTCATCGCGATGACCAGAGCCCTGGCCAATGAGCTCGGGCCGCGGTCGATCAGGGTCAACTGCGTCGCTCCCGGCTTCACGTCGACCCCGGGGTCCGACGTTCTCGGGCCCTACG
>DASZOG010000255.1:0-5108 GCA_035550895.1 Acidimicrobiales bacterium
CGTCGACGACGTGGCCGCCGACTTCCCCGACATGCCCATCGTGCTGGCGCACCCGTCGTTCCCGTGGCAGGACGAGGCGCTCGCGGTGGCGACCCACAAGCCGCAGGTCCACATCGACCTGTCGGGCTGGTCGCCCCGATACTTCCCGCCCCAGCTGGTCCAGTACGCCAACACGCTCCTCGCCGACAAGGTCCTGTTCGGGTCGGACTTCCCGATGATCACGCCGGACCGCTGGCTGGCCGACTTCGAGACGCTCGACATCAAGCCCGAGGTGAGGCCGAAGATCCTCAAGCACAACGCCGCCCGCCTGCTGGGCTTGGCCCAGGGGTGACGGGCGATGCGCGATCAAGGCCTGGGCTCGTGGCCGGTTCGGCGGCGCCGCCTGTCGCCGGACCACGTCGCGTTCGTGCACGGGGCCACCCGCCGCACGTACGCGGAGCTCGACGACCGCACGCGCCACCTGGCGGCCGCACTGCGCGACATCGGCGTTGAGCGCGGCGACCGCGTCGCCTACCTGGGTCCCAACGACCCCACGCTGCTGGAGACGCTGTTCGCCACGGCCGCCCTGGGCGGCGTCTTCGTCCCGCTCAACTGGCGGCTCACCGCGTCCGAGCTGACCTACATCGCCGCCGACTGCGGCGCCACGCTGCTGGTGCACGCCGCGGCGATGGCCGATGCGGCGGGGGCGGTGGCCGGGGACGGATCGACGGCGCTGCGCCGCCTCGTGGAGCTCGGCCCTGCGTTCGAGGACATGGCGACCGGCGGCGGTGCGGGCGGAGGCGCGCTGGCGCCGGTCGACGCCGCCGTCGGGCTCGACGACCCCGCCGTGATCATCTACACGTCCGGCACCACCGGCCGGCCCAAGGGCGCGACGCTCAGCCACGGCAACATCACCTGGAACTGCGTCAACGTCCTGATCGACACCGATCTGGCATCGGACGAGGTGGCCCTGGTGTGCGCGCCGCTGTTCCACGTGGCGGCGCTCAACATGGTTTCGCTGCCCGTCCTCATGAAGGGCGGCACTGTCGTCCTGACCGGTGGGTTCGACCCCGACGTCGCGCTGGAGCTCATCGCCCGGCAGCGCGTCACCGTCATGTTCGGCGTGCCGGCGATGTTCAACGCCATGGCCCACGTGCCGGCCTTCGCGTCCGCCGACCTGTCCAGCCTGCGGCGGCTGCTGTGCGGCGGCGCGCCGGTGCCGTTGTCCACCATCCGGACCTACCTCGATCGAGGCATACCCTTCCTCCAGGGGTACGGGATGACCGAAACCTCCCCGGGCGCCCTGTTCCTAGGCGCCGAACGCGCCGCCGACAAGGCCGGCACCGCCGGAGTCGCGTCGTTCTTCACCGATGTGCGCGTGGTGCGCCCCGACGGCAGCGAGGTCGCGCCGGGGGAGAAGGGCGAGGTGGTCGTCGCCGGTCCCAACGTGATGCGAGGGTATTGGAACCACCCCGAGGCCACCGCCGAGGTGATGGACGGCGACTGGTTCCGCTCGGGCGACGTGGCCGTCGTCGACGGCGACGGTTACGTCACGATCGTCGACCGGATGAAGGACGTGATCATCTCCGGCGGCGAGAACATCTACCCGGCCGAGGTGGAGGACGTGATCTACGGCCATCCCGACGTTGCGGAGTGCGCAGTGATCGGCGTCCCTCACGAGCGCTGGGGCGAGGTGGGCCGGGCCATCGTGGTCCGGCGTGCCGGCACCGCGCTCGACGAGGAGGCGCTGCTCGAGCACCTCGACGGGCGGTTGGCACGTTTCAAGCAGCCTCGGACGGTCGTCTTCACGGAGGCGCTCCCTCGCAGCGGCGCGGGCAAGGTGCTCAAGGCCGAGCTACGCAAGGCGTTCGGTACTGATTGACGGGAACGGTGCCGCGGAGAACGGGCGAACCTCAGAACGGGTAAAGCCGCCCGCCCCGCTCTAGCGTGAGCCAGCGCGTCGTGGTGAATGCATCGATGGCGGCCTTGCCGCCATGGCGTCCTATCCCGCTGCTCTTCACACCGCCGAACGGCGCGTTGGGCTCGTCGTACACCGACGTGTCGTTGACGTGCGCCATACCGGTCTCCAGCCGGCGGGCGACCGACAGCCCGCGTTCCTCATCGGCCGTGATGATGCCCGCCGACAACCCGTACTCGGAGTCGTTGGCGAGCTTGACGGCCTCCTCCTCGCCCGCGACGGTGACCACGGGTGCGACGGGCCCGAAGGTCTCCTCGGTCCAGACCGCCATGTCCGGAGCGACGCCGTCGAGCACCGTCGGCTGGAAGAACAGGCCGTCGTTGCCGCCGCCGGTGCGCACCGTGGCGCCGTGGGTCACGGCATCGTCGATGTGCCGCCGGATCTTGTCCGCCTGCCTGGCATTGATGACCGGCCCGATGACGTTGCTGCGCGGGTCGCCCACGCCGAGCTCGGCGGCCTTGGCCGCGAGCCGTCCGGTGAACTCCTCGGCGACAGCGGCGTCGACCAGGATCCGTTCGGTCGACATGCAGATCTGGCCCGCGTGCATGAACGAGCCGAACGTGGCGGCGCCCACGGCCCGCTCGAGGTCGGCGTCGTCCAGGACGATCAGCGCGTCCTTGCCCCCCAGCTCGAGCGCCACCCGCTTGAGGTGACGACCGCCGAGCGCCGCGACCTCGCGACCGACCACCGATGAGCCGGTGAAGCTGACGGCGCCGATGGCCGGGTGCCGGACGAGCACCTCCCCGACCTCGGCGACGCGGGCGCGCGAGCACGTGACGACATTGAGGAGGCCGGGCGGTAGGCCTGCGGCCTCGAAGATCCTGCCGACGAGCACGCCGCCCGCCACGGGCGTCTCCTCCGACGGCTTCAGCACCACGGCGTTGCCCACCGCGAGGGCGAAGGCAACCGCCCGCATCGATAGCAGGAGCGGGAAGTTCCACGGCGTGATGACTGAGACGACGCCGACCGGCTCCCGCACGACCATGCTCACCTTGCCGCTGCTGGACGGGATCAGCTCGCCGGTGACCATGTGCGCCGCCGCGGCCGCGGCCTGGGCGATGCCGCCGGTGTAGCCGGTCTCGAACATGGCCTTGCCGATCCACGACCCGCCCTCGTCGACGAGGGCGTCGACCAGCGTGCCCTGCAGCTCGCCGATCGCCCCCATGGCATCGATGAGGACCTTCGCTCGCTGGTCGTGGGGCAGTGCCGCCCACTCGGGCTGCGCCGCCCGTGCGGCCTCGACGGCGTCGGCCGCCGCATCTGCCCCGCCGTCTGCTACCGCGCGCCACGCCTCGCCGGTCGCCGGGTTGAAGTCGTCGAAGGTGCCGGCCGCATCCCGCCACGCACCGCCGACGAACAGCCGCTCGGTCTCGACTGCCATCGGGCACCCCCTCCGGGATCGTCAATCGCGGACGCTATGAGTTGTCCGCATGATTGTCAACAATCACGGGGCGGCGCTGCACACTGGGCTGCTCACATCTCCACGTCGGCGCGGCTGCGGCCCGACAGGATGATCAGCTCCTCGTGCAGCTCGAACCACACGGTGTGGTAGCTGTCCTTGAGCGGCGCCGCCAGCATCGAGTGGTCTCCCTCGACGATGAGCGTCAGTGCCCGTTGGAGCCGGCGTGGGTACAGGTCGAAGCGACCCAGGGCGTCGGAGAGGGGACTGAGTGCGGTCGAGACCCTCGCGTCGGTGCGGCGCAGCCGGGCGATCACCCGCTCGTCGTGGCGGCTGTCGCTGTGGTCGTTGACCGTGAGCTCGCCGCTGACCTGGCGCATCTGCCAGTCGGTGACGATCTGCTTGATGTCATCGTTGATCGGCACGAACGAGTCGTACACGTCGTCGATCACCCGGCCCGCCTGTTCGCGCTCGTAGGCGTAGAGCTCATCGGCGCGCGTGCGGCCGAGGTCGGTCGCCCGGTACCCGAGCTTCGTGCTCTCGACGAGCCCGGCGGCCTCGAACTCGGCGATTGTGGCCGCCGGATCGGCCTCGATGGCCGCCCCGAGCGCCTCGTGCGTCGCCCGCCCCTTCAGGCAGAGCACCTGGAGAAGGTGATCCACTACCCGTCCTCCCGAGCTGTTCCGTCCATCGGTGGTTGAAGGTCGACGCTATTCCCGAGCCCGCCCTGCAGGGAACGGATGCCCCCCAGCAGCGCCCTCCGCAGCGCCGTGCGGTCCTCGTCACCCATGCCGCTCACCATGCACGCCTCGACGTCGTGCACCTCTGCGTCGCAGCGCGCCAGCAGCGACCGGCCCCGGGCGGTGAGCCGGGCCAGGAGGATGCGACCGTGGTCCGGATGGGCCTGACGCCGAACGAGGCCCCGTTCCTCCAGCGTGAGGAGCACCTCGTTCATCGACTGCGGGGACACCAGGGAGCGACGGGCGAGCTGGGCGTTGGACAAGCCGCTGCGACGGGAGAGCACGCTCAACGTCGTGTACTGGTTGACCGAGAGGCCGCGCGCCTTCAGCACCGAGCCGATCGCACGCCGGACGACGCGATCCATCCGGCCCACGAGGTACAGCAACGTCGGCTCGTTGCCGTCGTCGGTGAGCTCCATCGCCGGCGCGGCTCCCTTGGCCTTCATCGAGCCCGCCGGTCGCTTCGCCATCGCCTCGGCCGTGCGCCGCGCCCTCAGGCGCGGTCGAGCACAATGTCGAACGTCGTCGCCAGCTCGCCGGCGGCGTCCGGCTCGAAGCGCCGGATGAGGCTGTCCCGCACGCCGAACACGGCGTCGTCGCGCAGGTAGTCGGTCTCCTCGTCGAACACGTGGGTGATCAGCTCCTTGTAGCCGTCCGCCCGGATCCACATGTGGGTGTGGCCGGCGCGCATCCAGTTCCGGCGGTGGGCCTTGAGCAGGTCGCCGGCCGGCCCGTCCGACGGGATGGGGTAGGGCACCGGGCGCACGGTGCGGATCTCGTAGCTGCCGTCGGCGGCGCTCGTGTAGATGCCCCGCAGGTTCTCGGGCGTCTGCACGTCGGGTTGCTGGACTGCGTAGAACCCGGACGTCGTGTTCTGCCAGCAGTCCAGCGTGGCCCCCGCGATCGGCTCGCCATCGATGTTGGTGACCGCGCCCCGGATCACCACCCGGTCGCCGTCGTCTGGGTCGACGAGCATCGACTCGCCCTTGGCCCGCTGGGGCGACCCGGGCAC
>DASZOG010000256.1:0-16407 GCA_035550895.1 Acidimicrobiales bacterium
GCGAACAGCTCGTCGGACTCCGCGAGGGTCAGCACCGACGTGGGCTCGTCGAGGATCAGGATGTCGGGGTTGCGGCGGAGGCACTTGATGATCTCCACCCGCTGGCGCTGCCCGGTCGTGAGATCGCCGACGCGGGCGCGCGGATCGACGTCGAGGCCGTAGCGGTGAGCGATCTCCTCGACGGCGCGCACGGCGATGCGCGCATCGATCCGCCCGCGCTCGCCGAGCGTGACGTTCTCCCACACGGTGAGCGCCTCGATCACGCTGAAGTGCTGATGGACCATCGCCACCCCCATGGCCGCGGCAGCGAGCGGATCGGCGATGGCGACCGTGCGGCCGCCGATGAGCGTCTGGCCGGCATCGGCGGTGTAGATGCCGAGCAGGATCTTCATCAGCGTCGACTTGCCGGCCCCGTTCTGCCCGAGGAGGCCGTGGATCTGGCCCCGCTCGACGGCGAGGTCGACGTTGTCGCAGGCGACGACGTCGCCGAAGCGCTTCGTGATCCCGACCATCTCGAACGCGGGCACGGGGGAGGTGCCTCGCGGCACCTCCCCCGTCGTCGCCACAGGCGGCGCGCCTTCCACCATCGACGTCGCGCCTCCCGACGGTCAGCCGGCGGCGGCCTCGGCCTCGGCCTGCGGGTCGATCTCGCCGGCGGCGATCTGCTGCATCACCTCGTCGGCCTGTGCCTGGAGATCGGCCGCGTTCGGGACCGTGTCGCAGATCTTCACGTTCGGCACGGAATCCACGCCGATCTCGAACACCCGCGTGATCCCGAGCTGGACCTTGCCCGCCTCGAAGTCCTCCAGTGCCGTGGCGAAGAAGTCGCCCGGGCTGAAGATCGACGAGACGGCGAAGGCCTCCTCACCGCAGCGGTCCGTGCCCGGCGTGACGCTGAGGACGTCGTTCTCCAAGCCGAGCTGCGCCACGGCGTCGGTCGCGCCTCCGAGGTACGGGTAGAGGAGGCCGACGCCCTGGTCGAGCTGCGCCTGCGCGCCCTCCCGACCGACGGCAGAGTCGTCGAAGTCGCCGGTGTACGTGGCGACCGTCTCTGCGTCCGGGAGGACCGACTTGATCCCGGCCGTCCAGGCGTTGAACGCGTTGACCGAGAAGTCGAGCTCCGGGCCGGTGACGAACCCGGCCTTGGTGACGCCCAGCTCCTGCATGGCGAGGCCGGTGGCCACGCCGGCCGTGAACTGCGACTCGAACACGTCGTCGGCAGTCTGGAAGAAGTACGGCGTCTGCTCGATGCCGGCACCTCCGGACACGTACCAGACCGTCCCGGCGCAGACGTCCTCCTCGGCGACCGGCACGGCGTCGGCGAGCTCGCCGGCGGCGATGGCCACCATGTCGACGTCCTGGCGGCAGATGTTGCGCGCCTGCTCCTGCGCGTCGGCCGGGTTGATCTTGTCGACGATGACCAGCTCCCAGCCGTTCTCGTCGGCGAACTGGTTGGCCGTGACGACGAAGCTCTCGTAGTAGCCGTTGTCGTTCGTGTCGCCGGGGCTGAGGACACCGATCCGCACGGTGCCGTCCTGGTTCACGTCCGGCTGGTTCGCCGGGATGCAGCCTTCCGTGCCGGGACACGGTCCCTCGGCGGCGGCTCCCGTTGTGGCCGCGCCCTCCTCCGCCGCGGTCGTGGCGGGTGCCTCCTCCGCGGCCGCCGTCGTCGCGGCCGGCGCCTCCGGCGCAGCCGTGTCCTCACCGGCGGTCGTCGTGTCGTCGTCGTCGCCACATGCACTGGCGACGAGCACCATCGCGACGCATGGCGCCGCCAGGTACCTCCAGATGGTCGTGCGCATCAGTGTTCCTCCCCTTGGTGTCGTGCCGTCAGGCCTTGTGTGCTTCGGGCGTCGCGCCCCATTGGATGATCTGGACCAGGTTCCCGTCCGGGTCGGCCACGGTGCCGATCAGACCGAACGACTCCTGCTCGACCGGGCGGACCCAGTTGGCGGACCCAGCGGAGTTCACCTGCGCCTCCATCGCGCGCGCGTCGTCGACGTCGAGGTTGATGATCACTCGAGCCGGTTCCTTCGTCGGGCCGGACACCTCGCTGTGGGCCTCGATGAAGAGCTGGACGCCTCCGAACTGGAACGCGCCCATCTCGTTCTCCTGGATGGCGAACGCCTTGCGGTACCACTCCTTCATCTGGTCCACGTTCGAGGAACCGACGAGGAGGCTGCCGATCGGTGGTGTTGTCATTGCGTGGTCTCTCCTTGTTTGAGCAGGTCGGATTCGCCGTAGCCGCCGCCGCCGGGCAGCTCCAGGCGGACGAGGTCGCCGGAGTGCAGATCGATCCGCTTCTGGGTGCGGACCGGCTCGTCGTTGACGAGGAACCGGCCGGGCGCGCCCGCCGCGCCGCCGAACAGCCCCTGCGGCGGATGGGCCAAGCGGCTGGTCACGGCGTTCAACGTCCAGTCGCGGCCGTTCTCGACCGTGAACTCGATGACCTGGCCGAGGCCGCCCTCCTGCGCGCCGTCGCCTCCCGACGCCGGGCGCAGCTCCTTGCGCTGGAAGACGAGCGGCGCGGTGGACTCGACGACCTCCACCGGCACCGCGGCCACGCCGGTCGGATAGGCAGTGGCCGACAGGCCGGGCTTGGCCGCCCGCGCCCCGGCGCCGCCGGCGTAGTTGAACATCGACGTGATGAACGGGCGCCCGTCGGCCCGGATCCCGCTCACCTGGCAGGTCCACACCGCACCGGCACCTTCCGCCATCACCTGGCCGGGGACGACCTGCGCCAGCGCCTGCAGCAGCGGCATCGGGAGGAACATGCCGACCACGTGGCGAGCCGTGCACGGCGCCGGTGACACGGCGTGGACGATGCTGCCCTCCGGCGCCTCGACGCGGATCGGGGCCAGGCTGCCGAAGTTGTTCGGCACCTCCGGGTTGAGCACGCTGCGGATGGTGAACGTCGTGTACGCGTGGGTGTAGTTGCGGACGACGTTGATGCCGGCCGGGCTGGCGCCCGACGAGCCGGCGTAGTCGACGAGGATCTCGCCGGCTTCGGGGTCGACGGTCAGCGCGACGTGGATCTCGATCTGTGAGCCGTCGGCGAGATCGAGCACCGACTGCGCCCGGTAGGTCCCGCCCGGGAGCGAGCGGATCGCCCGTCGCGTCGCCTGCTCCGAGCGCTCGATGACCTCGTCGGCGAGATCTTCGATGTCGGCGAGCCCGTGCCCGTCGAGCAGCGCGTTCAGCCGGGTGGCGCCGATCTCGCCGGAGGCCATCTGGGCGTGGAGGTCGCCGGTCATCTGCTCCGGTTCGCGCACGTTGGAGAGGATGAACTTCCACACGTCGTCGTTGCGCTGGCCGGCACGCATCAGCTTGCAGATCGGGATCCAGATCCCTTCCTCGAAGACGTCCCGGGCGCCGGCGCCGATGCCGTACCCGCCGACGTCGGTGTGGTGGATCGTCGAGCCGAAGAACCCGATGATCCGCCCCTCGCGCCACGCCGGCACGAGCACCGTCACGTCGAGCAGCTGGCCGGCGGTCTTGTACGGGTCGTTCGTGATCAGCACGTCGCCGGGCTCGATCACGTCGAGCGGGTACTCCTCGAGGATCTTGCCGGCCGCGACCGCCAGCGAGTTGATGTGCCCGGGCGTCCCGGTGACGGCTTGGGCGACCATGCGGCCACGCCGGTCGAACAGCGCGTTGGCCAGGTCACCGGCTTCGCGCACGATCGGGCTGAACGCCGACCGCTGCAACGCCCGGGCCTGCTCGTTGACCGTGCTGATCAGGCTGGCCCAGAGCACCTCGAGCTCGATCGCGTCCATCTGCTACTCCCCTCCTGCCACCCGGGCGCCGATCGGTTCGGTCTCTGCGGTCCGGGCGCCGGTCGGTTCGGCGACGACGGAGCCGTCGTCGGTGACGGTGGCCACCCAGCCGGGGCGGAGCACCGCCGTCGTCTCCCGCTCCTCCAGCAGCGCGGGCCCGGCGACCCGCGCCCCGACCGCCAGCGCGTGGCGGTCGAACACCGGCGTGTCGAGCGGATCCTCGCCGCGCTGGAAGCGCACGGGTCGGCGACCCTTCGGTGCCGGTTCGTGCGCCGGATCGCCTGTCACCGCCAACGAGACCGACGGCGCCGGGGCGAACGCTGACACCCGCCAGGTGACCACCTCGACCGGGACGTCGGGGATCGTCATCCCGTACACCGCCGCGTACAGCGCGAAGAACCGGTCGGTGACCGCGGACATCGACGCCGGCCATGGCTCGCCGTCGGCCAACCAGACCGTGATCTCGTTGCCCTGCCCGTGGTAACGGGCGTCGACGCCGTAGCGGAAGACGACGGCGTCCTCGGCGACGCCCGCCGACGACAGCACGCGCCGCCCCTCGGCGCGCATCTCCTCCAGCAGCGCCTCCCGTTCGCCGTCCGTGATCGCGTCGAGGCGGCGCACGAAGCTGCGGGCGAGATCCATCCGCACCGGCGTGACGAGGGCGCCGAACGCGGACAGGACACTTGCGTTGGCCGGGAACACGACCCGCGGTGCGTCGAGCAGCTCGGCGACGCCGCAGGCGTGGAGCGGCCCCGCACCGCCGAACGCGATCAACGGCGTGCCGCGCAGGTCGACGCCACGCTCGACGGCATGCATGCGTGCCGCGGCGGCCATGTTCTGGTTGACGAGCTCGTGGACACCGCCGGCGGTGTCGGGCACGGTGGCATCGAGCGTGGCAGCCACCTTGTCGATCGCCTGCACGGCCGCGTCGGCGACGAGGGGCATCTCGCCCCCGAGGAAGAACCGTGGGTCGAGCAGGCCGAGCTCGAGGTCGGTGTCGGTGACAGTCGGCTGCGTGCCACCGAGCCCGTAGCAGGCCGGCCCGGGCTCCGCCCCCGCGGAGTCGGGCCCGACCTTGAGCAGCCCGAGGTCGTCGACGCGGGCGATGCTGCCACCGCCGGCGCCGATCTCGACCAGGTCGACCGAGGGCACCATCACCGGCAGGCCGGAGCCCTTCTTGAACCGGTAGATGCGGGCGACCTCGAAGTCGCTCGACAGTTGCGGCTCGAACCCCTCGATGAGGCACGACTTGGCGGTCGTGCCGCCCATGTCGAAGCACAGCAACCGCTCCTCCCCGAGGCGCTTCGCGTACCACACGCCGGCCAGCGCCCCGGCGGCCGGTCCGGACTCGACCATCCGGATCGGGTTGCGCGCCGCCACGTCGGCGGAGACGACGCCGCCGTTGGAGAGCATGATCAGCAGCCGCCCGCCGAAGCCGCGCTCGGCGAGCCACGACTGGAACTCGTCGAGGTACGGGCCGACGACCGGCATCGTCGCGGCGTTGCACGCCGTCGTGACCATGCGCGGGTACTCACGGATCTGCGGCGCCACCTCGCTCGACGCGCAGACCGGCACTCCGAGCCGCTCGCGCAGCTGCTCGGCCACGCGCCGCTCGTTGCCCGGATTGGCGTAGGAGTGGAGCAGGCACACGGCGACCGCCTCCGCGCCCGTGCCCTCGATCGTGTCGGCCAGCTGGGCGAGCTCGGACGCGTCGGGCTCGGCGAGGACCTCGCCCTCCGCCGTCGTCCGCTCGCCGACCTCGAACGTGAGCTGGCGCGGGATCGGCGGCGGTGCGAACTCGATCTGCAGGTCGTACATGTCGTAGCGGTGCTCGTTGCGGATGAGCAGCGTGTCCGCGAACCCACGCGTGGTCACGAGCACCGCCCGCGCCGTCTTGGCCTCGATCAGCGCGTTCGTCACGAGCGTCGTGGCGTGCACCACGGGCGCCTGGATGTCGGCGGGCTCGATGCCTGCCTTCTCCAGCGCGCTCGTCACGGCCTTCTTCACCCCGGCCAGCGGCCGCGACGGCGTGGACAGCGTCTTGTCGACGACGACACGGCCGCTCTCACCCTCGAGCAGGACGACATCCGTGAACGTCCCCCCGATGTCGACGGCCAGCCGCCAATCAGCCATTCCGGTAGTCCTCCCGGACCGGGCTGAAGATGTCCATGATCCAGGTGTCGCCGGTCTCCGGATCAGGGATGAAGTGGCTGTCGCCGTGGGGCACGCCCATCGGCGCGTAGTACACGTCGCCGGGCTTCAACAGCCGGCGCTCGTCGGAGCCGAGGCGGAAGTCGAGCTGCCCGCGGATGATCAGGCCGAACTGCTCGTTGTGCGGGTGCCCGTCGTACGGGGTCGGCCCGGCCCGCTCCTCGATCCGCCAGAAGCACAGGCTGACGTTGTCGCCGTTGTAGATCCGCCGGCGCATGCCGGGCTTCACCTCGCGGAACCCGTCGTTCTCGAACGGCCACACCAGGCGGTCAGTCATCACTCACACCATCCTCGAGATCATCTGGTCTTCGACATCGGCGAGATGCCGTTCGGCAGCCGCGACCGCCGAGTCTTGGTCTGCATCGGCGATGGCCTTGGCGATCGCACGGTGCGCGTCGCAGGCAACGTGGATCAGATCGCGCACGGCGTCGCGATTCTCGTTCGCGTTCAGCAGCTCGTCGAACTCGCCGGAGTGGAACAACGTGTCGAGCACCTTGAGGTAGAGCTCGGACAGGATCTCGTTGCCACAGGCGCGGGCGACGGCGGTGTGGAACGCGCGATCGAGGCGGCGAAAGTCACCGAGCATCATCTCGTCGTGGAACTCGGCCGCCAGCGCGACGAGCTCCTGCCGTTGGGCGTCGCTGGCGCGACAGGTGGCGATGCGAACCATCGGCACCTCGACGACCTGGCGCACCTCGAACAGCTCCCGCACGCGTCGCTTGCGGCGATCCGCGTCGAAGTTCACCGAGGGCAGGTGCTCGACGACGTAGGAGCGATTGCCCCGCTTCTCGATCAACCCGAGGGTCGCGATCCCCTGGACCGCTTCCCTCACGGAGGTCCGCGCGACACCGAACTGGTCGCACAGCTCACGCTCCGAGGGAAGCTGTGCGCCGGGCTGCAACGCGCCGCTCGTGATGCTCGCGACGAGGGCGTCCCGGATCTCCTCCGCGACGGTCCGCCGTGCGATCGGCTCGAAGCGCAGCGCGTCGGTCACGGCTGGATCAACCCGGCGTAATGCTGCTGCTCCTTCGCCAGGTCGAGGGGCCGGATGATCGCTTCGTGCTCCTCATCGCCCCACAGCTCGGGCGGAACCAGCCACATCACCTCGAACTCCAGCCCGTCCGGGTCCTTCGCGTACAGGCTCTTGTTCGCGCCGTGATCGCTCTGCCCGACCAGGGCACCCGCGGCGACGAGTCGTTGGCGAACCGCCTCGAGATCTTCGAGGGTCGCGACCTCCCAGGCCAGGTGGTACAGGCCAACGGTGGAACGCCCTGCCGTGGACGGCCCGGCCTGCTCGCCGATGGAGAAGAAGGCGATGTCGTGATGGTTCGGCGACGCCGGACCGCGCAGGAACACGAACCTGCCGTCGGCATCTTCGATGACCACCTGGAAATCGAGGACATCGCGATAGAACGCCGCGTTCCGCCGGGCGTCGCGGACGTACAGCACGGCGTGGTTCATGCCGATGATGGACATCGGTCCTCCTTGCTCTGATTGTCAGTCAAACAGTCAGCGAACTGCGCGTCAAGCAGGGTCAAGCGAACTCGGTATAGCCCCGGCCCAACGCGGCCGGGCCTTGCCGGCCGGGACGGATCAGCAACATGGCGACCAGGGCGAGCAGGTAGGGAGCGGCGATGAGCAACTGCGGCGTGAGCTCGAACCCGAGCGCCGGGAGGGCGAGACGCAGGGCGTCGGTCCCGCCGAAGACGATGCACGCGGCCACGGTGCCACGGATGGTCCACCGGCCGAAGATCACAGCGGCGATGGCGATGAACCCTCGCCCGGCAGTCATGTTGGGCGTGAACGAGCCGATGAGGCCGACGGAGAGGTAGGCCCCACCCAGACCGCACATCAGCCCGCACCACGAGATCGCTTGACGCCGCCGCTTCTTGACGTCGATGCCGGTGACCTCGCACGACTCGGGGTTCTCGCCCACCGAGCGGACCTGCAGTCCCCAGCGCGTGCGGTAGAGGAGCCACCAGGTGCACGGTACGAGCGGGTAGAGCAGGTAGAAGAGCCAGCTCTGGTCGAAGAGCGCGTCGCCGACGAGCGGCAGGTCGGCCAGGAGCGGAACACGAAACGTGCCCATCGACTCCGAGTCCATGTCGAACGAGGCGAAGAGAAAGCTCGTCACGCCGAGCGCGAGCAGGTTCAACGAGAGACCCGTGATGAACTGGTCGACCGCCAGCCGATGGCTGAGCAGGGCCTGTACCGACGCGATCAGCAAGCCGCACAGGATGGCCGTGGCCAAGCCGGCGAGCGCCGATCCAGCGAGCCACGATCCGAGTGCGCCACTGAACGCGCTGCCCAGGAGCATCGCCTCGACGGAGATGTTGAGCGTTCCCGCCCGCTCGGCGACCAGCTCGCCGAGCGCGGCGAAGAGCAGCAGCGCCGAGAGCCTGGCCGCGCTGTCGAGGATGAGCGCGACGTCATCCATGTGGCATCCCCCGGCGCCACGGCGTGCGGGTCATGTTCAAATCCTCTCCCGCCGCAGCGCCTGGACTTCGCGCCGGCGGCGGCGCTGCACGATGAGCAGTGCCGGCACGGTCACCGCGATCAGGACGAGCGCCTGGACCACGGCGGCGATGGTCGGGCTGATGCCGGTCGCGGTCAGCGCGCCGCTCCCGGCTCTGAGCGCCCCGAAGAGGAACCCGACCGGGATCGCGTACACCGGGTCGTATGTCGCAACCAGGGCCACGACGAGCCCCTCCCAGCCGAAGTTGTTGGAGAAGCTCCCATAGACACCACTCGAGAACCCGCCCTGGAGGCGCATCGTCACGCCCGTCAGGAGGACCGCTCCGGCCAGGCCGGCGAACGCGGCCGAGGCGATGAGCGCGCCGCCACCCATCACGCCAGGCTTCACGTCGAGGCGCCTCGCTGCTCGGGGGTTGAACCCGAACACCCGCAGCCGGAAGCCGAGCGTCGTTCTCCTGATCAGAAACCCGACCGCCAAGGCGAGCACCACGGCGATCACGATGCCGACGTGCAGCCGGTATCCCGTGCCCGACGAGAGCGCGGGCAGCATGTCGTCGTCGGGCAGGCGGTTCGACTGGGGACTCGGCGCGGTCACCGAGTCGGCGCGGACGTCCTCCTGGAGCAGGCGCGGTTGGTTCACGGCGTACGAGACGGCTTGAAAGGCCACGAAGTTGAGCAGCAGCGTGGTGACGACCTCGCTGACACCGCGGCGGAAGCGCAGGAACGCGGGCGCCACGGCCCAGATCGCGCCGCCGGCTGCCCCGGCGAGCAGGATGATGACGACGGCCCACGGCCCGGCGAAGGGCAAGCCCAGGGCGACCGCCGTCGCGGTGAGGCCGCCGATGCTCAACTGCCCTTCCTGTCCGATGTTCACCATCCCGGCCCGGAAGGCGATGCACGTTCCCGCGGCGACGACGAGGATCAGCGAGGTGTGGTTGAGGGTCGTGGCGAGCGCGGGAGCCGAGCCCAGACTGCCGTCGATGATCGCGTCGAACACCGTGGCCGGGGATGCATCGGCGACGGCCAGGAGTGCGGAGGCGAGCGCGAGCGCAAGGAGCAGCGCGAGCGCGAGGAGCACGGCGAACAGCCCGGCGTCGCTCCACCGTGCCCGGCGAGCCAGTGCCCCGGAGTCCCCAGGAGTCGCTTCGTCGACGGGAGCGACGTCAGCGGCCGCGCTCACGACGCCACACCTCCCATGAGGAGGCCCAACCGGTCGGTGTCCACGGCGGACCGCTCCATCTCGCCCAGGATCCGGCCACCGAAGATCACCGCCACCCGGTCGGAGAGGTCGAGGATCTCGTCGACGTCGCTGGAGATGACGAGCACCGCGACGCCCCGGTCGGCAGCCTCGCGCAACCGCGTCCAGACGCTCTCCATCGCCCCGACGTCGAGGCCCTGCGTCGGCTGGGCGACGACGAGCACGGGAGTGCCGCGCGACAGCTCGCGGGCGAGGACCACGCGCTGCTGGTTGCCACCCGACAGCGTCCACACCGGCGCGTCGACACCAGCGGTCGAGATCCGGTACTCCTCGACCAGCCCTCTCGCCCGCACCGCGATGCGCTGCCTGCGCAGCACACCATGTCGAGACACCGAGCCGAGCTGGTTCAGCACGAGGTTCTCGGCGACGGTCATCTGGAGGACCACGCCCGATCGCTGGCGATCGGCAGGGATGACGGCGAGGTCGCGCAGCGCGCCGCGGCGGCCGATGGCCACTCGCCGGCCGAGCACGCGCACTTCGCCCGCGTCGAGCGTCAAGACGTTCGAGAGGAGGTCGACCAGCGCCTGCTGACCGTTGCCCTCCACGCCGGCCAGCCCGACGATCTCCCCGGGCCGCAGCGCGAGGCTCAGCGAGTCGAGGAGCCGGTGGCCGTCCGCGGCGGTGACGGTCACGCCGTCGAGCTCCAGGACGGGCTCACGACCCACGCTCGAGGCCGTGCGGCCCACGTCGAGGTCGGCGAGCTCGTCGGCGCTGACGCCAACAGCGGCGCGGTCGTCGACGAGGCTGAGGCGGCGACCGAGCATCTCGGCAGCCAACTCCTCGGCAGTCGTGTCACCGGTCCGGTGCGTCGCCACGACCCGACCGTCCCGGAGGACCGTCACGCGGTCGGTCGTGGCCATGATCTCCTCGAGCCGGTGGCTGATGAGGACGACCGCCCTGCCCGTGTCACGGACCAGCGCGGTCAGGACCCCGAACAGGCGCTGACCTTCCTGGCGCGTGAGTACAGACGTCGGTTCGTCGAGGATGATCACCTTCGGCTCGCGCCGGAGGCATTTGAGGATCTCCACTCGCTGGCGCTCGCCGGGCGAGAGGTCGTGGATCACCGCACGCGGATCGACCGCCAGCCCGTACCGCTCGCCGAGCTCGTCCACGCGGGCGATCGCCGCCTGGCGGTCGAGGGCGCCTTCGTCGCCCAGGGTCACGTTTTCCCAAACGGTATGGGCCTCGACGAGGCTGAAGTGCTGGTGAACGATCCCGACCCCGGCCGCGTTCGCCTTGATCGGGTCGCCGACGGGGAGCTCCTCGGCGTCGACCTTGACGGTGCCGCGTTCGGGGCGCAAGACGCCGCCGACGACGCGCATCAGGGTCGACTTGCCGGCGCCGTTCTGCCCGAGCAGACCGCGGATCTCGCCCGCCGCGACGTCGAGCGTCACGTCGTCGCAGGCGAGGATGCGTCCGAAGCGCTTGGTGACCCCGGCGATCTCGAGCATCGCCGGTGCGCCGGCGCCGCCCGGCTCGCCCCGCGGGGGCGCGGCCTGCCGCGCCCCTGCGGTGGCGTCTCGCTCAGGCAGCTGCCCCCACCTCGATCTCACCGCCGGCGATCATCTCGCGCACCTCGTCGAGCGTCGCCTGCTCCTCCGGCGTGGCGTCGCAGATCACGGCGCCGACACCGTCGTTCGGGTCGTCGAGGCCGAGCGTCTCCGCGTCCCCGACGCCGTACAGCGCGAACTGCTCACCTTCGACGATCTCGCCGTTGGAGAACGCCTCGATGACGGTCGGCAGGAACAGCGCGGGGTTGTACAGGATGCCCATCGCGAACCCGCCGGCGTCGCAGAGGTTGACGGACGTGGCCGACACGGCGATCCCTGCTGACGTCGCGGCTTCGACAGCGGCGGGCAGCGCGCCTCCGAGGTAGGGGTAGAACACCTCGCACCCCTGGTTGATCTGCGCCTCGAGGGCTTCCGTTGCCAGCGCGGCGTCCTCGAAGTCTCCAGTGAACGTGACAGACATCTCCTTGTCGGGCGCGACATGCTCCAACCCCGCGGTCATGTTCGCTTCCATGTTCCGAACGAACGGCAAATCGGGTCCTGCGACGACACAGCCGCGGCTGCCGCCTGTGCGATCGAGCAGCAGCCCAGTCGCGACGCCGCCCATGAAGTGAGCTTCGTTCTCGTTGGCGCCGACGGTGGCGTACGAGTCACCGTCCGGGGGGAATCCTGCGACGAGGAGGAAGGTGATGTCGTCCGCGAACTCCGGTGACTGGGAGGTCGGGATGAACCCGTCGGCCAGCTCCGAGCCGCCGCCGATGATCAGGTCGGGCCCCTGGCGGGCGAGGTTCTCGAACGCCTCTTGCGCCGCCCCGGGATTGACCTTGTCGACGACGATCACTTCCAGGCCGAGCTCCTCGGCGGCGGACTCGACCGCGTCGACCTGCCCTTGGTAGAAGCCGCCGTCGTTGCGGTCGCCGGCGACGACGTAGCCGATGGTGAACGTCTCTCCGGCGCCGGCGGCCGTCGTTCCGGTCTCGCCACCGCCCGTCGTGTCGGTGGCGGCCGTCGCCTCGGTGGCGGCCGTCGTGTCGCTGGCGCCGGCCGCGGTGGTCGCGGCGGCGTCGCCGGCGTCACCGGTGTCGTCGTCGTCTCCGCACCCCGCGGCCAGCAGGCCAACCGCGGCGAGCGTGGCGATGATCCTCGTGGGTCCGTTGCGCATGTCGGGTCCTCCCCCGTTTGTCGGTAGTGAGCAGGTCAGGCGATGGCGGCGGGGGGACGTGGCCCCAGGCGGACATGGGCGAGCGGATCGCAGCGCACGCCGGCGGCACGGAGCAGGGTCCGCAGCCGTGACGGGCTGAGGTTCGTCTGGGTGATCCGCACGCCAAATGGTCGGAGCGCGTCATGTACCGCGTTCGCGATCGCGGCCGGCATGACGATGATCCCTGCCTCGCCGGCGCCGCGAAAGCCGCCGAGCAGGTCGGAGGGTGTCTCACGGTGGACGACGCGCAGCCGGGGCACGTTGCCGAACGCCGGGATGGCGTAGTCGAGCAGGGTCGAAGTCAGCAGCTGGCCGTCAGGCGAGTACACGAGCTCTTCGAGGAGGACGGCGCCGACCGCCTGCGCGAACGCGCCCTGGATCTGCCCTTCCAGGATCAGCGGGTTGATGACCCGCCCGCAGTCGTGGACGATGACCGCGTCCTGGATGTCGACCTGGCCCGTGTTGACGTCGACTTCCACGACCACCGCTCCGGCGGCGGTCGCCCAGGTCGCGGCGGGGTTCATGTGGCCGCGTTCGTCCGGGAACGGGCTCGTGTTGCCCGGGTCGTACACAACGGTGGCGGACAAACCCATCTCCGTCCCGCCGGGGAGCACAAACGTGTGCAGGTACGCCACGTCGGCGACCGCCGGGAAGGGCAGCATCTGCTCCCCCGCTCGGAAGCATCCGGCGTCGAGCGTCACGTCCGTCGCATCGACCCCGAGCATGTGGCCTGCGATGGCGACCATCTTGTTCCGCACCTCGGTGGCGGCCTTGAGCACTGCACCGCCACCCATGACCGCCGAGCGGCTGCCCCACGTCCCCATCCCGTACGGGAGCCGTGAGGTGTCGCCGTCGACGACGTCGATCTGGTCCAGGCCGACGCCGAACACGTCGGCGACGATCTGGGCAAGCACCGTCTGGTGCCCCTGCCCTTGCGACTTCGTGCCGACCGCCACGTTCACCGATCCGTCGGGCTGGACGGCGACCATCGCGGTCTCGTAGCCCCCGAACCGCCCGGCGAAGCCGTGCAGGTTCGGTGCCGTCGCCTCGACGATCGCGGCCAACCCGATGCCGAGGTGCCGCCCCTCGCTACGCGCCACCTGCTGGCGACCGCGGACCTCCGCGTACCCGACGCTCTCGAGCAGCGTGTCGAACTGGTCGCGGAAGCTGCCGGTGTCGTAGAGCGCTCCGGTGGGCGAGACGAACGGCCGCGGCGCGTCGGGGATCATGTTCACCCTCCGCACGTCGGCCGGGTCGAGGCCCAATTCCTCGGCCACGAGGTCCATCACCCGCTCGATCGTGAAGAAGGCCTGTGGCTGTCCGAACCCTCGATACGCGCCCATCGGGCACTTGTTCGTCGCCGCGCAGCACAGCTCGAACTCGAACGCGGAGATGTCGTACACGCCGGTCATGAGACTCGACGTGACCAGCGGCGGGGCAGCCGGCGTGAAGTAGAGCACCGGGTTCCCCACGTCGGCGAGCAGCTTCGCGCGCACACCGAGGACCCGGCCGTCCGCGCGGTAGGCGACCTCGACGTCGTGGATCTGCTCGCGCGAATGCACGCTCGCGGTCATCGCCTCCGAGCGATCCTGTACCCACGAAACCGGCTGCGTGACTTGCGTGGCGATGACGGCGATCAAGGACTCCTCGCGCAGGAAGTGCTGCTTGTTGCCGAAGCCGCCCCCCATGTCAGGGCTGATCACCCGCACCTTGCTCTCGGCGAGCCCCGTCACGTTCGAGACCACCGTCCGGAGATTGTGCGGCTGCTGGCTCGAGGCGTAGAGCGTCAGCTGACCCGACGCCCCATCGAAGTGGCCGGTCGCGCCGTGGCCTTCCAGCGGCATCCCGATGACACGGTGGTGGGTGAATCGCTCTCTCAGCACACCGTGGGCGGCAGAGAGGGCACCCGCCATGTCGCCGCTGGAGTAGGCGGCGGTGAGGTACTGGTTGTCGGACCACGTGTCGTAGAGGAGCGGCGCGTCCGGCGCGAGAGCCGCTTCGGCCGAGGCGACCACCGGGAGGTCCTCGAGCTCGACGTCGAACAGTTCGAGCGCGTCCTCGGCGAGGTACCGCGTCTGCGCCACGACCGCGGCGATGGGCTCGCCGACGAAGCGCACCTTGTCCGTGGCGAGAACGAACCATTCGTGCGGCTTGATCGTCGGCATCGGCAGCAGGTGCGAGAACGGTCGGGACACCGCGGCGAGGTCGTCACCGGTGAACGCCGCCAGCACACCAGGGGCGGCCCGGACCCGATCGGCGCCGATGCGGACGATGCGGGCGTGGGCGACGGGACTGCGGAGGATCGCGACGTGCTTCATCCCCGGCAGTTGCACGTCCGCGAGATACGTCGCCTGGCCCGTGAGCAGGCGCGGATCCTCGACGCGCCGCACTGGCGCGCCGATCCCGTGAGGGAGCTCGGCCTGGCGCGGTTCCTCGACGGTGGTCACTCGTCGCCCCCGGGAGTGGTGGTGCCGCTCGCGGCGGCGATGGCGTCGACGATGGACACGTATCCCGTGCACCGGCAGAGGTTGCCGGCCAGCGCTTCCTCGATCTCGGCCGTGGTGGGTGACGGGACGTCGCGCAACAGTTCCACTGCGGCGAGCACCATGCCCGGCGTGCAGAAGCCGCACTGCAGCCCGTGGTGCTCCGAGAGGGACCGCTGGATCGGATGCAGATCGGCCGGTGAGCCGATGGCCTCGACCGTGCTCACCTCGCACCCTGCGACCTGCACGCCGAACATGAGGCAGGAACGCACACCGCGGCCATCGACCAACACCGTGCAGGTCCCACACGCACCCTGCTCGCAGGCGATGTGGACGCTGCGGAGGTCGAGCCGATCACGCAACACGTCTGCGAGGAGCTCCCTCGGCTCGAGATCGAGCTCGTGCGACATCCCGTTCGCGGTGAACACCACCTTCATCGGCTCTGCCCTTCGCTTGCCGCGGCCCACGCCCGCCGCACCGCCTGGACGGTCAGCAGCTGGGCGAGCTCCCTGCGATCGTCAGCCGTCGCGTGAACGTCGGAGTGCGGTTCGACGAGGTCGCCGACGCGATCGGCGACTGCGCGCAGGGCGGAGTCTCCGGCCGGGTCGCCGCCGGCCAGCGTGGCGAGCGCCTCGCTGAGGTCGACGACGGTGTCCGCCACGCCGCACGCTGCGGCGCGCCCCTCGACGCAATGTCCGTCCTGTCGACGTACGTGTGCGGCGACGCCGACCACGGCGAAGTCCCCGTGGCGCGGCGCGTACTCGACGAAGGCCGTACCGGCATCGGCGGCGAGCGCGGGCACGACCACGTCGGTGATGATCTCCTGCTGCTCCAGCGACGTGGTGTAGAAGCCGACGAACAGGTCCTCGGCGGCGATGGTTCGGCGTCCGTGCGGGCCGACGACCTCGACCCGTCCGGCGAGCGCCATGAGTGCTGCGCCGAGCTCGGCAGCAGGATCACCGTGAGCGAGGCTGCCCCCGAGCGTGCCCCGGTTCCGGATCTGTGGATGACCGATCCACGCCGCGGCTTGCGCGAACAGAGGAACGACGCGCCGCACGTCGGGGTCGCGCTCGAGACGGCGGTGGCGGCACAACGCGCCCAGCCGCACCTCGTTCTGTTCGCCGTCGACCGAGACGCCATCGAGCCCGGCGACACCGTTGATGTCGACGAGGACCTCGGGACTGGCGAGGCGCATGTTCATCAACGGCACGAGGCTCTGCCCACCGGCGAGCAGCCGGGCGTCCTCGGCGCTGCCCAGCGCACCGACAGCGGCCTCGACCGTGTCGACCGGCACGTACTCGAACCGCGCGGGCTTCATCGCGCCTGACCAGGGCTCATCTGTCGCACGGGCGTCAATCCCCCTTGTGCGCCTCTGGCGTGGCGCCCCACTGGATGATCTGGAGGTAGTTGCCGTCCGGATCGGCAACGGTGGCGATGAGCCCGAACGCCTCGGCCTCCAGCTTTCTGACGAAGACGGCGCCCAGATCCTTCAGGT
>DASZOG010000257.1:0-10487 GCA_035550895.1 Acidimicrobiales bacterium
GTGAAGCGGCTGTCGGACCCCGGCACCTAGGGAGGTCGGGTGTCCCGCGACCCCCGCCGCCGTCCACGTCACCGTCCGGCGGCTCGCCCGCCGGCGCGCCACCGAGCCGGTGCGCGCCACCGGGCCGGCGTCCCCGCGCCACGCGCGCACCGCGGCGCGACACGCCGCACGCCGGTCCCGTCCCTCTGGCGGAGCGGATCCCCCAAACGGCGTCTGCGCGCGGTGTTCGTGCTCGGTGCGGTCGCGCTCGCCGGTCTGTTCGTCCGTGTCGCGGTCCTGCAGGTGTTCGAGGCCGCCGGCTTCGTCGCCGAGGGCGAACGCCAGCGGGTGCGCAGCACGCCCCTGCCGGCCGCCCGAGGGGCGATCTTCGACCGCAACGGGTTCGAGCTGGCGATCTCCGGCCCGCGCACGACGCTGTGGGCCGATCCACGTCTCGTCGAGGATCCGGCGGCCACAACCACGGCGCTCACCCCCCTCCTCGGGCTCGGGCCGGAGCAGGCCGCCACACTCACCGAACGGTTGTCCACCGACGCCGAGTTCGTCTACGTCGCCCGCCAGGTCGACGACGTCGTCGCCCAGCAGGTGCTCGACTTGGAGCTGCCCGGCCTGGCCGGCTACGCCGAGCCGAAGCGCTTCTATCCGAACGGGTCGCTCGCCGCGGGCGTGCTCGGCGCCACCGACCCCGACGGCAACGGCATCTCCGGGCTGGAGCTGCTGTACGACGAGGTACTCGCCGGCGAGCCGGGGGAGTTGATCCGCGAGCGCAGCAGCCGCGGCAACACGATCCCCACGGGCCGGTTCGAGCTCGTCCCCGCCCGGGCCGGCGACGACCTGGTCCTGACGATCGACCGGGCCCTGCAGTACAAGGTGGAGCAGCTGCTCAGGACCCAGGTCGCCAACGTCGGCGCCCGCGGCGGGACCGTCGTGGTCATGCGGACCGACGGGGACATCGTGGCGATGGCCAACGTGCGCGTGGACAGGGAGACGGGCCGACCAGAGGTGACGAATGCCAATCTGGCGGCCGTGGACACCTTCGAGCCGGGGTCGGTCGCCAAGATCGTCACCGCGGCCGGCGCCTTGAACGACGGTGTGGCGACGCCGCAGAGCGTGTTCGAGGTGCCCTACCAGCGCCAGTTCTTCGACGTGCGGTTCACGGACGGCATCCCGCACGGCAACGAGATGTGGACGCTGACCGACATCATCACCAAGTCGTCGAACATCGGCACGATGCTCGTCAGCGAGCAGCTCGGCGTGCCGCGCATGGAGCACTACCTGCGCTCGTTCGGCTTCGGGGAGCGCACCGGCCTCGGCTTTCCCGGTGAAGCGGCCGGGATCCTCGAGCCCGCGGAGGAGTGGCAGGGCACGGAGAAGGTGACCGTCGCCTACGGCTACGGGGTGGCAGTGACCGGCGTCCAGCTCGTGGCGGCGATGAACGCGATCGCCAACGGCGGCGAGTACGTCAGCCCGCGCCTCGTCGAGGCCACCATCTCCGCGGAGGGTGAAGCGCGGCCGACCCCAGACCCCGAACGCCAGCAGGTGCTCCGCCCCGACGTCGCCGAGCAGCTGAACCTCATCCTGCGCGACGTGATCTGCCGCGGCACCGCCAAGGAAGCGCAGATGGAGGGCTACACCGTCGCCGGCAAGACCGGCACCGCGTACAAGGCGCGCGACGCCGGCGGCTACACCGACGTCGCGGGCAACCGGAAGTACTACGCCTCGTTCGCCGGCTTCCTGCCGGCGGAGGATCCGCAGCTGACGATCCTCGTCTCGATCGACGAGCCGCCCCAGAGCGGCGACCACTACGGCGGCCTGGTCTCGGCGCCGTTGTTCGTGCAGGTCGCCAAGGAGGCGGTGAGCCGGTTCCAGATCCCGCCGACGACGACCGGCCCGACCTGCGCGCCGCCGGGGTGAGAGCACCCGTCGTGGCACAGCTGGCGGAGCTCGTGGCTGCGCTGCCGGACGATCTCTCGCCGCGCGTCGAGGGGGACGCGGCGATCCCTGTCCGCGCCGTGACCATCGATTCCCGCCGCGTCACACCGGGCGCGCTGTTCGCCTGCCTCCCCGGCGCGCACGCGGACGGTCACGACTTCGCCGCCGCCGCCGTTGCGGCGGGCGCAACGTCGCTGCTCACCCAGCGCCAGCTCCCGCTGGCGGTGGCGCAGGTCGTCGTCGAGGACTCGCGCCGCGCCATCGGCTGGCTTTCTGCCGCGTTCCACGGCCAGCCGGCGCGGGCGATGACGATGGCGGGCATCACCGGCACGAACGGCAAGACGACGACAGCGCACCTCCTCGGCGCGATCCTCCGCCACGCCGGGAAGCAGACTGCCGTGCTCGGCACGCTGAGCGGCACGTTCACCACGCCGGAGGCGCCGGAGCTGCAGTCCGAGCTCGCCGGGCTGCGCGACGATGGCACGGACGCGGTGGTGATGGAGGTGTCCTCGCACGCGCTCGCCCTCGGGCGCGTGACTGGCACGCACTTCGCCGTCGCCGTGTTCACGAACCTCGGCCGCGACCACCTCGACTTCCACCACACGGAGGAGCGGTACTTCGCCGCCAAGGCGCGCCTGTTCACCCCGGAGCTCTCGACGCGCGGCGTGGTCTGGGTGGACGACGCGCACGGGCGCCGGCTGGCGGCCACGGCGTCGATCCCGCTGACCGAGGTCGGCTTCGGCGAAGCGACAGACGTCGTCCTCGGGACGAGCGGCTCGCAGTTCACGTGGCGAGGACAGCACGTCGAGCTGCACCTGCCCGGCCGGCACAACGTGGCCAACGCCCTCCTGGCCGCCGCGGCCGCCGAGGCTCTCGGCGTCCCGCCGACCACGATCGCCGCCGGGCTCGCCGCGGCGCTGCCCGTCCCGGGCCGGGTCGAGGCCGTCGATGCCGGTCAGCCGTTCAGCGTGCTCGTCGACTTCGCGCACACCCCAGAGGCGATGGCGACGCTGCTCGACAACCTCCGCGAGCTCACCTCGGCGCGCCTGATCGTCGTGTTCGGCTGCGGCGGTGACCGCGATCCGGACAAGCGGCCTCTGATGGGTGCGGCCGCCGCGCAGCGCGCCGACGTCGTCATCATCACCTCCGACAACCCGCGCAGCGAGGACCCGCAGGCGATCGTCGACGCCGTCCTCGCCGGCGTCGGGGCCACCCCGCGCGCCGAGGTCCGCTCCGAGGTCGATCGGCGCGCGGCGATCGCCTCGGCCGTCGGCTTGGCTCGTCGCGGCGACCTCGTCGTCATCGCCGGCAAGGGCCACGAGACCACGCAGACGACGGCCGGCGAGGTGCGGCCGTTCGACGACCGGACCGTCGCCCGGGAGCTGCTGGAGGCTCGCCGGTGATCGCGCTCCTGATCGCCGGGACGGTGGCGATGGCCGTGTCCCTGTTCGGCACGCGCTTCCTGATCGCCTTCTTCCGGGAGCGCAATCTCGGCCAACCGATCCTCGGCGCGGAGGACCACGGCCCCGAGCAGCACATGCACAAGGAGGGCACGCCGACGATGGGCGGCCTCGCCATCCTCGCCGCAGCAGCGATCGGTTACGTGGTCGCGCACGCTCGCCGCGGCCTGGTGTTCGCCGACCAGTCGCTGATCATCTTCGGTGGTGTCTTCCTGATGGCCGCGCTCGGGTTCATCGACGACTACATCAAGGTCCGCATCCGGCGGAACCGGGGCGTGTTCTGGAAGAAGAAGGGCTGGATCACGCTCGGATTCTCGGCGTTGATCGCGATCGTGCTCGTCACGCAGACGGGCATCGACACGCGGGTCGGGTACACGCGCGCCGACCTGCCCGGGTGGGACCTCGGCAAGGTCGGCTGGGTCATCTGGGCGGCGCTGATCATCTTCGCCACCGTCAACGCGGTGAACGTGACCGACGGGCTCGACGGCCTCGCCGCCGGCACGGGCCTGTTCGGCTTCTTCGCGTTCACCGTGATCGCGTTCTGGGGGTTCCGCAACCCCGACCTGTACGGCGCGATCGTCAACCCGCTCGACCTGGCCGCTGTGGCAGTCGCCTTCGCCGGCGCCTGCGCCGGCTTCCTCTGGTGGAACGCGGCCCCCGCGCGGATCATCATGGGCGACGTCGGCGCGCTCGGCCTCGGCGCCGCCCTCGCGCTCCTTTCCCTGTCGACGAACACGCACCTGCTGCTGCCGCTGATCTGCGGGCTGTACGTGATGGAGATCGGCTCCGTCGCGCTGCAGATGGGGACGTACAAGCTGTTCAATCGGCGGCGGATCTTCCGCATGTCGCCGATCCACCACCACTTCGAGCTCGTCGGCTGGCCGGAGACGACGGTGATCATCCGGTTCTGGATCATCTCCGGCATCTGCGTCGCCTCTGCGCTCGCGCTGTACTACGCCGACTTCGCCCGCAACGAGGGGATCGTATGACCGGGCGAAGCGAGGTCCAGCAAGCAGCAGTGACCGGCGCGGCGCTCGTCTACGGGCTGGCGGTCACCGGTGAGGCGACGGCCGCTGCGCTGATCCGCCGGGGATGGGCGGTGCTTGCCGCGGACGACGCGGCAGGCGCGGCTGGCGCCGCCGAGCGCCTCGGCCTCGACCTGGCCGTCTCCCCGGATGCCGGGCAGCTGGCCGGGCTGCTCGACGCGGTCGAGCTCGTCGTGCCCGCCCCCGGCCTCCCCGAGCACCATCCGCTCTTCGCCGAGGCGCGCCGGCGGGGTCTGCCCGTGCGCAGCGAGATCGACCTCGCCTGGGAGTGGGAGCAGCGACGTGCCCACGGGCCGCGCCCGATCCTGGCGATCACCGGCACCGACGGGAAGACGACCACGACGCTGCTGGCGACGGCGATGCTGCACGCGGGTGGGTGCCGTGCCGTCGCGGCCGGCAACACCGAGACACCGCTCGTCGACGCGCTCGAGCTCGACGTCGACGCGTTCGTCGTCGAGTGCAGCAGCTTCCGTCTGGCGTGGACCGCGTGCTTCCGCCCGGACGTGGGAACGTGGCTGAACTTCGCCGCCGATCACCTCGACTGGCACCGTGACGTGGACAGCTACGAGGCAGCGAAGGCGAGCCTCTGGCGGTTCCAGACGGAGGACGACACGGCGATCGGCAACGCCGCCGACGCCGTGGTCTGCCGCCACCTCGCCGCGGTGCGTGCAAAGCGACGGATGTTCGGCGCCGGCGGCGACTACCGCGTGGACGGCGATCAGCTCGTCGGCCCGCACGGACCGATCGTCCCCGTGGCCCGCATGTCGCGCCGCCTGCCTCACGATCTGGACAACGGCCTCGCCGCGGCGGCGACGGTGCTCGAGTCCCGGCTCGTCGGACCGGACGCCGTCGCTGAGGCCCTGACCGCGTTCCGCGCGCCGCGGCACCGGATCGAGCTCGTCGCCGAGCGCGCCGGAGTCGCCTGGTACGACGACTCGAAGGCGACGACGCCGCACGCCGCGCTGACGGCGATCCGCGCCTTCCCCAGCGTCGTGTTGATCGCCGGGGGCAAGAACAAGGGCCTCGACCTGGCGGCGTTGTCCGCCGAAGCACCGCGGCTGCGCGGTGTCGTGGCGATCGGCGCCGCCGCCGCGGAGGTCGAAGCGGTGTTCGCCGGGCGCGTCGGCGTGGTGACGGCCGGTTCGATGGACGACGCCGTCCGACTGGCGGCCGAGCGGGCGGCGAGCGGCGACGCCGTCCTGCTGTCACCCGCGTGCGCCAGCTTCGACTGGTACGCCAGCTACGGCGAGCGCGGCGACGACTTCGCCCGCGCCGTCCGCGACCACCTGGGGGTGACAGCGTGACGACGACGACCGTGGTCGGCGCCTCGCCGCGCAAGGTGGCCCAGCAGCAGAAGGCGGCCCGCCGGCACCATCCGACGGCGCGTACCGGTCGTACGAGCCGCGTCGCGCCGCCGACGGTGGCCCCAGCCGTCTTCTACCTCCTCGCCGTCGCCATCGGACTCCTCGTCATGCTCGGCCTGGTGATGGTCCTCTCGGCGAGCAGCGTCACCGCGATCCGCGGCGGGCGCTCCGGCTTCACGTTCTTCGGCAGCCAGGTGGTGTGGGCCGTCCTCGGCGCCGGCGCGCTCGTCGCCACCTATCGCGTCCCGCTGCGGCTCGTGCGCGCCGGCTCCGGCGCGCTGCTCGTCCTCGCTCTCGGCCTGAACGTGCTCGCGCTGGTGCCCGGGTTCGGCACCGAGGTGAAGGGCGCCCGCGCCTGGCTGTCGATCGGGCCGTTCGGCTTCCAGCCCTCGGAGCTGCTGAAGCTCGCGCTGCTCCTGCACGTCGCCAACCTCCTCGCCCGCCGTGCGGAGGAGATGCATGACACGCGCCGGACGCTGTTCCCGGTGCTCGCGCTCCTCGGCGTGTCCGGCGGTCTGCTGATGGTGCAGAACGACCTCGGATCGGCGGTCGTGCTGTCCGGCATCGCGCTCGGGCTGCTGTTCATCGCCGGCGCGCCGCTGGTCCCGCTGACGCTGAGCGTCGGCGCGCTCGGCATCCTCGGCGCGGCGTTCGTCACCAGCACGCCCTACCGCCGCAGCCGGTGGCTGGCGTTCCTCGACCTTGCCGCGCACAAGGGGGACTCGGGCTACCAGGTGTGGCAGTCGTTGATCGGCATCGCCTCGGGTGGGGTCCCCGGGGTCGGGCTCGGCGAGAGCCGGGCGAAGTGGGGCTACCTGCCCGAGTCGCACACGGACTTCATCTTCGCCATCGTCGCCGAGGAGCTCGGCCTGGTCGGGGCGACGGCCGTCCTCGGTCTCTACGCCGTGGTCCTCTGCTGCGGCGTGATGGTCGCGCTGCGCTGCAAGGACCGGTTCCTGCAACTCGTGGCCGCCGGCATCACGACATGGATCGCGCTCCAGGCGCTGATCAACATCGGCGGCGTGATCGGCGTGCTCCCGCTCACCGGGCTGACGCTGCCGTACATGTCCTACGGCCGCTCGTCGCTGCTGGTGATGCTGATGGCCGGGGGGTTCCTGCTGCGCGTCGCCCGCCGGCCGGCCTGATGAGGTGACCGTGGCGGAGCCGGCGCAGTGCTTCGCGGTGATCGCCGGCGGCGGGACCGCGGGGCACGTGCTCCCCGCGCTCGCCATCGCCGAGACGCTCGCCGACCACGGCCACCCGCCGGAGACGATCCACCTCGTCGGCGCGCAGCGTGGCATGGAGACCCGCCTCGTCCCCCCGAGCGGATTTCCGCACACGTTCTACGACGTCGTCGGCCTGCAGCGCAGCCTGTCGTGGAAGAACGTCCGCACGAACCTCGTGTTCGGTCCGAAGCTCGCGGTGGCGATCGTCCGGGCGATCGGGCTGCTCCGCCGGCTGCGGCCGCGAGTGGTCGTGTCGATCGGTGGTTACGCCAGCCTGCCCGCCGTCCTCGCCGCTGCCGTCCGCCGCGTGCCGATCGTCGTCGTCAGCTACGACGCCGTCCCGGGTGCGGCGAGCCGTGTCGCGGCCCGGTTCGCCGCCGCGACCGCGGTGGCCTTCCCGCACGTCGACCTTCCGCGGCGGACGCTGACCGGGGCCCCGGTACGCCGGTCGGTCCTCGCCGTCGACCGGGACCGCGACCGCGACGAAGGCCGGCGCCTGCTCGGCCTGCCCGGCGACCGGTTCTGCATCCTGGTCGTCGGCGGCTCCCTCGGCTCCGGCGTGCTCAACGACGCCACGTCGGCGCTCGTGGCGACGTGGGCGGCGCGGACCGACATCGCCGTCCGCCACATCGCCGGCGAGCGCTACATCGGTGCCGCGTCACCGGGACGGGACGGCCGGGATGGGATGCTGTACCAGGTGATCGGCTACGAGGAGCACATGCCCCAGGCCTACGCGGCGGCGGACGTCGTGGTCGCGCGGGCCGGCGCGAGCACCGTCGCCGAGCTCGCCGTGATCGGCGTGCCGGCGATCCTCGTGCCGTGGCCGGGAGCGGCGGACGACCACCAGACGCGCAACGCGGAGTGGCTGGCCGCCGCCGGGGCGGCCGTGGTGCTCCCGGAGGCCCGCTTCGACGGCGCCGTCCTCGCCGCCGAGGTGACGCGCCTCATGGAGGACCCTGCCGCGCTGGCAGCGATGGGGGCGGCTGCTCGGGTTGCCGGGTCCGTGCACCGCTCCGGCGCGCTCGCCGAGCTGATCGAGGCGACGGCGCGATGACTGCCCCCGCCACCGTGATCGCTCCGGTCGATCTACGTGTGCCCGGCCGGTATCACGTCGTCGGGGTCGGTGGTCCGGGGATGAGCGCCATCGCGCTCGTCCTCGCCGGCATGGGGCACCGCGTCTCGGGGAGCGACCTGCGCGCCCTGCCGGTGCTCGACCGCTTGCGGGCCGCCGGCGTCGACGTGCACGTCGGCCACTCCCGCGATCTCGTCGCCGGCGTCGACGCGGTGACCGCGTCGAGCGCGATCCCGGACCGCAACATCGAGCTCGCCGCCGCGAGGTCGAACGGCACGCCAGTGCTCCGCCGGGGCGAGATGCTGGCCGCCGTGTGCGCCTGCGCGCGGGCCGCGGCCGTGGTCGGGACCCACGGGAAGACGACGACCGCCTCGATGGTGACGATGATCCTCGCCCAGGCCGGCTGGCGACCGAGCTTCCTCGTCGGCGGCGACCTGAACGATGTCGGCACCGGCGCCCAGTGGACCGGCGGCGAGTGGCTCGTCGTCGAGGCCGACGAGAGCGACGGCACGCACCTCGACCTCCCGGTCGAGGCCACCGTGCTGACGAACGTCGAGGCCGACCACCTCGACTTCTACGGGTCGTTCGCCAGCGTCGTCGACGGCTTCTCCGAGTACCTCGCCGGGGTGACCGGCCCCCGCGTTGTATGCGGAGACGACGCCGTCGCCGCCGAGCTCGCCGCCCGCCACGACGCCATCACCTACGGGCTGGATCCTGGGGCCGACTACGTCGCGGCGGACATCCGCCGGGACAACGGGGTGCTGCACTTCGCCATCGACCACGCCGGGCGCCGGCTCGGCGAGATCCGCCTGCCGCTCCGCGGGGTGCACAACGTGCGCAACGCGACGGGCGCCGTCGCGCTGGCGCTGACGATCGGCGCCCCGTTCGAGGCCGCACAGCAGGCGCTCGCCCGCTTCGGCGGTGTCGCCCGCCGATTCGACGTCCGCGGCCGGCACCGTGGGATCACGCTCATCGACGACTACGCTCACCTCCCCTCCGAGATCGCCGCCGTGCTCGAGGCGGCGGCGACGAGCGGCGACGACTGGCGGCGCATCGTGGCCGTGTTCCAACCCAACCGCTACCAACGCATGGCCGTGCTGTCCCCCGAGTACCGAGACGCGTTCGTCCGCGCCGACGTCACCGTGATCACCGACATCTACCCGTCGGGCGAGGCGCCGCTGCCGGGGGTCACCGGGAAGCTGGTCGTCGATGCCGTGTGCGACGCCCATCCGGAGCAGCGCGTGGTGTGGATGCCGAAGCGCTCCGAGCTCGTCGCGTTCCTGTCCCGTGAGCTGCGGTCCGGCGACGTGAGCATCTCGATGGGCTGCGGCGACGTGGCGATGCTGCCCGACGAGGTCCTCGTGGCGCTGCGGGCCCGCGAACGCGGGGAGCTCGAGTGAACGGCCGGATCGAGCAGGTGGCAGAGCTCCTCGGACCGCTCGCCGAGCGTGACGTGCCGATCGGCCCGCTGACGACCTACCGGGTCGGCGGGCGGGCGGCGCTCCTGGCCCGGATCGAGACGCTCGCCGACCTGCGGACGCTGGGTGAGGCCATCCGTGCGGTCGAGGTGCCGGTGCTGATCGTCGGCCGGGGCTCGAACGTGCTCGTCGCCGACCGTGGGTTCCCTGGGCTCGCGGTGGTCCTCGGCGAGTTCGCCGGAGCGATCGACGTCGAGGCGGACGAGCGTCCGGACGGAACGCGCCACGTGGTCGCCGGCGGCGCGGTGAGCCTGCCTGTGCTGGCGCGGCGGACAGTCGCTGCCGGGCTGACCGGCTTCGAGTGGGCGGTCGGTGTGCCAGGGTCCGTCGGCGGCGCGGTGCGGATGAACGCCGGTGGGCACGGGTCCGACATCGCCGCGGCGCTGGTCGAGGTCCGCGTCTTCGACCTGCGGAGCGGGCACGATGGTGTCGTGCCGGCGAGCGAGATCGGCCTGCGGTTCCGCGGCTCGGATCTGGGCGACCACCACGTCGTCGTCGACGCCAGGCTCCGCCTCCGTCCCGGCGACCGGGCTGCCGGCGAGGCCGAGCTCGCCGAGATCGTCCGCTGGCGGCGGGAGAACCAGCCGGGTGGACAGAACGCCGGGTCGGTGTTCGTCAACCCGGTGCCGGGCGCAGTGGCTGCGGGCGAGCTCGTCGACCAGCTCGGCCTGCGCGGGTTGCGCGTCGGATCGGCCGAGGTGTCCCCGAAGCACGCCAACTTCATCCAGGCCGACGAAGGGGGCTCGGCAGACGACGTGTACGCGCTGATGCGCATCGTGCGCGAGCGGGTGCGCGAAGCGACCGGCGTCCTGCTCCGCAGCGAGATCCGCCTCGTCGGGTTCGACGAGGCACTGACCGATCGGAGCGAGGTCCGACAAGCACAGTCGATTGTCGCCACGAAGTGGCGACACG
>DASZOG010000258.1:0-22435 GCA_035550895.1 Acidimicrobiales bacterium
GAACAAGCAGGTCGGGAGGTGGTGACGCTCAAGTCACGCGGAACGACCAGCTCAGCTGTTGCGCGGCCTGGCGGCCCTCCACTTCCGGCCAGTAGGTGAGCACGATCGTGTGCTCACCGGCGTCGAACTCCTCGATCGGCGCGCCCTCCCGCGGCTGGAACAGCAGGGTGTTCACGCTCGGGTCGAAGCGGGCGACGAGGATCGGCGGCACGGTGCCGGCGACTGGTCCGGCGAGGGCCTCCACCCGCTCGGTCGGCAGCGCCCGCCCGTCGATCGTCAGCTCGCCCGTGTAGCCGTCGGCGAGGTCGACACCGACCTCGGACTGGCGGAGCACCAGGGCGCCGTCGTCCGGGTAGAGCTGCTCGATCGCCGGATTGTCGAGGCGCGCCGGATCGCTGCTGCCCTGCGCCGCCAGGAAGCCACCGATGACGAGCGCCAGCCCGAGCGCCAACGGCACTGCGGCCAGCAGCGTACGACGGTCGAGGCGGAGGCGGGCCATCGGCCACAGCATGGCCGAGGTGTGCGCTGGACGCTCAGCGCAGCCCGAGGAGCACGCTGAGCGCACTCCTGACGCGCCACGAACTGCGCGAGCCCGCACGGTAGCTTCCAGTCGATGGCCGTGTTCGGGAAGGAGCAGGCCGGCCGCGTCCTCGCCGACCGCTACCGGCTCGTCGCCGCCGTGGGTACCGGCGCCTCGGCGACCGTCTTCCAGGCCGACGACGTGCAGCTCCGCCGGCGGGTCGCGGTGAAGGTCCTCCATCCCTCGCTCGCCGACGACGAGCAGTTCGTCAAGGGCTTCCACGCCGAGGCGCAGGCCGCCTCCTCGCTCACCCACTCGAACGTGCTGACCGTGTTCGACTGGGGGATCGACGACGGGATCCCGTTCCTCGTCACGGAGTACCTCGGCGGCGGCAGCCTGCGCGCCATGCTCGACCGCGGTCGCCGGCTGAGCCCCTCGCAGGCGCTGCTCATCGGCCTCGACGCGTGCAAGGGGCTGGACTATGCGCACAAGCGGGGCATCGTCCACCGGGACATCAAGCCGGGCAACCTGCTGTTCGGCGAGGACCGCCGGCTGCGCATCGCCGACTTCGGCGTGGCCCGCGCGATCGCTCAGGCGTCGTGGACCGAGCCGCCGGGCGTCCTCATCGGCTCGGCGCGCTACGCGTCCCCGGAGCAGGCCAAGGGGGAGCGGGTCGACGGGAAGAGCGACGTGTACTCCCTCACGCTGACGCTGATCGAGTCGGTCACCGGGCAAGTGCCGTTCGCCGGGGAGACGACGGTGGCGACGTTGATGAACCGCGTCGACAAGCTGATGCCGGTGTCGGCCGAGCTGGGTCCGCTGGCATCGGTGCTGGAGAAGGCCGGCCGGCCCGCGCCGGCCGAGCGCTCCGACGCCGCGGAGCTGGGGCGGGGCCTGATCCAGGCCGCCGAGCGCCTGCCCCGGCCGGCACCGCTGCCGCTGGTGATGACGAGCTCGACGCTGTTCGACGCCGGGCGAGGCAATGGCGCGCTGCCTGACGACACGACCGCTCCGGCGGGATTGCTGCGCGAGGGGGACGCCGGGGCCGAGGCAGCCGCCGCTCCACCGGCGCCGGGACCGCCGCCGCCACCCGTCCTCCCGCCTTCGACGACGGAGGACGACGAGGCGGAGATCGGTCCGTCGGTCGGGCTGCGCCGCGTCGTGCTGTTCCTCGGGGCGCTCCTCATCGCCGCGGCGATCGTCATCGGCGTGCTCGTGTGGCGTGGGTCCAGCCCGCCGGTGTACGCCGTGCCGGACCTCGTCGGCCTGGAGGAGGGCGACGCCCGGAACCAGATCGCCACGAACGACTGGGAGGTGTCGGTCGTCCGCGAGCGCAACGACGACCAGCCGCTCGGGTACGTGTTCCGCACCGATCCGGCGTCGGGCGAGCTCGAAGAGGGAGAGCCCTTCGCGCTGTACGTCTCCGACGGCCCGACGCCGGTCGCGGTGCCGGACATCGTCGGGATGCCGCGGGCAGATGCCGAGGCAGCACTCACCGAGATCCAGCTCGGATTGCGGGTGTCCGGCACGGAGTTCAGCGAGGACGTGCCGGTCGACGATGTGCTGCGGTACACGATCGGCGGGCTCGAGGTCGAGCCCGACACCGAGGTCGAGCGGGGCACGGTGGTCGACGCGGTCGTCTCGGGAGGGCCGGCGCCACGCACGGTCCCGGATCTCATCGGGCAGCCGCAGGATGCCGTGGTCGCCGCGCTCGAGAAGCTCGGGTTGGTGCCCGTGCAGGCCGGCAGCGACTGGTCCGACACCGTCCCCGAGGGCCTCGTCCGCCGGGTGCAGCCCGAGGCGGGGGCGGAGGTGCCGAAGGGCAGCGAGGTCCTGTACTCCCTGTCGCTCGGCAGGCAGCTGGCCACGGTACCGAACGTGGTCGGCCTGACGTCGGAGCAGGCCAACGCGCTGCTGCAGAGCGCGGGACTGACGATCGGCCGCCATGCGGGCAACCCGCAGCGCACGGTCTTCGCCCAGGATCCGCCGGCCGGCACGCAGATCCCCGTCGGCAGTGGCATCTCGATCCTCTTCGCCGCCTGACCCTCCCACACGGTCGGGCGCGTGCCGGGCGCGTAGCCGCGCCGGGTTGCTCGCCACGGGCGTCGCTTCGGTAGCGTCCGGGACTTCGCCGGGCCGACCTGGCGGGATCGATCTGGGAGGGACGTCATGGGTGCACTCGACGGACGCGTCGCCATCATCACCGGTGCCGGCCGCGGTCTCGGCCGCGAGCACGCCCTGCTGTTCGCGCGAGAAGGGGCGAAGGTCGTCGTCAACGACCTCGGCGGGGCGGCCGACGGCACCGGTGGCGACCTCACGCCGGCCGAGGAGGTCGTCAAGGAGATCGAGGCCGGGGGCGGCGAGGCGGTGGCGAACGGCGACAACGTGGCCGACTGGGAAGGCGCGCAGCGTCTGGTGAACGCGGCGATCGAGCGCTTCGGCGACCTCGACATCCTCGTGAACAATGCCGGCATCCTGCGTGACCGGGTCGTCGTGAACATGACCGAAGAGGAGTGGGACGCCGTCATCGCGGTGCACCTGAAGGGTCACTTCGCACCGACGCGCTGGGCCGCTGCCTACTGGCGCGAGCAGCACAAGGCGGGGCAGGGCAAGCCGCGCAACCTCGTGCACACCTCGTCCACCTCCGGTCTGTTCTCCAACCCCGGCCAGGCGAACTACGGCGCGGCGAAGGCGGGCATCGCCGCGATGAGCCAGATCTGCGCGAAGGAGCTCGTCCGCTACGACGTGAAGAGCAACTGCATCGCCCCGGCGGCCCGCACCCGGCTGACGCTCGCCACCCCGGGTCTGGAAGAGGTCCTCAAGGAGCCGGAGGAGGCAGGGGCGTTCGACATCTGGGACCCGGCGAACGTCAGCCCGCTCGTCGCCTACCTCGCCACCGCCGACTGCGCGTTCAACGGCGAGACGTTCTTCGTCCAGGGCGGCACCGTGACGCGGGTGAAGAGCTGGGAGATGGGCGAGAGCGTCGAGCAGAACGCCCGCTGGGACGTCGCCGCCCTCGGAGCGGCCCTGCGCCCACTGGCCGGCTGATCGGCGCCTCCGGGCGCGCCCTCAGGGTCGGGCGGCGCAGGTGGTGCGGAGCTCCGCGGCGCGGGCGGCGGGGTCGACGAAACCAGGTTCCACCCGCAGGCGGTTGAACGACATCCGGACAACGGTTGTAGCGGGGACGTCCACCCTCCAGTGGGCGCACATCAGCACGCTCTGCCGGCCGGTCGGCTGGTCCTCGTGCGCGACGAGCCCGAGGCGCAGGTCGAACCGGCCGCCCCCGGCGTCGACGACGGTGGCCGGCACGATCGTGGTCCGCACGAGGGGCCCGTACTCCTGCTGGAGGAATGCATCGCTCTCGTTCCGCCCGGGGTTCAGGGCGCGTGCCGCGTCCCACTGGCCCGCCGCGAGGGCGTCACCGAGCCGCTGGGCGAGCGCGACGGCCTGCTGGGCCTGCGCCGCCGTCGAAGGGGGCGGGGCGGGCTCCGGGGCCGGCGGGCCTGGTGCGGCGGGCGCGGGTGGTGCGGGAGCAGGAGCTGCCGGCGCCGAGGTCGCCGCGGCGGCGGTCGTCGCCGGCACGGATGGGCCCGCGGTGGCCGGGCCCGTGCCGGTGCCCGCGGTCGTCGCCGGGCCGGCGGTCGTCCCCTGCGCTCCGGCGCCGGTGCCCGGCGCGGCGGGCTCGGTCCGCGGCGGCTCCGGGGCCGTCGGTTCGGCCGTCGGCTCCGGCAGCGCCGTCGTCGCCACGGCCGACTCGGGGCGCTCCTCGTCGTCGCCGGCCAGCGCGAGCAGCCCGACCAGACCGGCGACGAGGAGCACTGCGCCGGCCACGATCGCGATCGCGCGCGGCGCGGTCAGCATCGGTGGACCGGGCGGTGGGGTGGACGTCTCTCGGGTGGACGGATCGGGCGCCGACCAAGGCGAAGTCATCGGAGGCTCGCTTTCTGCTCGGCAGCCCCCGAACACACCCGCTCCCGCGAGCGGTCACTGTACCGCCGCAGACCTCGGCGGGCACGGCATGGCGCGCAGGAGCAGCGCACTCCTAGGCGGTGGCCTCCTTGATCTCGGCGGCCACCTGCTTGGCGATGTCGTCCGGCGGCGTGGCGTTCATCATCATCAGCTTCGTCATGTCGCCCTGGACCTTGATCTTGCCGCTCATGAACGCCTGCATCGCTGCGGCCTGGTCCTGGTCGACGATGATCGCCTTCGCCGTGTCGTAGTCGGTGGTCAGCGTGACCTCGGCGTCGTCGAGGTGTCCTTCCTGCATGTGCATCGTGCCGTCGGTGGTGTCGACCGAGAGATGGACCTCACCCTCCCCGAAGGGCGCGCCGGTGATGACCTGGTTCAGCTTCACCTTGTAGGGCACAGGGGCGGCCTGGTCGGCATACTTGGCGCGGATCTCTCGGACGGCGTCCATCCACTCGGCGGACAGGAACTGATGGGTCACGTCGAGCGACTCCTTCTGTCGGACGCTTGGTAGGCGCCATGGGACGATTGCTGGCGAAATGTAGCGGAGCGGTGCTCGCGGCTGCCCTGGGCGTGCTCCTCACGGCGCCGCCTCCTCCTGCGCGAGCCGATCCCCCTGCGCCCGGCGACGTCCGCTCGACGGTGAGCGGGATCGAGCCGCCGGCCCCCGGAGTGGTGGCGGAGATCGTCGGCGGGGACAGCTTCCTCCGCCTCCGGGTGCAGCCCGGCCGCGAGGTCGTCGTCGCCGGCTACGAGGACGAGCCGTATCTCCGCTTCTCACCGGACGGGACCGTCGAGGCCAACCGCCGCTCGCCCGCGGCGACGGTGAACGAGTCCCGCTTCGGCGCCGAGCCCGATCCGGACGCGGACTCCGGCGCACCTCCTGCATGGGAGGTCGTCGCCACAGACGGGTCCTACGAGTGGCACGACCACCGGGCCCACTGGATGGCCGCCGGGCCACCGGAGCCGCCCGAGCGGGCGTGGACGGTGCCGATCACGATCGACGGGCAGCCGGCGCTGATCACCGGGGTCTACCGCTACGAGCCGCCTCCACGCGCCTGGCCGAGGGTGGTGGTTGCCATCGGCCTCGCGATCGGGCTCGTCGTGGCCGCCGGCCGGTGGCGGTGGGTGGTTCCGGCGGCGGCGATCGCCGCGGCGGGTGGTGTCGCGGCCTACGGCGTCGCGCTGGCCCGTCTGCCCGGGGGGACGACCGGGGTGGTCACGGCGATCCTCGGCGGTCTGGCTGCCGCCGGCGCGGTCGCGGCTGCGGTAGGGCCGCGCCCGCTGCGCGGGCCGCTCCTCGGTGGCGCCGGCGCTGCGCTGCTGATCGCCGGCTGGCAGCACGCGGACGTACTGTCGCACAGCGTGCTCACCACGGCGTGGCCCGAACAGCTGGAGCGGCTGGACGTGGCGGTCGCGCTGGCGTGCGGTGCAGCGGCGATCGTGACGGGTGTGCGTCAGACGTGGGGCGTGTACCAGCCGCCCGGAACCAGCGCGTCCGCCTCGGCCGGTCCCCAGGAGCCGCGGACATAGGGGTGGACCGGGCCGCCGTCGTCGAGCGCCGGCTGCACGATGCCCCACTCCCGCTCGACGACGTCCTGTCGGGCGAACCGGCGGGGGTTACCGGCGAGCGCGTCGTCGAGCAGGCGCTCGTACGCCTCCTGGCGCTCGCCGAGCGCGGCGGCGAAGTCGACGGAGATCTCCACCTCCTGGCTGTCGAGGTGCGGTCCGGGCGTCTTGGCCTGCAGACTGAACGTGACGCCGTCGTTCTTCCCGAGCCGGAACCGGATCAGGTTGCGGTCGGGCGGCGGGCCACCGGCCTCGTCGAACAGCAGGCGGGGGGGTCGCTTGAACTCGACCACCACCTCTGTCGCGGTCGCGCTCAACGTCTTCCCGGCGCGCACGTACCACGGGACGTCCGCCCAGCGCCACGAGTCGAGGTGCAGCAGCACGGCGACGTAGGTCTCGACCGTCGAGTCGGGGGCGACGCCGGGCTCCTCGCGGTACCCGGCGTACTGGCCGCGGACCATCCGATCACACTCGATCGGGCGCATCGCCGCCAACACCTTGGCCGTCTCGTCCTGCAGGAACCTGGCGTCGGGCCCGACCGGCGGCTCCATCGCCAGCAGCGACACGACCTGGAGGAGGTGGTTCTGCACGACGTCGCGCAGGGCCCCGACCGAGTCGTAGAACGCGCCCCGGCCTTCGACGCCGATCGTCTCGGCCATCGTCACCTGCACGCTCCGGATGTAGTTGCGGTTCCACACGGGCTCGAGGAGAGCGTTGGAGAAGCGGAACACGAGCAGATCCTCGACGCTCTCCTTGCCGAGGTAGTGGTCGATGCGGAAGATGCGTTCCTCCGGGAACGCACGGAGGACGATCCGGTTCAGCTCCTGCGCCGACGGGAGGTCGCGACCGAACGGCTTCTCGAGCACGACCCGTCCGTGCTCGTTGAGACCGACCTCTGCCAGTGATTCGATGACGAGCTGGAACGCGCTCGGCGGGATGGCCAGGTAGTAGACGGCGTTCTCGCTGTGGTGATCGGTCAACGTGGAGGCGAGCCGGCGGAACGTGCTGAGGTCGCCGTAGTCGCCGCTGACGAGCTCGAGCCGGGAGAGCAGCTCTTCGATGGCCCCCGCGTCCGCCGCGGGGTACGCGGCGAGGATCGCGTCGTGCGCGTGCTGGCAGAAGCCCTCCGTGTTCCAGTTGCTCCGGGCCACGCCGACCACCGGCACCTTCAACTGCCCCGCCTCCGTCAGGCGGTACAGCGCGGGGAACAGCTTCCGCTTCGAGAGATCGCCCGTAGCGCCGAACAGGACGAGTGCGTCCGCCTCTCCCTTGTTCACGTGGCCGGCTTCTCCTCGTGCCCGCCGAACTGCTTGCGCATCGCCGAGAGGACCTGGTTGGTGAACAGGGCGTTGCCGCGTGACGAGAAGCGTGACATCAGCGCGTCGGCGAGCACCGGGACCGGGACGCCTTCGGCGATCGCCGCGTCGACGGTCCATCGACCTTCGCCGCTGTCCGCGACGCGGCCACCGAACCCCTCGAGCGAGGGATCCTCGTGCAGCGCGGCGGCGGTGAGGTCGAGGAGCCACGACGAGACGACGCTGCCGCGGCGCCAGACCTCGGCGATGCGGGGCAGGTCGAACTCGTACTGGAAGTACTGCGGGTCGCGCAGCGGCGTCGTCTCCGCGTCGACGTCGTGCTCGTGCACGCGCAGGCCGAGGTCGGCGCCGTGGAGCACGTTCAGTCCCTCGGCGTACGCGGCCATCAGCCCGTACTCGATCCCGTTGTGGACCATCTTCACGAAGTGGCCGGCCCCGTGGCCCCCGCAGTGCAACCATCCGTGCTCCTCGGGCGCCGGGTCGCCGACCCGCCCGGGCGTGCGCGCCGCAGCATCGACACCCGGCGCGAGCGTGTCGAGGAGCGGGCGGAGGCGGGCCACCGGCTCCCGCTCGCCGCCGACCATCATGCAGTAGCCCCGCTCGAGCCCGAACACGCCGCCGCTCGTGCCGATGTCGACGTAGTGGACGCCGCTGGATGCGATGCGGCCGGCGCGGTCGACGTCGTCGGTCCACCGTGAGTTGCCGCCGTCGATGACGGTGTCATCCGCGGCCAGCAGCGGGACGAGCTTGTCCAGCGTGGAGTCGACGAACGCCGCAGGCACCATGATCCACACGGCGCGGGGTGCGCTGAGCCCCTCGACGAGCTCCTCCAGCGAGCGAGCGCCGCGCGCGCCGCCGGCTTCGGCCGCAGTGATCGCCTCCTCGCTGACGTCGTGGCCGATGCACGTGTGGCCACCGCCCAAGGCCCGGCGCACCATATTGGCGCCCATCCGGCCGAGCCCGATCATCCCGAACTCCATGCACGCAGGTTACGAGGAGCCGCCGGAAGGCCGGGACGGCTCCGCCGCGGGTGACGCCGAACGGGTCAGCCGGTCCAGTCCACCGTGGCCAGCGCGTCGCCGACGTAGCTGCGCAACCGGTCGGACACCCAGGGAGCGTCACCGTTGACGAGCACCGACCACGTGATGCCGTCGGCGCGGCGGACGACCATCGCCCGGGCGCCTTCCAGCGTGCCGGTGTGACCGAACGACAGCCCGCCGTCGAACACGATCATGCCCAGGCCGTACCAGCGGTCGGGCTCGGGATACGGGACGAACGCCGCCGGGCGGGCCATCTTCTTGGCCAGCTCTGTCGGCACCGAGTCCAGGATGCGGACGAGGTCCTCCGCCGTGCCGACCCAGGCACCGGCCGGACCGAGCGCCTCCATGAAGTTCCGTCCCGGCGTTGTCGGGTGCAGCACCTCGCCAGGGCCGATCGTCGCCGTGCTGGCGATGTGCATGTCCGCGATCCCGAGCGGCTCCAGGACGCGGGTCGTGACCTCATCGACGTAGCTCCGCCCCGTCGCCTGCTCGACGACCAGGCCGAGCAGGCAGTAGTTCATGTTGCTGTAGCGGAAGACCGTGCCGGGCTGGCCGAGCAGCCGTCCGGCGAGGCCGCGGCGGGCCGCGTCGGCGCAGCTGCCGACGACACCGCCGAAGAACGTGCGCTCGTACTCCGGGATCGCCGAGACGTGACCGAGCAGGTGCTGAAGCGTGATCGCGGACATCGACGGGTCGCCGAGCTCGATCCCGAGGTCGTCCGCGACGCGGTCGAGCACCGGCTGGTCCAGCCGGAGGACGCCCTCGTCCACGAGCTGCATCACCGCGATGGCGAGCAGCGTCTTGGACACGCTGGCGATGCGGAAGATCGACTGTGGCGTGACCTTCTCGCCGGTGAACGCGTTGGCCAGGCCGACGCCCGCCGTGTGTACGACCTCGCCGTCCCGAGCGACGGCGACCGAGAGGCCGTACGCCCCATTGCCGATCAGGCGGCCGGCGAGCGACTGGTCGAACGCGGCGAACGATCCCGGGCCGACCGACCACGGAATCGTCGTGGTGGTGGTCGACGTCGTGGTCGTCGTCGCAGCGACGGTCGTCGATGTGGCGGGCGGCGGCGCCGTCGTCGTCGGGGCGGTCGAACCCGGTGGCGCGGTCGGCGGCAGCGAAGCCGGGGCGAGGGTGACCTCGGCCGCGAGCGGTTCGAGCGCCGCGACCTGCGGTCCGTCCGGCGCCTGAGTCGCGCTGCATCCCGCCGCGACGAGCGCAGAAGCCACCCCGGCGGCAACGAGCCAGCCGCGTTCCACGCCGCACGACGGTAGCGGCGACCGTCCCCCGGATTCTGTCATCGACCAGCCGCGGTGCGGCCGGTCCGCGTGCTGCTAGGCGGTGAAGGCGCTGTGCAGCGGGTAGTAGGTGCGCGACGGCACGATTTCGGGCGGGAGGTTCGGCTGGACGTTCTCGTCGAACCACCGCTGGCCGTCGGCCTCGGACTCCCACATCTCCACGACGCGCCACCCGCCGTTGGGGTGCGGGCCGCCAGAGTGGGCGATGAAGCCCGGCGTGGCCTGCATCAGGGGCTTCATCTGCTCGAGGAGACTCCCGTAGATCTCCTCGGTGAGGTTCGGCACCTCGCCGATCATCAGCACCGGCATGTCCACCTCCTGGATCGCGACGCAGAATGTACGCGTTCCGGCGGCCTCCCTGGACCGTGTCAGTACTCGATGCCGCGCTTGGCGCGAACGCCCCGGTCGTAGGCGTGGCGCAGCTTGACCATCTCCGAGGCGGTGTCGGCGAGCTCGATCAGCTCCGGCGGCGCGTCGCGACCGGTGACGATCACGTTCGTCGTCGGCGCCCGGTCGCGCAGACCGTCGAGCACGTCCGCGAGTGGCACCCAGCCGAGCGTGACGATGTACGTCAGTTCGTCGAGGATCACGAGGTCGTAGTCGCCGCTCGCCAGCTTCGACCGTGCCACTGACCACGCGTGGCGGCCCTTGGCGATCGTCTCGTCCATGTCCTGGCTCTCCCAGGTGAACCCGTCCCCGAGGCTCCACCATTCGATGCCGAGATGGCCGGCCAGCTTGTGCTCGCCGGTGTTCCAGCTCTCGGCCTTGATGAACTGCAGCACGACGACCCGCCAGCCGCGGGCCCACGCCCGGCCCATGACGCCGAACGCGGCAGAGCTCTTGCCCTTCCCGTCCCCGGTGTGCAGCAGGACGATGGACTCGGCACGGGCCACCGCGCCAGGGTAGGGCTGTGGATCCGCGCCAGCTCGACCGCCACGTCACCGGGTGCGCGGCCGCGCACCAGCGCCTGCTCGGCCATCTCGACGAGCTGGGCGCGGACCTCGATCCGCGGCAGCCGTCCCTGCTGCCCCAGTGGACCGTCGGACACGTGCTCAGCCACCTCGCCCGCCACGCGGAGAGCCAGGCCGGTGTGTTCGCCGCGGCGGCGGAGGGTCGCGCGACGGAGCGCTATCCGGGCGGGCGGGAAGGTCGCCTGGCGGGCATCGAGCAGGGGGCGGCCAAGCCGAGCGACGTGTTGGTCGGCGAGGTGCGCCGCTCGATCTGGCAGCTCGAATCGGCGTGGGCGACATGCCCGCCGGAGGGATGGTCGATCGTCGGCACGTCGCTCGGCCGGCCGGAGCCGGTCGCCGAGCTGCCGTGGCTCCGCTGGCGGGAGGTCGAGATCCACCATGCCGATCTCGGCCTGCGGGGGTTCGCGTACACGGACTGGTCGCCCGAGTACGTCCGGCTCGAGCTCGACCGCGCCGTGATGTCGTGGCGGGCGACGCACGCGATGGGTGCGACGCAGCTTCCCGACGCTGCGCTCGCCCTTCCTCCGGCGCGCCGGTTGGCCTGGCTCGTCGGCCGTGAGCAGATCGACGGCCTGCCCCGCGTCCCGCAGTGGTTCTAGCGAGCCCCGCGAGACGCGTCGCGGCGTCGACCGGGCTGTCCGGGCGCGAATATCGCCGGAATCCGGGGAGATCCGCGCCCCGACGTCCCAGTGGGCGTGCGGTGGCTGACCTGCTACGGTCCGCGCCGCTCCGGTCGCCTGATCGGAGCGGTACGGACGCAGCGAAGCCGGTGTGATCCCGGCGCTGTCCCGCAGCGGTGATGCCCCTCCCGGGGACGAGCCCGATCGCCTGCCCCGTGCCGCCGAACCCAGTCCTCGGAGGAAGGGCGGTTCGTGCGGCGCTCCGGCGCCAAACGGGCTCTCTTCGTCCTCCGGATCAGGAGGATGACCCATGTCCACCCACCGGCTCGGACGAGCCGCCGCACTCGCGCTCGTCCTCGGCGCGACGCTCACCTGCGCGGCGTGCGGCGACGACGACACGACCAGCGCATCGGCCACGGCCGCTGCGACCGACGCGGGTGGCGCTGCGGCAGCCGTCTCGGCGACCACCACGCCGGCCACGACCGCCGAGGCGACGAGCCCGCCGTCGAGCGGCGAGGCCACGTTTCCGGTCACGATCGACGCGGCCAACGGTTCCGTCGAGATCACCGCGCAACCGCAGGCGGTCATCTCCCTCTCGCCGACCGCGACGGAGATGCTCTACGCGATCGGCGCCGGAGAGCAGGTCATCGCCGTCGACGACCAGTCCAACCATCCGCCCGAGGCGCCGATGACCGACCTGTCCGGTTTCACCCCGAACGTCGAGGCGATCTCGAGCTACGGGCCGGATCTCGTCGTCGTCGCCGACGACCCGGCCGGCCTCACCGACGCGCTCGCGCCGCTCGGCATCCCCGTCCTGTCCCTTCCGGCCGCGACCGTCTTCGACGACGTGTACACGCAGCTCGAGCAGCTCGGCGTGGCGACGGGGCACGTCGGTGAGGCAGCAGAGGTCGTCGCCGGCATGCAGGCGCAGGTCGACGAGATCGTGGCCGGGCTGCCGGAGACCGCGACACCCCTGACCTACTACCACGAGCTCGACAACACGTTCTTCTCGGTCACTTCGGACACGTTCATCGGTCAGGTCTACGGACTCCTCGGCTTGCAGAACATCGCGGACGCAGCCGATCCCGATGGGGCGGCGGGCGGATATCCGCAGCTCAACGCCGAGTTCATCATCACGGAAGACCCGGACCTGATCTTCCTCGCCGACGTGAAGTGCTGCGGTGAGAGCGCGGAGACGATCGCCGCTCGACCTGGCTGGGCGGACATGACCGCGGTGAGCACCGGTGCCGTGGTCGAGCTCGACGACGACGTCGCGTCGCGCTGGGGACCGCGGATCGTCGACCTGCTCGGGCAGGTGTCCGAGGCGGTGGGCGAGGTGTCGGCGAGCGGCTGATGGCGCTCGCCACCACCCCGGCCGGCCCGCTGGCAGCGGGTGGGCAGGCGCGGCCCGTTGCCGCGACCCGCCTGCGCTGGCCGGCTGTGGTGCTGGCGGTGATCGCGGTGATCGGCGCGTTCGCCGTCGGCGTGTTCGTCGGTCCGGCGGGGCTTCCCGTGAGCGGCGTGCTGCGCGAGCTCGTCGACCGCCTGCCGCTCGTCGAGGTGGACAGCGGCCTGACGTCGGTGCAGGAGCAGGTCCTGATCCAGGTCCGCCTGCCGCGCGTCGTGCTCGCCGGGCTGGTCGGAGCGATGCTCGCCGGTGGCGGCGCGGCCTACCAGGGCGTGTTCCGCAACCCGCTCGCCGATCCGTACCTGCTGGGTGTCGCCGCGGGCGGCGGCCTCGGGGCCACGCTGGCGATCGTCTACGGCCCGGACGGGCGGGCGCTGCTCCCGATCGCGGCGTTCGCCGGAGGCATCGTCGCCGTCGCCATCACGTACGCGGTCGGCGCGTCGGTCGGGCGCGATCGCTCGAACGCGACGATCGTGCTCGCCGGCGTGGCGGTCACATCGTTCTTCACCGCGCTGCAGACGTACGTCCAGCTCCAGCACACCGACACGCTGCGCGAGGTCTACACGTGGATCCTCGGGCGCTTCACCACCGCGAACTGGGACGACGTCCGGCTCATCCTGCCGTACGCCGTTCTGTCCGCGGTCGGTCTCGTGCTCCACCGGCGACTGCTCGACGTGCTGCGCGTCGGCGAGGACGAGGCCGGCACGCTCGGCATCTCGATCCGCCGGCTGCGCCTGACACTCGTCGTGCTGGCCACGATCGGCACCGGCGCCGCCGTCGCGGTCAGTGGGCTGATCGGCTTCGTCGGGATCATCGTGCCGCACACCATCCGGCTCGTCGCCGGCGCCAGCTACCGCATCGTCGTGCCGTTGTCGCTGGCGGGCGGCGCGGCGTTCCTCGTGCTCGCCGACGTCACGGCCCGCTCCCTCGACGCCCCGGCGGAGCTGCCGATCGGCGTCGTCACGGCGTTCTTCGGGGCGCCGTTCTTCCTCGTCGTCCTGCGGTCGCGGAGGCGGGTGTGATCCGCCTCCGCGGTCTCACGGTCCGCTACGGCGCGACGCTCGCCGTCGACGCGGTCGACCTCGACGTTGCGGATGGTGAATGGGTGTGCCTCATCGGTCCGAATGGCGCCGGGAAGTCGACGGTCCTGCGCGCCATCACAGGGCTCGCCGACCACAGCGGCGAGCTGCTCGTCGACGGCCGCCCGCTCGCCGGCGCCAGTCCGCGGACGCTCGCCCGGCTGGTCGCGTACGTCCCCCAACAGCCGGTGCTGCCGGGGGACATGACCGTGGCGGACTACGTGCTGCTCGGGCGCACGGCGCACATCCCGTACTTCGGCAGCGAGCGCCGCGTCGACCGGGAGGTCTGCGGCGGACTGCTCGCCCGGCTGGAGATGGACGGGCTGGCGGGGCGTCTCCTCGTCACGCTCTCCGGCGGCGAGGCGCAGCGGATCGTGCTCGCCCGCGCGCTTGCCCAGGAGGCGCCCGTGCTCCTGCTCGACGAACCGACGAGCGCGCTCGACCTCGGGCACCAGCTGCAGGCGCTCGAGCTCGTCGACGAGCTCCGCCGCGAGCGCCGCCTGACCGTGCTGTCGGCGATGCACGACCTGACACTGGCAGGACAGTTCGCCGAGCGGTTGGCGTTGCTCCAGGCCGGTCGCCTCGTCGTCGCCGGGCGACCGGTGGACGTCCTCCGCCCGGCGGCGATCTCGGAGCACTACGGCGCCTCCGTGGAGGTGATCATCGGATCGGCGGGCAACGTCGTCGTCGTTCCGGTGCGCTCGGCGCGCCCGCTGCAGGCAACGGCAGAATGAGCCCGTGCGCATGCCGAGGAGTGCGCTGAGCGATCGGCGTACTCAGATGGCCGAGCGCCGGGCGTTGCGGGAAAGGACGCCGACGACGCAAGTGCCGGAGTGCACTTGCCGAGGAGGCGGACGCCGCCAGCGGCGCTCGGAGCCGGCAAGACGAGTGCGTCCGGTCGCTCAACGTGCTCCTCAGCGGCTCGTCGCTGCCGCGGTGGTCGCGCTCAGCCTCGGTGTCAGCGCGCCGGAGGCCGGCGCGCACGCGAGCCTCGAGCGTTCGGAGCCGGCGCCCTCGGCCTCGTTGCCGGAGTCGCCCGAGCGGGTGCTGCTCGACTTCGACGAGGCGGTCGACGCCGGCACCGCGGAGATCCGCCTGCTCGACGCGACCGGAGCCGAGACCGACCTCGGTCCACCGGCCGGCGACCCGGCCGACTCCACGATCATCACGGCGGCCGTTCCGTCGCTCGACGAGGGCGCGTACGTCGTCGCCTGGCGGATCGTGTCGACCGATGGCCATCCGGTGAGCGGGGCGTTCCCCTTCCAGGTCGGCGACGCAGCCCCGATCGACACCAGCGGGCTCGTGGCGCAGACGCTCGACCAGCAGCAGGGCGACCCGGCGGTGGAGGCGCTGCTGACCGTGGCCCGCCTCGTCGGCTACGTCGGACTCGCCCTGCTCGTCGGGGGCTACGCGTTCGTCCGGCGGGTCTGGCCCGCAGCCAGCGCGTCCCTACCTGCGCGGCGGACGATGATCGCCGGCTGGGTCGCCGCTGCGGTCGGCGCTCTCGGGACGTTCCTGCTCACCGGCCCCTATGTCCGCGGCGGCCCGCTCGGCGATGCGCTCGACCCGACCGTGTGGAACGACCTGCTCGACGGGCGGACCGGTCGCGCGGTGTGGGTCCGCCTGCTCCTCGCCGGGCTCGCTGGGGTCGTCGTGATGGGCCTCGACCGCCGCCCGACCGCCGCCGGCGAGGTGGCCCGCGTCAGCGTGCTCGCCGCGCTCGTCGCGACGTACAGCATCGACGGCCACGAGTCCGCCGGCCGGTGGGTCGGCCTGGCCGTTGTGGACCACGCCGTCCACCTCGTCGGGATGTCGCTGTGGCTCGGAGGCCTGGCCCTGCTGGTCGTCTGCCTCGCGTCGACGGACCGAGCCGTCACCGCGCCGGTCGGAGCGCCGGCGCCGCGGGCCCACGGCGCCGCGGTCATCGAGGCCGACACGAGTGCGCCTGCTCCCGAACCGAGTGCGCGCGCCTCCGCCGTGCGCCGCTTCTCCCGGCTCGCGCAGTGGTGCGTCGTGGCGCTGGTGGTCACGGGATTCCTCGAGGCGTGGCGGCTGCTCGACCGGCCGGCTGCGCTGTTCGACACCGCGTACGGCCGCACGTTGACCGTCAAGCTCGTCCTCGTGGCGGTCCTTGTCGCGCTGGGTGCCTGGTCCCGGCGCCTCGTGCGGGCCCGCGCCCGAGCGGATCAGCTGTGGCGCTCCGTCGTCACCGAAGTGGCCGTCGCCCTCGCCGTCCTCGCCGTCACCGCCACGCTCGTCGACACGAGCCCGTCCGAGGCGGTCGACGGCGAACCAGTGCACGCGTCGCTCGTGCAGGGCGACGTGATCCTCGACTTGACGCTCACCCCTGCCGCGGTGGGCGAGAACGAGGTTCACCTCACGTTCTCGCCCCCCGGTGGCGGTCTGCAGGAGGTGACGGAGGTCGAGGTCCGCCTGACCGCGGCCGACCGGACCGACCTCGGTCCCGTCCCGGTCGACCTGACGCCAGCGGGACCGAACCACGCCATCGGCTACGGCGTCCAGCTGCCCTACGCCGGGGACTGGACGATCGAGGTCCTCGCCACCGCCCCGGATGGCGCCCGCCTCCGCTACTCCACCGTCGCCGAGGTGGCCGGCTGAGGCCATGAGATGTCGGGAGCGCCGCGGTTGCCCAGCAGCCGTGGAACTCCCGAGATGCGGGCGAGGGCGTTGTCACCGCTACGGCGGCGAGCCACAAGCGACCGGCGACGCAGGGCCCTCGCCCGCCGCGTCGACGGCGACCACCTTGAAGCAGCGTTGCGGCGCACTGCCGTACTCGACGTATTCGAACCACGGCGAGGTGTCGGGCCCACTCAGCGTGCCGGTCGGCGGCACGTACGAGTGCTGTTGGGACCAGACGTTGACGACCCCGGCCGCGCTGGTCGCCCGACCGGTGGTGACGTCGATGGCCGCGGCGACCTCGAACGGACCGTCGGGGGTCGCCGAGCGCAGGACCCGGTACCCGGTGGCTCCGGTGACCGCGTCCCAGCCGGCGACGATCTCGCCCGATCCTCCGCCGGGTCCTGCGCGCACATCGGTGACGCCACCGGGCACGGCCGGCGGGGGCGTCGGCGGTGGGGGAGCTGGCGTGACCACTGGCGGTGCCGTGGGCGTCGCCGCGGTGGTGGCCGGCGACGTGGGCGTCGCCGCGGTGGTGGTCGTGGCCGTCGTGGTCGTGGTCACCACCGTCGTGATGCTCGTGGTGGTCGACGCCGTCGACGTCGTCGACGCGAGTGTCGTCGTGCTGCCCGTTGTCGTCGCCGCGTCGTCGCCGTCGCCGCGGCTGCGGACCCGCGCGAACACCGCCACGGCGACGACCACGACCACCGTCACCCCCACCACCCAGGCTCGCCGCGCGTCAAACGACCGCCACCCGTCCACGGACCGAGGATGCGCTGGCCTGGCGCGCCCCGGTAGGGCCGTTCGTCCCGATTGGTCGAGCGGCGCTCCGTCCGGCACGGGCGACGGGTGACCCTGCTGCAGTCACGTCGGCCTGGTGCGAGACAGTGACCGGCGAGCCCACGCTCGCCAGGCGTCAGAGAGCTCCGGGCAGTCGACGAGCGTTGGCAGGAGCGCCGGATCCGCGTGGTAGGCCCGTTCGACGGCACCCACCGTGAGGCCGTGGTCGGGCCGCTCCACCAACTCGATCGTGTCGTCGGCACCCACGTCGCCCGCGACGTCGATGGCCAGGTAGGTGCCGGGGCGTGCCGCGTCGGCGAAGCGGTCGACGAAGGCGGCGTCACCCATGCGCATGCCGAGCTTGAAGCACGGGATCCGCGGCTCCGTGACGCGCAGCAGCGCCGTGCCCAGGCGCCACCGCTCCCCGACGACCGCAGCGGCGAGATCGACGCCCTCCGTCGTGAGGTTCTCGCCGAAGGTGCCGGGTTCGAGCGGGTGGCCCAGCTCCTCCGCCCACCACCCGTAGTCCTCGGCGGCGTAGGCGTACAGCGACTTCGTGGGTCCACCGTGGACGCGGCGGTCGTGCTGCTCATCACCGGCCAGGTTCACTCCCTCGACTCGACGCCGGCCGACGACCGGACGCTTCCAGATGCCGCTGGTGACGTCACGATCGTGCCAGCGGACGGTCGTCGCCTGACCGGAGTTCACGGAGATCACCCGCCCAACAGGCCTCCGCCATGGTCCTGCTCCTGTCGTCCTTCGGCGCCTCCATCGACGGCGCGGTCCAGACCCAACCCCGCCCGACATCCGTGCATTCCCTAGAGGTCGAGGACGACCGCATGGTGCGGTAGGCGCGTGTCGTCGGTGACGAAGCCGTCGCCGGCAACCGTGAACCCGGCTCGCTCGTAGAACCCCAGCGCGCTGTCCCGGGCGTTGGCCCACACGGCCTCGGCGCCGCCCGCCCTGGCACGCTCGACGAACGCGCGGAGCAGTGCGGCGCCGACGTGGCGACCCTGCCACGCAGGGTCGACGGCCATCCCGCGCAGCTGGCGGGTGCTGCACCCCGGGCGGTGCGGGCACGGCACCGGCAGCATCGTCACGACGCCGACGATCTCGCCGCTGGCGGCGAGCGCGGCGAGGTGGACGACCCCTGGCGTGTCGTCCCCGCGGAACTCGACGACGTCGCTCGGTGTGCCGTCGCGCAACACGCGCCGGCGCAGGTCGTGCGTGGCCGGCGCGGCGACCTCGACCACGCGCACCGCTGCGCCGCCGGGATCGTCCGGGGCGCGCATCTCGACCAGCCGGTCGGCAACCGCCGCGGCCTCGGCCCGGTCGTGCGTGACGTGGATCGCCGTCGCGCCGATGCGGCGGAGGATCTCCCCCACCTCCGTCACGAGCCGGTCGTGCAGTGCGGCGTCGAGCCCGGTCAACGGTTCGTCGAGCAGCAGCAGGCGCGGCGCCGGCGCCAGCGCCCGGGCCAGCGCGACGCGCTTCGCCTCACCGCCCGACAACGCGGTGACCGCCCGGCCACCGAAGCCGTCCAGCCCGACGAGCGACAACAGCTCCTCGACGCGCGCCGTGCTCCGCGCCTTCGACCACCCGTGCATCCGCAGCCCGAACGCGATGTTCGCGGACACCGAGAGGTGGGGGAACAGCTGCTCGTCCTGGAACACGAACCCGAAGTTCCGCCGGTGCGGCGGGACGCCGGCGAGGTCCTCGCCGTCCCACAACACCCGCCCCGCGTCCGGGCGGAGCAAGCCGGCGATCACGCGCAGCAGGGTGGTCTTGCCGACCCCGCTCGCGCCGAGCAAGGCGACGACCTCGCCACCGGCGACGCGCAGGTCGAAGCGCTCGAGCACGGTCCGGTCGGCGAAGCGGACGGTGAGGTCGATGACCTCGAGCACCGGCACGGCGCTAGAAGACACCCTCGGCGTCGCCGCGCAGCACGTCGAAGGCGACGACGACGGCCAGCGTGACGGCGAGCAGGACCGTGGCCAGCGCGTACGCCTCGGCCGCGGTGACCGCGCCCGGCCTCCCGAGCAGCGTGTCGATCACGACTGGCATCGTGCGCTGGCCACGGCGGGTGAGGAAGCTCGTCGCGCCGAACTCGCCCATCGAGATGGCGAAGGCGAACGCCGCGCCGGCGAGGAGCGGCCGGGCGACGATCGGCACGTCGAGTCGGCGCACGACACTCAGTGGCGAGGCGCCCAGCGTCGCGGCCGCGTCGCGCAACCCTGGATCGATGGCTCGGAGCACGGGCAGGGCGATGCGCACGACGAACGGGATCGCGATCAATGCGTGGCCGAGCGGGATCAGCGCGGCACTGCCGCGCAGGTCCAGCGGCGGAGCGTCGAACGTGATCACCAACCCGAAGCCGATCGTCACGGCCGACGTGCCGAGGGGCAGCATCAGCCCGGTGTCGAGCAGGTGACCGGCCCGCCGCCCGTGGGCGATCGCCAGCGCGGCGAGCCCGCCGACGACGGTGGCGATCAGCGCGGCGACGGCGGCGAAGCGCAACGAGGCCCACAACGAGGCGAGTGGAGCCTCAGCGCCGATCCCGGGCTGCTCGCGCTCGGCGAGCAGCCGCCAACCCGCCACGCCGTGTGACGCGCCGGTCCACAACGAGCGTTCACCGAGCCGGACGAGCGGGACGAGGACGAACGTCGCGGACAGGACGCAGGTCGAGACGACCAGCGCCCACTGGCGCGCGCCGTGCGGGCGGCGACGCACCGCGACAGGTCGCAGTCGCAGCGCGCGAGCGTGGCGTTCCTGGCTGCGCCCCCACCAGACGAGCAGCACCGCCACCGCGACGAGCTGCACGATCGCGATCGCCGCCGCGCCCCCGAGGTCACCGAGCTGGACGAAGCGGCGGTAGATCTCGACCTCCAGGGTCGGGTGACGTGGTCCACCGAGGATGCGGACCACGCCGAACGACGTGAACGTGAACAGGAAGACGATCGACGCGGCAGCCACGATCGCCGGCCACAGCAGCGGCAGGGTGACGTACCGCGCGACCCGCCACGGGCTCGCCCCGAGCGTGCGCGCCGCGTCCTCGAGCGCCGGGTCGAGTTGCGCCCACAGCCCGCCGACCGTGCGGACGACGACGGCCAGGTTGAAGAACACGTGCGCGACGAGAATTGCGCCGACGGTGCCGTGCCAGCGGGACGGGAGCAGGGCGAGGAACGCGGCGCCGACGACGACGGTGGGCAGCACGAACGGAACCGTCAGCAGCGCCTGGACCGCCCGCCGGCCGCGGAAGCGGTACCGGGCAAGCACGTACGCCGGCACCATCCCCGCGACCAACGTCAGCGCAGTGCTGGCGGCAGCCTGGACGACCGTGAACCGGGCCACCGACCGGACGCCGGGGTTCGACAGCGCGTCGAGTGCTCCGCCCTCCTGCAGGCCGCGCACGAGGATCGCCACGAGCGGCCAGCCGAACAGCAGCAGCACGAATGCCAGCGGCGCGGCGGCGAGCGCCAACCACGGACCACGCCCGATCAGCGCAGGACGATGCTCGTCCACTCGTCGATCCAGTCCTCCCGGCGCTCGGCGATCGTCGCCGGGTCGAGCGTGAGCGGCTCGTCGGGGACCACGGCGAACTCGGTGAACACGTCCGGCAGCGCGGCCTGCGCGTTGGCCGGGTACACGAACATGTTCAGCGGCATGTCCTCCTGGAACGCCGGCGACAGGAGGAAGTCGATCAGCTGCCGTGCCGCGTCGACTCGCTCGGTGCCGCGCAGCACGCCAGCGAACTCCACTTGGCGGAAGCAGCTCTCCTCGACCACGGCCGTCGGCGGCGCGTCGATCGGCGGCTCGGCGAACACCACCTCCGCCGGCGGGCTCGACCCGTAGCTGACGACGATCGGCTTCGGTCCGCCGCCGGAGGAGCCCGAGAAGCGGACGGTGTACGCCTCCGTCCACCCGTCGACGACCTCGACGCCGTTGTCGCGCAGCTGTCCCCACCACTCCTGCCATCCGTCTTCGCCGTACTCGGCGACGCTGGCGAGGAGGAACGCCAGCCCGGGGGAGCTGGTCGCCGGGTTCGGGACGACGAGCAGCTCCCGGTAGGCCGGGTCGGTGAGGTCGGCGAGCGCTGCCGGTGGGGCGATGCCGCGCTCGTCGAACCACCGCTGGTCGACGTTCAGACATACATCGCCGAAATCGACAGGGGTCGCCTCGCCGCCGGGCACGAGCGCGGTCAACTCCTCGGGCACGTCGGCGAGCGCGTCCGACGTGTACGGCTCGAAGATCTCCTCGTCGACGGCGCGCGACAGCAGGGTGTTGTCGACGCCCCACAGCACGTCCCCCTCCGGGTTGCCCGTGGTCAGGATCGCCTTGCTGAGGAGCTCGCCGGCATCGCCGCCCGTCGCCACCTCCACCGAGATGCCCGTCTCCTCCGTGAACGTGTCGAAGATCCCCGCGCTGGTGGCGAACGAGTCGTATGCGAGCAACGTCACGGTCTGTTCGCCGCCCTCCTCGCCACCCTCGTCGTCGTCCCCGCACGCCGCGACGGCAACGAGCAGCGGCAGCGACGCCGCCAGGTGGATGAACGGTCTCATCGCGCTCCTCCCGGTGGTTGAGTCTCGGCGCGCTCGGAGACGTCGGCGTCACGAAGACGTCCGAGAGTGGACGGGTCGGTCGCTCGCTGGCCGGTCTCGGCGCGCTCGGAGACGTCGGTGTCACCAAGACGTCCGAGACCTTCGAGGACCCCGAGTCCGTCGGGGACGATGACCAGCAGCGCGCCGGCGCGTAACGAAACGGAGGCAGGGCCGCCGAGGAACTCGTTGCTGACGCCGCGGCTGGTTCCCACCGGCAGGTCCTCGCCGTCGAGCGGGAACCGCAATCCGGCGGTGGTCACGCCGGTGGCGTCACCGTGGACCGGGATCAGGGACACGATCGCCCCTGCCCGTCCGGCGAGGTCGACCTTCGCCGGTCCGCGCAGGACGTCGATGTGCGCCCCGGCCCACCACGCTTCGACCCGGCAGCGCGCCAGGCGCGGGGCGGCGAGCAGGAACAGCGCGGCCAGACCGTGATCGAGGCGGTCCCCGCCGCCGGAGAGCACGACGAGGTGCTCGAACCCGCGGGCGAGGGCGGCGTCGATCGCCAACTCGGTGTCGACCGCGTCCTTGTCCCGGGGATGCCGCTCCACTGCCACGCCGTCGCGGGCGGCCGCGGCGAGCGCAGCTGGACTCGCCGAATCGAGGTCACCTACGACGAGGTCGACGTGC
>DASZOG010000259.1:0-4698 GCA_035550895.1 Acidimicrobiales bacterium
AACGTGGCCTCGAGGTCGGGACCGAACGTCCCGGCACGGACGTCGACGGTCAGGCTCACGTCGTCGATCGCCATGACCCCGGTCAGTTCCGTCGTGTCGAGGACGACACCGCCGTGGACGGGCACGCTCGCGCCGCATACACCGCTCCGTCCGCCAGCGGTCGTGACCGGCACCTGCGCGTCGCCGCAGACGCGCAGCACGGCAGCGACCTCTTCGGTCGTCCGCGGGCGGCACACCGCCGCGGCGAGCCCGGGCACTTCGCCTCGCAGCGCCCAGTGCATCGCCAGTGGCCACCAGTCGCGACTGGTCTCCGCCCGGTCGCCGGGAGCGTCGCTCGTCGGGCAGGCCGCCGCGAGTGCGTCACGGACGTCGGCGGGAAGCGAGACCTCGGCGCCGCGCAGGTGAGCGCGGACGTCCTCTGGTGCCGCAGCGAGCTCGATCGGTGGCGTCGGCGTGGTCAACCGGCTACGCCCCAAAGCTCGCGTCGAGCGCGCCGGCCGGCGCCCGGCCGCTGGCCTCCTCGTGGGCCACAGCCGTGCGAAACGCCTCTGCCTGGGCCGCGGTGGTCGCGTCGTCCCAACCGAGCTCGTTCGCCAGCAGCGCGGCCACGTCAGTCGCCGCGTCGGCGGCGGCGGCGCGGTCGAGCAAGCGGGCGCGTGTCCTGCGGGAGAGGACGTCGTCGACGGTCGTCGCCATCTCGTGGCGCGCCGCGTACACGGCTTCGGCCCGCACATATGGCAGCCCGGAGACGAGCGGTTCGCCGAGACCGGCATCACCGGCGATGAGTGACTCGACTGCCTCCGCCTCCGACCCGTACCGGCGCTGCAGATGCGCGCGCCTGCCGTCGCCGTCCGGCTCGGTGTACCCGTCGGCGCCGAGCAACGGGAGCCGCTTCGTGCGCGACCGCCGATGCCGGCCGGGGAGCTGGCGCTCGGCGACGTCGACCGCGTCGACGGCCATTCTCCGGTACGTGGTGAGCTTGCCGCCGGTCACGCTGACGAGGCCGTTCGCCGACGTGGTCACCCGGTGCTTGCGGGACAGGTCCGCGGTGCGCCCGGACGTCGCCGCCTTGACCAGCGGGCGCAGGCCGGCCCAGGTGCCGGTGACGTCGGCGGCGGTGATCCCGGTCGTCACGGTGTGGTTCAGCGCGCGCAGGACGTAGTCGATGTCCTCCTTCGTGCACTGCGGGTCGTCGAGCCGGCCGTCGTAGTCGGTGTCGGTCGTCCCGACGTAGGTGTGGCCGGCCCACGGCACCACGAACAGGCTGCGCTTGTCCTTCGGCACCGGGATGACGACCGCGATGTCGTTGCGCACCTTCTCCCACGGAACGGTGAGGTGGACGCCCTTCGCCGGGCGGATGCTGTCCGGAGAGGCGCCCTCGTCGAGCTCCCGGACGAGGTCGGACCACACGCCGCCGGCGTTGACCACCGTCCGCGCCCGGACGTCGAGACGGTTGTCGCCGAGGGAGACCGCGACCCGCCAGCCGGCGCCGTCCCGCTCGAGCTCGACGACCCGCGCCTGGTTGACGACCACCGCGCCGTACGCCGCCGCGGTGCGGGCGACCGTCAGGCAGAGGCGGGCGTCGTCCGCCTGGGCGTCGTAGTACAGGTACGCCGAGTCGATGCGATCCGGGTCCATCGTCGGCAGGTGCGCCAGCGCCTCGGCCTTCCCGAGGCGCTTGTGGCGCCGGCCGATCCGCCACCCGCCCGTGAGGTCGTACATCCACAGCGCGGAGCCGAGGGCCCGGGCGATCTTCGGGTTGACGACCCCGCCGGAGGACAGGATCGGGATCATGAACGGCAGGACGCGCACGAGGTGCGGCGCGAGCCGCCGCAGCCGCTGGCGCTCGTACAGCGCCTCGTAGACAAGGCGGATGTCGCCCTGTTGCCGGTAGCGCAGGCCGCCGTGGATCAGCTTCGAGGACTTGGACGACGTGCCGGAACCGAAGTCGTCGCGCTCGACCAGCGCGGTGGCGTACCCGCGCGACGCGGCGTCGAGCGCCACGCCGACACCCGTGATGCCCCCGCCGACGACGAGGAGGTCGAACGTCTCTGCGCCGAGCCGCCGCACCATGGCCGGCCGGTCGAACGCCACCGGTCCCACGGTGGCGATCCTACGGGTGGTCGCGCCGCGCCGGCCGTTGCGTGCCCGCGGGCGACCGGCAACTTTTCTCAGCGAGGGTCTTTCCCGGCAGCGAAACCGCTTCTAGATTGCCCTACGCCCGATCCCGACGAGACGCCTGGGGGCGCCCGGTGAGCGATATCGACTGGCGCACGCGAGGAGCCTGCAAGGGGCTCGACCCGTCGATCTTCTATCCGGAAGACGAGGACGACGCCGACGAGGCGAAGGTCGTCTGTGCGGAGTGCACCGTACGCATCGCCTGCCTGGAACATGCGCTGGCCCGCCGGGAGAAGCAGGGCGTGTGGGGCGGCTGCACCGAGCGGGAGCGCCGCCGGATCATCCGCCAGCGGCGCCGCTCCGCCTGACGCGCCACGAGGGGCCCGAGCGCGCCCGATCCGCCACGGCAGTCGCCGCGCTCGCCGCGTAACGTGCTCCGCCGTGCGTTTGCTCGCGGACCTCGGAGGCTGGCCGGCCGTCCTGAACACACTCGTCGGCGGGCGGCACTTGGACCGCGAGCAGGCCGCCGCGGCGATGTCCGAGATCCTTGCCGGCGAGGCGACCCCCGCGCAGCTGGCCGGGTTCGTCGTCGCGCTGCGGATGAAGGGGGAGACCGTCGAGGAGCTCGGCGGCCTGCTCGACGCGATGCTCGATGTGGCCGTCCGCGTGCCACTGCCGAACGACGTCCGCCTGCGTGCTGTCGACGTCGTCGGCACGGGTGGCGATCGCAGCCACTCGATCAATGTGTCCACGCTCGCCAGCTTCGTGGTTGCCGGCGCCGGTGTGCCGGTGTGCAAGCACGGCAACCGCGCCGCCTCGTCGCGCTGTGGTGCCGCCGATCTGCTCGAGGTACTGGGCGTCGTGATCGACCTCGGGTCCGTCGGAGTTGCCCGTTGCGTACGCGATGCCGGCATCGGGTTCTGCCTCGCTCCCCGGTTCCATCCCGCGTTGCGCCACGCCGGCCCGCCGCGGCGCGAGCTCGGCGTCCCGACCGCGTTCAACGTGCTCGGCCCGCTGGCGAACCCGGCACGCGTCGTGCGCCAGGTTCTCGGCGTCGCGGACGAGAGCGTCGCCGAGCGGATGCTGCAGGTGCTGGCCGCCCACGGGTCGCAGCACGTCGTGGTCGTCCATGGCGCCGACGGCCTCGACGAGTTGACCACGACCGGCGCGTCGACGGTTCACGAGCTGCGCGCCGGGCAGGTGACGACGTGGAAGGTCGACCCCGCGGAGCTGGGGTTGGAGATTGCGACGGCGGAGCAGCTGCGCGGTGGCTCCCCTGAGGACAACGCGGCGTTCGCGCGGGGCGTGCTCGGCGGCCAGCGCGGCCCGCACCGGGACATCGTCGTGCTCAACGCGGCGGCGGGCCTCTACGTGGGCGGCAAGGTCGACTCGCTCGCCGCGGGTGTCGCGCTGGCGGGCGACGTGATCGATGGTGGGTCCGCAGAGCGGGCGCTGGACCTGCTGGTGGAGGTGTCCGCGCAGGCGGCCGGGGCGGAGTCGCCGTGATCGTCCGCGTCCCGGCTTCGTCGGCGAATCTGGGTCCCGGGTTCGACGCCTTGGGCGTCGCCGTTGGGCTGCACCTCGAGCTCGTTGCGGACGATCGGGCCGGCAACGATGCGACGTCCTTCACCGAGGAGGAGCATCCGGCGGTGCGCGCGTTCCGCCAGCTCGGCGGGACCGGCCCGGTGCGGCTGCGCTCGCCGATCCCGATGGGACGCGGCCTCGGGTTCAGTGGGGCGGCGCGCGTGGCCGGACTCGTGGCGGCGATGGCGCAGCACAAGGGATCCGGGTTCGCTCCGCTCGACGCCGCGGACGAGATCCTCCATCTCGCCACCGCGCTCGAAGGCCACGCGGACAACGTCGCGCCCTCTCTCCATGGCGGCGTCGTCGCGGCTGCCGGAGGGCGCGCCGTGCGCGTCCCGCTGCGGCTCGACCCGTCCGTTGTCGTCTGGATCCCGTCGTTCACGACGTCGACTGATCACTCCCGCCGCGGTCTGCCGGCGCGGGTGAGCATGGCCGACGCGGTGTTCAACATCGGGCGGACGGCGCTGCTCGTCGCTGCGCTCGCCGCGGGCGACGTCGAGGCATTGCGCACGGCCACGGAAGACCGCCTCCACCAGGACTCGCGTTTCGAACAGGCGCCGCCGTCGCGCGCCGCGCTCGCGGCAGGGCTCGCCGCCGGCGCGTGGTGCGGATGGCTGAGCGGCAGCGGCCCGACGATCGCCCTGTTCTGCGCGCCCGGCGACGCCGACGCCCTCGCAGCCGCGCTACCTGCCGACGGCCACACGAAGGTCCTCGAGATCGACCACGCCGGCGCCACCGTCGCCTACTGCTGACCACCACCGCCCCGCCGACCGACCGCGCCCACCGCCCAGACGTCGACGGCGAAGCGCCTGGCCGGTGGCGTCCGCCGCGGCCTGCCGGGCGGCGTGGTCAGGCTGCGGCGCTGGGGACGGTGGTGGCGGGGGTGAAGGACGGGATGCGCCAGACGGGGCTGGCCAGGCCGGCGTCGCAGTGCTCGAGTGTCACCCGCCCCGCCTGGCGGGTGTCGTCGAGCCACGCGGCGAGCAAGGAGACCTC
>DASZOG010000260.1:0-4423 GCA_035550895.1 Acidimicrobiales bacterium
GGGGGGGCCATCGCCGCGGCGATGATCATCGCCCGCTTCGAGCCGGAGGACTTCTGACCGCCTCCAACAGGTCAGCTGGCGCGCAAGACCGCCTGCGCGGCGTGATAGCCGGACATGCCGTGGACACCACCGCCGGGGGGAGTCGACGCGGAGCACATGTACAGCCGCGGGTTCGGTGTGCGGTACGGCCGCAGTTGCGGTGTCGGGCGGAACAGGAGCTGGAGACCGGTGTGGGCGCCACCGGTGATGTCGCCGCCGACATACGCCGGGTTGTACCGCTCGTACCACGCCGGATCGGCGACGTGGCGGGCGAGGACGCGGTCGCGGAACTCCGGCGCGAAGCGCTCGATCTGGCGCTCGATCGCCTCGGTCATGTCCACGGTGCAGCCGTTCGGCACGTGGCAGTAGGTCCACAGCGTGTGCTGGCCCTCCGGAGCGCGTGAGGGGTCGACGACCGCCGGCTGGGACACGAGCACGTACGGGCGCTCGGGCACCTCGCCGGAAGCGACCGCGGCTTCGGCGGCGGCGATCTCGTCCAGCGTCCCCCCGAGGTGGAGCGTTCCCGCCTGGAGGCACTCGGCGTTGGACCAAGGCACCGGGCCGTCGAGTGCGTAGTCGACCTTGAACGCGGCGGGGCCATGGTGGAAGCGCTCCAGCCGGCTCCGGTACCGGTCCGGCAGCGCGGCGCCGGCGATGGCGGCGACCTGGCGCGGTGCGAGGTCGAACAGCACGGCGTCGCTCTCCGGCAGCTCACCGAGCGCGCCGACCGGCCTGCCGGTCTCGATCACGACGCCCAGTTCACGCGCGCGGGCCGTGAGCGCGTCGGCGATGGCCTGCGAGCCGCCCTTGACGACCGGCCAGCCGACGGCGTGCGCCGCGCCGAGCAGGACGAGCCCGAACGCCGACGTCAGCGGCCGGTTCAACGGCAGGAACGCATGCGCGGCGGCCCCGGCGAACAGCGCCCGGCCCTCGTCGGTGACGAACAGCCGGCGAGCGAGGACGGTCGAGGGGACCAGCGCCGGCAGGCCGAAGCGGGCCAGGACGAACGGATGCCGGGGCACACGCAGCACGGGTGCGAGAAGGGCCGGCGCGAGCCGGTCCCACCGCTCGCTCAGCGCCACCACGATGCGCTCCCATGCGGTGGCGTCCGCGCCGAGTCGATCGAGCGTCGCTCGGGCGTCGAGGTACACGATCCCGGCGCGGCCCCCCTCGAGCGGGTGGCCCAGCGCCACCGGGGGCTGGAGGAACTCGAGCCCGTACCGTTCCAGCCCGAGCTCTGCGAACGCCGGCGAGCACGCGCCCATCGGATGGACCGCGGAGCACACGTCGTGGATGAAGCCGGGCAGCGTCAGCTCCGCCGACCGGGTCCCGCCTCCCACGTCGTCCCGCGCCTCGCGCACCAGCACCGATCGGCCCGCCTGCGCGAGCACCGCCGCTGCGGCCAGCCCGTTCGGCCCCGCGCCGACGACCACTGCGTCGTACCGCTGCTGTGCCACCCGGGCGAGGCTAGGAGTGCGCTGCGCTGTCACGATTCCGTTCTTGTCATGGACGGCTGCGCTGGGCGCAACTCGTGGTGACAGGAACGGCGCGGCACGGCGTCTGGTCAGGGCTCTGCGACGTCGTCGGTCGCGGAATCGCGACTCCGGCGTAGGACCACGACGCTCTTGTGCACCGTCTCCACCGTCCCACCGGCGGGGATCGGCTCGCCCTGCGGGCCGACCGTCCAGTCGCGTGTGTCGACGACGACAGTCCACTCCCGGCCGTACACCTCGTCCGGGAGCGTGAACGTCGCCGGGCCCCCGCCGGCGTTGATGCACAGCACGAACGAGTCGCTGCGGATCCGCCGTCCGCCGCGATCCATCTCGGTGATCGCGTCACCGTTGAGGAACACGCCCAGCGCGAGCGACTCGTCGTCCCACTCGACGCCGTCCACCGCGTCGCCGCTGCGCGTCAGCCACTCGATGTCCGGCACCGGAGAACCGTTCGCCGGCTGCCCGGTGAGGAACCGCCGCCGGCGGAGCACGGGGCTCTCCCGCCGCAGCGTGATCAGGCCGCGGGTGAAGTGCACGAGGCGGTCATCGCGCGCCGGCCAGTCGAACCAGCTGACCCCGTTGTCCTGGCAGTAGCCGTTGTTGTTGCCGCCCTGAGTGCGGCCGAGCTCGTCGCCGCCGAGCAGCATCGGCGCGCCCTGCGAGACGAACAGCATCACGAGGAAGTTCCGCATCTGCCGCTCGCGCAGAGCAACGACCGACGGGTCGTCCGTCGAGCCCTCCACGCCGCAGTTCCACGACCGGTTGTAGCTCTCGCCGTCGCGGTTGGCGTCACCGTTCGCCTCGTTGTGCTTCTCGTTGTACGAGACGAGGTCGCGCAGCGTGAACCCGTCGTGCGCGGTGACGAAGTTGACGCTGGCGAACGGCTTCCGGCCGTCGTCGGAGTAGAGGTCGCTCGAGCCGGCGAGCCGTGTGGCGAGCACCGGCAGGCGCGCCGCGCCGCGCCACACGTCGCGCACGTCGTCGCGGAACTTCCCGTTCCATTCCGCCCACTCCGCGGGGAAGTTGCCGACCTGGTAGCCGCCGACGCCGATGTCCCACGGCTCGGCGATCAGCTTCACCCGCGACAGCACCGGGTCCTGCTGGACGAGATCGAAGAACGCCGAGACGCGCTCCCGCCCGTGCTGCTCCCGGCTGAGCGCAACCGCGAGGTCGAAGCGGAAGCCGTCGACGTGCATCTCCGTCACCCAGTACCGCAGGCTGTCCATCACGAGCTGCAGCACGTAGGAGTGGGAGAAGTTCAGCGCGTTACCGGTGCCGGTCGAGTCGACGTAGCGGCTGCGGTCCGCGGAATCGCCCCGGTAGTACGTGCCGTCGAAACCGCGGAAGCACAGCGTCGGCCCGTCGAAGCCCGCTTCGCCGGTGTGGTTGTAGACGACGTCGAGGATCACCTCGATCCGCCGCTCGTGCAGGGCGCGCACCATCCGCTGGAACTCGTGCACCTGCTCCCCACGCTGGCCGCGTGAGGCGTACTCGTTGTGCGGGGCGAAGAACCCGATCGAGTTGTAGCCCCAGTAGTTGCGCAGGCCGCGGTCGAGCAGGAACTGGTCGTGGACGAACTGGTGCACCGGCAAGAGTTCGAGTGCCGTGACACCGAGGTGCGAGAGGTGGTCGAGGAACGCCGGATGGGCGAGCCCGGCGTACGTGCCGCGCAGCTCCGGGTCGACGCCGGGATGGCAGATCGTCGCGCCCTTGACGTGCGCCTCGTAGATGACGCTGTCCGCCAGCGGCACGTGCAGCGGACGGTCGTCGCGCCAGTCGACGTACGGGCTGACGATGACGGAGCGCGGGGTGTGCGGCGCGCTGTCGATCGGGTCAGGCTTGGCGCGGTCCTTCGGATCGGCGATGCGCAACGCCGGGTCGCCGTGGACGTCGCCTTCGATGGCGCGGGCGTACGGGTCGAGGAGCAGTTTCGCCGGGTTGCAGGTGACGCCGCGCGCCGGATCCCACGGGCCGTGGACGCGGAACCCGTACCGCTGCCCTGCCGCGGCGACCGGCAGGTAGCCGTGCCACACCGCGCCGTGATGCTCGGGGAGCGTGACACGGCTCTCCTCGCCGTCGTCGGCGAAGAGGCACAGCTCGACAGACTCGGCGTGCGGCGCGTACACGGCGATGTTCGCGCCCGTGCCGTCGAACGTGACGCCGAGCGGGTACGGGTCGCCGGGCCAGAGGTGCACCCGGGAATCGTGGCACGACGGGCGCCGCGTACTGCGTTGGCGACGTACGCGGCCCTGGATAGGGTTCCGCGGATGAGCCCCACCGGGGGAAGCATCCGTTCGTGATCCAGCTCACGCACGTGAGCAAGCGCTTCCCCGACGGCACCGTCGCGGTGGGTGACCTGTCGCTCACGATGGACACCGGCTCCATCACGGTGCTCGTCGGCACGTCCGGGTGCGGAAAGACCACGACGCTGCGGATGATCAACCGCATGCTCGAGCCGACCGGCGGGACGATCGAGATCGACGGCCGCGACGTGACGAGCATCCCGACGCACGAGCTGCGCCGCGGCATCGGCTACGTCATCCAGCAGGGTGGGCTGTTCCCGCACCGCACGGTCGCCGACAACGTGGCGACGGTCCCCCACCTGCTCGGGTGGGACAAGAAGCGCGCCCGCCGTCGAGCTGCCGAGCTGATCGAGCTCGTCGGGCTCGATCCGCGGTTCGCCACGCGCTACCCGGCGCAGCTCTCCGGAGGCCAGCAGCAGCGGGTCGGCGTGGCCCGCGCGCTGGCTGCCGACCCGCCGGTGCTGCTGATGGACGAGCCGTTCGGCGCGGTCGACCCGATCGTCCGCGCCCAGCTGCAGCAGGAGTTCCTCCGCCTGCAGCGCGAGCTGCGCAAGACCGTCGTCTTCGTCACCCACGACATCGACGAGG
>DASZOG010000261.1:0-15053 GCA_035550895.1 Acidimicrobiales bacterium
GTCGACGTCACCGCTGGCCCGGGAGAACCGAAGACCTTGGGGATCGCGGCCGCCTCTGCCGCGTCGTTGAGCGGCGTCGACGTGCCGTGCGCGTTGACCTGGCGCACCTGCTCCGCACCGATGCCCGCATCGGCCAGCGCCAGCTCCATGCAGGCGACCGCGCCGCTGCCGTCGGGTGACGGCGCGGTGATGTGGTAGGCGTCGGCGTTGCTCGCCGCGCCGAGGATCTCGCCCAGGATCGTGGCGCCGCGCGCGCGAGCCACCTCGAGCTCCTCCAGCACGAGCACCGCGGCGCCCTCGCCCATCACGAACCCGTCCCGGGACACATCGAACGGACGTGAGTTGCCGGAGGTCGACAGCGCCGTCATGTTGCCGAACCCGGCGAGCGCGGTGATCGTCGAGGGCGCTTCGGCCCCACCGGTCATCATCGCGTCGCACCTGCCCCACATGATCAGCCGTGCCGCGTACCCGATCGCGTGCGCCGACGCCGCGCACGCGGTGCAGATCGTCTCGTTCGGGCCCTGCAGGCCGTAGCGCATCGAGATCGCCGCGCCGGGCGCGTTGGCCATCATCATCGGGACGAGGAACGGCGACACGCGGCGGGGGCCCTTCTCGACGCGGACGACGACCTGCTCCTCGAGCGTGATCAGCCCGCCGACTCCGGTGGCGAAGACGACGCCGTAGCGGGCCGTGTCGACCGGATGCGTCGCTCCGGCCTGCTCCCACGCCTCTGCCGCAGCGGCGAGCGCGAACTGCTGGACGCGGTCCGCGCGGCGCGCATCCTTCGGGTTGTCGAACCACGGGCTCGGGTCCCAGTCCGGGATGACCGTGTTCTGCGTCCCCGTCACACCCGGGCCGAGGAGGCCCTGCCAGTACGCGTCGCGCCCGACCCCCGCAGGGGCGACGACGCCCAGCCCGGTGACGACGATCCTGCGTCCGTTGCGCCCTTCCATGCGCGCCTACAGCTTGGACTTGACCAGCTCGACGGCCTGGTTGACGGTATCGATGCCTTCGAGGTCCTCCTCGGGGACGGAGATGTCGAACTCCTCCTCGAGCGCCATCACCAGCTCGACGAGATCGAGGCTGTCGGCGTCGAGGTCGTCTCCGAACTTCGCCTCGGGGACGACCTTCTCCTCCTCGACCGACAGCACTTCCACCGCGCACTTCTTGAAGCGGTCGAACAGCTCGGTGTCATCCATCCGAATGTCTCCTTAGTGTCCCATGCCGAGGCCACCGTCGACGGGGATCACGGCGCCGGTGATGTACCCCGCCTCGGGCGAGGCGAGAAACGCGACCGTAGCGGCGATCTCCTCCGACGTGGCGAAGCGCCCGAGCGGCACCGCGGCGGTCAGCTCGGCGATCCGCTTCTCGCCGAGCGTCTCGGTCATGTCGGTCGCCACCGGGCCCGGCGCGACCACGTTCACGGTGATGCTCCGGCTCGCCAGCTCTCTGGCGAGCGACCGGGCGAAGCCGACCATCCCCGCCTTCGCCGCGGCGTAGTTCACCTGGCCGGCCGAGCCCGACAGGCCGACGACGGACGACATGAGGATGATCCGGCCGCGCCGGGCGCGCAGCATCCCCTGGGCGGCGCGCTTGGCGACCCGGAACGCGCCCGTGAGGTTCGCGTCGAGCACGGCGGTGAAGTCGTCCTCGCTCATCCGCAGCAGCAGCGTGTCCCGGGTGACGCCGGCGTTCGAGACGAGCACCTCGACAGGGCCGTACTGCTCCTCGACGGTGCGGAACGCGGCGTCGACGTCGTCGCTCGACGTCACGTCGCAGCGGATGCCGAGCACGCCCTCGGGAGCGGCCGACGACAGGTGGGTCACGGCGACCTTGTCGCCGAGCTCGACGAAGCGCCGCGCGCAGGCCAGCCCGATGCCGCGCGATCCACCGGTGACGAGGACCACCCGGGTCACGTCGTGCGGCCTTCTCCCCAGCGGATGATGGCGGACGCGGCGGTCATTCCGGCCCCGAAGCCGACGAGGAGGACGAGGTCGCCCTGCGCGACGCGCCCGGCGCGGAGCGCGTCGACGAGGGCCAGCGGGATCGACGCGGACGACGTGTTCCCGGTGTAGTGGAGCACCGAGGCGGCCCGCTCCATCGGGATCCCGAGTCGCGAGCACGCGGCCTGGATGATGCGGATGTTCGCCTGGTGCGGCACGACGAGCGCGATGTCGTCGGCGGTGACCCCGGCGTGGGCCATCGACTTCTCCGCCGAGTCGACCATGATCCGGACCGCGCGGCGGAAGACCTCCTTGCCGTCCATCTTCATGTAGCCGCCGACCTCGGCGTAGAGGATCCGCTCGAGGGAGCCGTCGGCGTCGAGGTCCCAGCCGACGAGCTGGCCGGCGCCCTCGACTGCCTCCAGCACCACCGCCCCTGAACCGTCGGCGAAGAGCACGGCGGTGTTGCGATCCTCCCAGTCGGTGATCCGGGCGAGCGTGTCCGTCCCGATCAGCAGTAGTCGCTGCGCGCCCAACGCGACCAACCCGTGCGCGACGACGAGCCCGTAGACGAACCCGGAGCAGGCGGCGTTCACGTCGAACGCCCCACAGCGCAGCCCGAGCTCGTGCTGCACCGTCGCCGACGTCGCCGGCACCGTCCGGTCCGGGGTCGTCGTGGCCAGGATGACGGCGTCGATGTCCTCCGGCGCGACACCGGCCATGGCCAGCGCCTGGCGGCCGGACTCGATCGACAGCCCGGCTGTCGAACCACCGACGCGCCGCTCGTGGATCCCGGTGCGTTCGCGGATCCACTCGTCGCTGGTGTCCATCATCTCTGCCAGGTCGTCGTTCGTGAGGACCTTCTCCGGCAGCGCCGCGCCCCAGCCGGTGATCGTGGCGCCCGTGACCCCCGGCGGGATGGCGGGCATCAACCGACCCGCAGCCAGGCGATCGGCTGGCGGGCCGTGACCCGCTCGCCGGCGACGGCGATGTAGGACTGCAGCGCGCCGTGGAACGGTGAGCGGACCTCGTGGCCGCCCACCGTGCCGAGCACCTGACCGGTCTCGATCATCGTTCCCTCCTGGAGCTCCCCGACGGGAGTGAAGACGCCGGCGGACGGGCTGACGACGAGGCGCTCGGCGGCGAAGAGGTGCTCACCCTGCGGCAGTCCCGTGGTCAGCGTGTGCGCCGCGTCGATGATGTCGAGCAGCTTGTCGAGGTCCTCCGGCGTGGCGATCGACAGCATCCGCGCCGCCGTCACCGTGCGCTTGGCCATGCCGGTGAGCACGCCGCCGGGCCCGAGCTCGATGAAGTCCGTCACGCCCGCCTCGGACAGGGTCAGCAGACAGTGCTTCCAGCGCACGGGGCTGGACAGCTGTGCGGACAGGAGACTCGTCCACGCGCTGCCGGTGGCGTGGGGGAGCGCGTCGACGTTCGACACGATCGGCACGTCGGTGTCGCGCGGGCGGGCATCGGCGATCGCCTTCCGTAGCCGGTCTCGCGCCGGCGCCATGTAGGGCGTGTGGAACGCGCCCGAGACCGGCAGCGGCATGACCTTCTTCGCGCCGAGCTCCCTGGAGACGTCGCCGGCCCGCCGCACGCCTTCGTCCGAGCCGGCGATGACGACCTGCCCGGGGGCGTTGAAGTTGGCCACCCACACGTCGTCGTCGGCGCGGCGGCAGGCGACCTCGACCTGGTCGTCGTCCAGGCCGAGCACGGCGGCCATCGTGCCCGGGTTCTCGGCCCCGGCCTCGTGCATCGCCTCGGCCCGCTCGGTGACGAGCCGCACCCCTTCCTCGAAGGACAGCGCGCCCGACGCGGTGAGCGCTGTGTACTCCCCGAGGCTGTGCCCGGCGCAGAACGACGGCTCGACGCCGAGGCGCTCGACCGCGTCGACGACCATCAGGCTCGAGACGAACGTCGTCAGCTGCGCGTGGCGCGTGTCCTTGAGCTCCTCTCCGTCGGCGTCGAGGAGCAGGCGGGCCACGTCGCGCTCGGCGACCGCCGATGCCTCCTCGACGAGCTCCCAGCTCTCGTGATCGCACCACGGCCGGCCCATGCCGGGCCGCTGCGAACCCTGGCCGGGGAACGTGAAGGCGAGCATCTCGCTCGCCGAGGATAGGGCGCTGCGCCGAGGTGCCCGTACGATGGTCGCGCTCCATCCGCCCGAGTGATGGAACGGCAGACATGGCGGACTCAAAATCCGCTGCCCGCAAGGGCGTGTGGGTTCGAATCCCACCTCGGGCACGTGCGCGCGTGGGTCGTCGACCAGCCCGGGCCGATCGACGGAGGACCGCTGCGGCTCGTGGAGCGCCCGTCGCCGGTGCCAGCGGGCGACGAGGTCGTCGTCGAGGTCTCGGCGTGCGGGGTCTGTCGTACCGACCTGCACCTCGCCGAGGGCGACCTCCCGCCGCGGCGCCCGGGTGTGACACCTGGGCACCAGGTCGTGGGCACCGTGGTCGAGCGCGGCCCGGCAGCGCTGCGCTTCTCCGTCGGCGACCGGATCGGCGTCGCCTGGTTGCGCCGGACGTGCGGCGTCTGCCGCTTCTGCGTGGGCGGGCGGGAGAACCTCTGTCTGCGCCCGTCGTTCACGGGCTGGGACGCGCACGGGGGGTTCGCGGCGCGGTGCACGGTGCCGGAGGCGTTCGCGTACCGGTTGCCTGGCGAGCTCGACGACGCCAGCGCAGCTCCGCTCCTGTGCGCAGGGATCATCGGCTACCGGGCGTTGCTCGTGGCCGACTGCCCGGACGGCGGCGCGCTGGGCGTATGGGGGTTCGGCGCGTCGGCGCACCTCACCGCGCAATCGGCGATGGCGCGCGGCATCCGCGTCCACGTCTTCACCCGCGCCGCGGCGGCGCGACAGCTGGCGCTCGAGCTCGGCTGCGCGTCCGCGCAGGACTCGCCGGACGCCAGCCCGGAGCCGCTGCAGTCGGCGATCGTGTTCGCACCCGTCGGCACGGTGGTGCCGCTCGCGCTACGCCAGCTCGACCGCGGCGGGATCTGCGCCGTCGCCGGCGTCCACCTCAGCGACGTCCCGCGCCTCGTCTACGAGGAGGAGCTGTTCTACGAGAAGCAGTTGCGCAGCGTGACGGCCAACACGCGCGCCGACGGCATCGAGCTGCTGGCGATGGCGCGGACGGCATCGATCCGGCCGCGCCTCGCCGAGTACGACTTCCCGGACCTACCGCGGGCGCTGTCCGACATCGCCGCCGACCGCCTCGTCGGGTCAGCCGTCGTGCGCGTCGCGTGACGGCGCCGCGGCACGCCCACGCTGCAGCGCGGCCATGACCTCCTGCACCTGCCGCTGGCCGTCGAGGTCCTCGAGCGCGGCGGGAAGGGGGAGCCGCCAGTTCGGCCACTCGTCGACCGTGCCGGGCAGGTTCGGCCGCTGCAGCGTGCCGAGCGCGTCGTCGAGGCTGGCGACGGCGAGTCGCGAGGGTGCAGAGGCCAGTGCTCCATACGCCAAGGCCGTCGCTCGCCGCACACCGCAGGTGTCGGTCGTCAGCGCGGTCAGCCGCGTCCGCAGGATCGACTGGTCCACGAGACCGCGGGCGCGGGCGGTGGCCGCCTCGTCGGCGCCGGTGAGCAGCCCGGCTGCGGTGGGCAGGTCGTGCGTGCTCAGCGCGGCCACCGCCGCGGCGCGGTAGCGCTCCGGCGGGTCGTCCTCGAAGATGGCCAGCACGGTGCCGAGCACGTTCCGCTCGCGCATCGCCTCGCGCAGCTCCGGCTCGACCGTGCCGAGGTCCTCGCCGACGACGAACGCTCCGGCGCGGTGGGCCTCGACGGCGACGATGTCCATCATCTCGTACGGCGTGTGGTTCACGTACGTGCCTTCCGCCGGAGACATCCCGACCGGGATCCAGTACAGCCGGGACAGACCCATCACGTGGTCGATGCGCAACCCGCGCATGCCGCGCAGCGCGGAACGGATCGTCTCCACGAGCGGCTGGTACTCGGCCTGGCGCAGCTTCCACGGGACGTACGGCGGGATGCCCCACTCCTGCCCGTCGGGGGCGAACTCGTCCGGCGGCGCACCGACCCGGCAGCCGAGCGCGAGCAGGTCCTGGTCGTGCCACGCGTCGAAGCCGCCGGCGTCGAAGCCGACAGCCAGGTCGCCGAGGAGGCCGGCGCCCGCCCGTCCGGCGGCGAGCAGCTCCTCCTCGGCGAGCCACTGGCACCAGGCGTGGAACGTGACCCGGTCGGCGCGTTCCCGGGTCGCGTCCGCGACTGCGCTGGCGGCGGGATGCCGGAGTCGTTGCGGCCACGCCGTCCAGGCGGCGCCGAGCTGCTCCGCCAGCGCGCAGTAGGTCCCCCACAGCTCGAGCGGCGCACCCTGCGCGGCGCGCCAGGAGTGGAACGCCGCGGGCTGCGCCTGCGCGGCGAACAGCGCCTCCAACGCGTCCAGCTTCAGCGCCAGGACCGCGTCCCGCTCGATCAGCGGCGCCTGCGTGAGCGCCCGTGCCTTGCGGTCGAGCGCGGCCAGCCGGTCGGCACAGAGTGTGACGCCGGGCAGCTCCGCGACAGCGAGGTGGAGCACGTTCCGCCACCGGCGGCTGCTCGGGTAGTACGGGCTCGCCTGGACCGGTGTGACCGGGGCCGGCGCGTGCAGCGGGCTGAGCTGGACCACGACACCACCGGCGCGCCGCGTCCACTGCGCGAGCCGGCGGAGGTCGGCGAGGTCGCCGATGCCCCAGCTCCACCGCGACCGGAGCGACGCCAGCTGTACCGACCAGCCCCACCCGAACGGCGCCGTCGGGCAGGCCCGCGGCCGGACGACGAGGCGCGTCACCGGGCCACCGTCGAGCGGGCGCAGCGCGTGGTACCCGATCGGCAGGTCGGGCGGGAGCTGGTTCATCGGCGGCAAGGACGTCCCGTCCTCGAGCGTCAGCTCACACAGCGACTGCAGTCCGGGCGCCTCGCCCTCCGTGACCGACCACGTCGGCAGCCACCGCGGGGCTCCGTCCGCGGCACCCATCGCCGCCCGGATCGCCGCCCGCGTCGGCTCCGGTGTCGCGTGCCACTCGCCCGCCCAGTCCGCGTAGCCGTCGGCCACGCCCCATGCGTCCATGACGCGTACTCTGGCCGGTCGTGGGACGGTGGCTGGTCGAGCGGCGCCTGGTCGGGGTCGGGGATCGCCTGCGCGCCCTGCGCGAAGAGCTGCGCGTCATCGACGAGCAGCTCGCGCAGCTGAGCGGCGAGGCGGAAGAGGCGCGCATCCGGGCGCTCGTCTCCGAGACGCCGCTCGCCGACGTCGAGTTCCGTGACGCGGACCGCCACGCCGTCGCCATGGCCCGCCACCGGGAGAGCGTGGTGGCCTCGATCGAGGAGCTGGAACGCCGTCAGGACGAGCTGCTGGATCGGCTAGGAACACCCTGATGCGTGTGCTGATCGCCGAGGACGAAGCGATCATCCGCCTCGACCTGCGGGAGATCCTCGAGGAAGAGGGCTACGAGGTCGTCGCCGAGACCGGTCGTGGTGACGAGGCGGTCGCCCTGACACGCGAGCTGCGCCCGGACCTGGCCATCCTCGACGTCAAGATGCCGGGCCTCGACGGGCTCGAGGCGGCGAAGGTGATCACCGGCGAGCAGCTCGCCGGCGTGCTGATGCTCACTGCGTTCAGCCAGCGCGACTTCGTCCAGCAGGCCCGCGACGCCGGGGCCTTGGCGTACCTGGTCAAGCCGTTCCAGAAGAGCGACCTGGTGCCGGCGATCGAGCTCGCCGTCGCCCGCCACCGTGAGCTCGTCGCCCTGAGCGGCGAGGTCAGGGGCCTCGAGGACCGGCTCGACACGCGCAAGCTCGTCGACCGCGCCAAGGGCGTGCTCATGGACCGTCACGGCCTGAAGGAGGCCGAGGCGTTCTCGTTCATCCAGCGCACGGCGATGAACGAGCGCACCCGGATGCGTGACGTGGCGGACCGCGTCATCGCCGGCACCCTGAAGCCGTGAAGATCCTCCTGCTCGACGGGAACTCGCTGACGTACCGGGCGTTCTTCGCCCTGCCGACGGACATGGCCACCGCATCGGGCCAGGTGACGAACGCCGTGTACGGCTTCACGTCGATGCTGATCAACCTGATCAAGGACCACCAGCCGGACTCGGTCGTCGTCGCCTTCGACCGGCCGGAGCCGACGTTCCGCCACGAGACCGTGCCGACCTACAAGGCGACGCGCAACGAGGCGCCGGACATCCTCCGCCAGCAGATGGGCCTCGTGCGCGAGGTCATCGACGTGCTCGGCATCCCGTCGCTGGAGGCGGCCGGGTTCGAGGCGGACGACATCATCGCCACGCTCGCCGAGCGGGTGCAGGACAGCGGCGACGAGCTCGTCATCGTCACCGGCGACCGGGACACGTACCAACTGGTCCACGACCCATCCATCAAGGTGCTCTACAACCGGCGCGGCGTGAGCGACTACGCGCTGTACGACGAAGCCGGGATCCTGGAGCGGACGGGCGTCACGCCGGCGCTGTACCCGCAGTACGCGGCGCTGCGCGGCGATCCGAGCGACAACCTGCCCGGGGTGCCTGGCGTAGGGGAGAAGACTGCGGCGAAGCTGATCTCGACGTACGGCGGGCTCGACGGGATCTTCGCCCACCTCGACGAGCAGACGCCGAAGCTGCGCGCCTCGCTCGCCGAGCACGAGCAGCAGGTGCGCACGAACCTCGACGTGATGCTGCTGCGGCGCGACGCGCCCTGCGACGTCGATCTCGCCTCGCTCGCGTGGGGACCACAGGATCTCGCCGAGGTCAAGCGGCTGTTCGACTTCCTGGAGTTCCGCTCGCTCTGGGATCGGCTGCGGGAGGTGCTCGACGCCGCGGATGCGCCGCCGAGCGGCGGGGAGGTGCTCCATGCGGAGCTCACCCGGACCACGAGCGAGGCCGATGCCGCGTCGGCGCTGCGCGCTCCCGCGGAGCTGCACGTCGCCGGTGGATGGACGGGCGAGCCCGGCCGCTCGCCGTTGCTCGGCGTCGCCGTCGTCACCGACGCCGGGACGGGCGACGTGGCGTGGGTGCCCGCGGAGCTGCTCGCCACCGCAACGGTGCAGGCGGCGTTGGCCGACGGGCGTCCCGTCCGGGCCCACGACGCGAAGGCGCTGATGCGATCGCTGCTGGCCATCGGCGTCGACCTGCGCGGTCTCGTCCTGGACACCGCGCTCGCCGCCTACCTCCTCGATCCGGGGCAGGCGACGTACCGCATCGGCGACGTGCTGTCGCGCTATACCGGTGACCGGCTCGCCGACGAAGGGCCGCCCGAAGGGCAGCTCGACTTCGGCGGCGACGGCGGCTCCGAGGCGCAGTCCGTCTCCTGCGACGCGCTCGCCGTCGCCCGCGTCGCGCCGGCGCTCGTCGACGCCCTCGACGCGCAGGGGATGCGCCAGCTCTACGACGACATCGAGAACCCGCTCGTGCGCGTGCTGGCCCGGATGGAGGACGTCGGCGTGGGAGTCGACGTCGGGGAGCTGCGCCGCCTCCACGACCGGCTGACCGAGGAGTGCCGGCGCCTGACGCAGGAGGTGTTCCGCGTCGCCGGGCGGGAGTTCAACCTCAACTCGACGCCACAGCTGCGCCAGTTGCTGTTCGACGAGCGGGGGCTGACGCCACAGAAGCGGACGAAGACCGGGTTCAGCACCGACGCCGCCTCCCTGGAGCGATTGCGCGACCAGTGGCCGGAGTTCATCGACCCGCTGCTCGCGTATCGCGAGGTCGAGAAGCTGCGCTCGACGTACGGCGAGGGCCTCCTCGCCGAGGTCGCCGCCGACGGCCGCATCCACGCCACGTTCAACCAGACCGTGGCCCGCACGGGCAGGCTGTCGAGCGACAAACCGAACCTGCACAACATCCCCGTCCGTTCGGACGAGGGCCGGCAGTTCCGCCGGGCGTTCGTGCCCCAGCCGGGATGCGAGCTGCTGATCGCCGACTACAACCAGATCGAGCTGCGCTGCATCGCGCATCTCGCCGAGGACCCGGGCCTGATCGAGGCGTTCACGTCCGGGCGCGACATCCACACCGCCACCGCCTCGCGCGTCTTCTCCGTCGAGCCGGCGGACGTGACGATCCGGATGCGCTCCACGGCGAAGATGGTCTCCTACGGCCTGGCCTACGGCATGGAGGCGTACGGACTGGGCCAGCGGCTGAACATCCCGACGGAGGAGGCGGCCGTCATCCTCGACGCCTACTTCGAGGCGTTCCCGAACGTGAAGGCCTACATGGAGCGCACGGTGAAGGAGGCCCGCATGCGCGGCTACACCGAGACGCTCTTCGGCCGGCGGCGGCCGATCCCCGAGCTGGCCAGCGACAACTACCGCATCCGCCAGGCGGGGGAGCGCCAGGCGATGAACGCGGGCATCCAGGGCCTGGCGGCGGACATCTTCAAGGTGGCCCTGATCCGTCTCGACGAGGCGCTCGAGTCGGGTAGCTTCGCCAGTCGGCTGATCCTCCAGGTGCACGACGAGGTGCTCGTCGAGGTGGCTCCCGAGGAGGCGAAGCCGGTCGGCGACCTGACGGTCGACGTGATGCGGCACGCCGCCGACCTGCGCGTCCCGCTGGAGGTCAACCGGACGTTCGGCGCCAGCTGGGCCGACGCCAAGGAGTGAGCTGAGATGGGCCGTCACGACGTCGCCGATCGCGAACGGGCCGCGTTGCTCGATCGCGCCGAAGCCGCTGGCGCCGACGCGCCGACCCTGTGCGAGGGGTGGACCGTGCACCACCTCCTGGCGCACATGTGGGTCCGTGAGCACGAGCCGCTGGCAGCCCCCGGGCTCGTGGTCCCCGCGTTCCACCGGTACACGGCCGAGCGGGAGCAGGCGGCGTACGCGCGGTTCACGTTCGTCGAGCTGCTGGCGGCGCTGCGGGCGGGCGTCCCGCTCCCGTTCGGGTTGCCGGGCGTGCGCGAGGTCAGCGGTGTGCACGAGCACTTCGTCCACCACGAGGACATCCGCCGGGCGAACGGCGACCGCCCTCGTCAGCCAGTCGATCCGGACCTGGCCGACGCGTTGTGGTGGCGGCTGCGCGCCTCGGCGCTGCTGATGTTCCGCCGGGTGCGCGGTGCGGGCGTCCTGCTGCGCCGACCCGACGGCGGGTCGGTGACGGCCCGCCGTGGCGAGCCCGTCGTGACGATCAGCGGCGAGGTGCCGGAGCTGTTCCTGTACATGTTCAACCGGAAGTCCGCGGCGGCGGTCGGGCTCGTCGGGCCGGAGGACGCGGTCGCCCGTGTGCGCGAAGCCCACCTCGGGACCTGACCCAGACCACTGGTTCGAGCCGGTGGCCGACCACCTCGGCCGCGCCTACCTGCGCTACAGCCACACGAAGGGCACCCGCCAGGAGATCGACCATCTCGTCGCCGCGCTCTGGCTCCGGCCGGGGATGCGCGTGCTCGACGTCGGCTGCGGGCCCGGCCGGCACACGCTCGCGCTGGCGCGGCGGGGCATCGCCTGCCATGGCGTCGACATCAGCGCCCGCTTCGTCGAGATCGCGCGCGCGGCGTCCGTGCCGCTGGCGTCGTTCGAACGGCTCGACGCCAGGTACCTGCCGTTCGTGTCCGAGTTCGACGCCGTGATCTGTCTCTGCCAGGGCGGGTTCGGGATGATGACCGCCGACGGAGAGGACGAGGCGGTCGTCGCCGGGATGGCGCGCGCCCTGCGCGGGGGAGGGCGGCTGGCGCTGACGGCGTTCAACGCGTACTTCGCGGTCCGTTATCACCGCGACGCTGTCTTCGACTCCGAGCGGGGCGTCGCCCACGAGCGCACGGAGGTGCGCGACGAGCACGGTGAGTCGCGGGAGGTGGACCTGTGGACCGGGTGCTACACGCCGCGCGAGCTGCGCCTCCTTCTTGGTTCGACCGGTTTCGCCGTCGAGCGGATCAGCAGTGTGGAACCCGGTGCGTACGGTGACACGCCGCCGTCCGTCGAGCTGCCGGAGCTGCTCGTTGTCGCCCGTCGTCTCGCCGGTCCTGGCTGCTAGCATCCGCGGGGCGCGCCGGCGGGCTTCCCCCGGCGCGTCGCATGTCCATCGAACCGATCCCATCGAACCAATCGACCAATCGAAAGACCCGCTCCGTTGTCCGACACCACGACGCCCGCCCCAGAGCCGTCCGAGCAAGCCGACGAGTTCGGCACGTTCGACAGCGAGGGCAACTACATCCCCCGCCAGGTCACCGAAGACGATCTCGCCACGACGTTCGAGGAAGCCATCTCCCGGACGCTCGTCGATGTCGAGGACGGCATGATCGTGACGGGCACGGTCGTGAAGATCGACAAGGACGAGGTGCTGCTCGACATCGGCTACAAGTCCGAGGGCGTGATCCCGTCCCGCGAGCTGTCGATCCGCAACGACGTCAACCCGTTCGACGTTGTCAAGATGAGCGAGGAGATCGAGGCGCTGGTCCTCCAGAAGGAGGACCGCGAAGGTCGCCTGCTGCTGTCGAAGAAGCGGGCGCAGTACGAGCGGGCGTGGGGCTCGATCGAGAAGATCAAGGACGACGAAGGTGTCGTCGAGGGACCGGTGATCGAGGTCGTCAAGGGCGGCCTGATCATGGACATCGGCCTGCGCGGCTTCCTCCCGGCGTCGCTCGTCGAGCTGCGGCGCGTGCGTGACCTGCAGCCGTATGTCGGTCGCGTCCTGCAGGCGAAGATCATCGAGCTCGACAAGAACCGCAACAACGTCGTGCTCTCCCGCCGCGCCTACCTGGAGGAGACGCAGAAGGAGCAGCGGGAGGACTTCCTCGCCAACCTCAAGCCGGGGGACATCCGCGAGGGCGTCGTCTCCAGCGTCGTGTCGTTCGGCGCGTTCGTCGACCTCGGCGGCATGGATGGCCTGATCCACGTCTCGGAGCTGTCGTGGAAGCACGTCGACCATCCCGGTTCGGTCGTCGCCGTCGGTGACAATGTCACGGTCAAGGTGCTCGACGTCGACCACGAGCGGGAGCGGATCAGCCTGTCGCTGAAGGCCACGCAGCAGGATCCGTGGCAGGAGTTCGCCTCCACCCACCGCATCGGCGAGCTGGTCTACGGGCGGGTGACGAAGCTGGTGCCGTTCGGCGCCTTCGTCCAGGTCGGCGACGGCATCGAGGGCCTGGTGCACATCTCCGAGATGTCGGCCCATCACGTCGAGTCACCGGAGCAGGTGGTCACGCCCGGCGAGGAGCTGTGGGTGAAGATCATCGACCTCGACCTCGCGCGGCGGCGGATCAGCCTGTCGATCAAGCAGGCTGCCGAGGGCGGCGAGCTCGCCGAGGAGTACCGCCAGCACTTCGAGGTCGACGAGCACGGGAACTACGCCGCCGTAGACGACGCCGAGCGCGAGGCCGCCTGGGCGGAGTACTTCGAGGGCGGCGAGCAGCCGGCGGAGGCCCAGCCCGCCGAGTGATCCTCGTCGGCCTCACCGGCGGCATCGGGTCCGGGAAGTCGACCGTCTCGGAGCTCCTCGCCGCGCGTGGGGCGGTGATCGTCGACGCCGACGCGATCACGCGTGAGCTGCAGCAGCCGGGGCAGCCGGTGCTCGATGCGATCGTCGAGCGCTTCGGGCCGGGGGTGCTCCTGCCGGACGGCCACCTGGACCGCGCGGCCTTGGCGGCGATCGTGTTCCCGGATCCCGACGCGCTGCGGGATCTCAACGCGATCGTGCACCCGGCGGTCGGCGCCGAGATCGCCCGCCGGATCGCCGCCGAGCAGGACACGGATCACGTCGTCGTGCTCGACATCCCCCTCCTCGCGGAGAACCCGCGCGATGGGCTCGCCGCGACCGTCGTCGTCGACACGCCGGTGGACGTCGCGGTCGAACGGCTCGTCCGGTCGCGGGACATGGCCGAGGACGATGCGCGAGCGCGGATCGCGCGCCAGGCGACGCGCTCGGAGCGGATCGCGCGCGCCGATCGCGTGCTGGACAACAGCGGGTCGGTGGCCGACCTCGAGCGCCAGGTCGATGAGCTGTGGTCGTGGCTCGTGTCGCTCGCCGCGCTCTGACAGGATGCCGCACATGCACGAGGTACGCGGGGTGGTTGCCAAGGAGAAAGGAGCGCCGGTCGGGATCGAGACGGTGCTCGTACCCGATCCCGGGCCGGGTGAGGCGCTCGTCGCCGTGCAGGCGTGCGGGGTCTGCCACACGGACCTGCACTACCGCGAGGGCGGCATCAACGACGACTTCCCGTTCCTGCTCGGGCACGAGGCCGCCGGTGTGGTCGAGGCGGTCGGGCCGGACGTGAGCCACGTCTCACCCGGTGACTTCGTCATCCTCAACTGGCGGGCGGTGTGTGGCCAGTGCCGCAGCTGCCGCAAGGGCAAGCCGTGGTACTGCTTCTCGACGTTCAACGCGACGCAGAAGATGACACTCGCCGACGGGACCCCGCTGTCGCCGGCGCTCGGCATCGGTGCCTTCGCCGACAAGACGCTCGTCGCCGCCGGACAGTGCACTCGGGTCGATGCCGCCGCGCCTGCCACAGCGGCGGGGCTGCTCGGGTGCGGCGTGATGGCCGGGCTCGGGGCGGCGATCAACACCGGCGGGGTGAGTCGGGGTGACAGCGTCGCCGTGTTCGGCTGCGGGGGCGTGGGCGACGCGGCGATCGCCGGTGCCCGGCTCGCCGGCGCGTCGACGATCGTGGCGATCGACATCGAGGACCGGAAGCTGGAGCAGGCGAAGCGGTTCGGGGCGACGCACACCGTGAACTCCTCGACCGAGGACCCGGTCGAGGCGGTCAAGGCGGCCACTGGCGGCAACGGTGCCGACGTGTGCATCGAGGCGATCGGCCTTCCGCAGACGTACCGGCAGGCGTTCGACGCTCGCGACCTGGCCGGCACGGTCGTGCTCGTCGGCGTGCCCCGGCCCGACATGGAGATCACGCTGCCGTTCCTCGAGGTGTTCGGGCGGGGTGGGGCGCTGAAATCATCCTGGTACGGCGACTGCCTGCCGAGCCGGGACTTCCCGATGCTCATCGACCTCTACCTGCAGGGTCGGCTCGATCTCGACGGCTTCGTCAGCGAGACGATCGGCCTCGACGCCGTCGAGGAGGCCTTCCACAAGATGGAGCGCGGCGAGGTGCTCCGCTCCGTCGTCGTGCTCTGAGTCAGCAGGCGCGGCCAGGGACGGCGAGCGTCGCCGCCACCTGATACGTCACGCCGTC
>DASZOG010000262.1:0-14523 GCA_035550895.1 Acidimicrobiales bacterium
CCACGGGGTACCGTAGGTGGCCGACCGGTTGCCGACAATGCGACGCTGCCCTGGGCGATAGGGAGGAGGAGGGGTGAGCAGCCTTCAGCAGGCTCGGTTCGAGCCGGTGTCGCGGCGGACGGTCTCGGCCGAGGTCCGTGAGGCGCTCATCGCCGGCATCCGGAACGGGACGCTTCCTGCGGGCTCACCGCTCCCTCCGGAACGGGCCCTGTGCGAACAGTTCGACGTCGCCCGCACCTCTGTCCGAGAGGCGCTCCAAGGTCTTGTCATGATCGGGATGCTGGAGAAGCGCGGCAATCGCTCGTACGTCGTCGAACGCCTCCCGGAGGTCCAGTTCGATGCGGCGGATCGGCGGAAGGAACGGGTGCGCGAGCTCTTCGAGGTCCGGCAAGTCGTCGAGGTTCCGCTGGCGCGCCTGGCGGCGTGCCGCGCCACAGAGAGCGAGCGGAAGGAGATCCTGTCGCTGGCGGCCGAGTTCGACAATGACATGGAGCTCCATCGGTTCCGAGAGCTCGACTGGATGTTCCACACCGCCGTCGCTCGAGCGTCACACAACGCCACGCTGGCCGAGTTGCACAGCAAGGTGCTCGAGTCCTTGTTCCATTCGACGGAGTTCGACGAACTCCTGTATTCCCGATCGAACCGCGAGATCGTCCGTGAGGTGATCCGGAGTGCGGCCCACGCGCATCAGGCCATCGCCCGCGCGATCGGCGAAGCGGACTGGGCAGCCGTGGTCGATGCGTCCGAGGCTCATCTCGCGAACGTCGAAGAGCAGATGACCGCACGCATGGTCTGAGTGCGTGCCCGCCACCGCTCGGCCGAGGTCCTGCGTCAACCCGTTGGATAGCCCTTGGCCGGCTCCCACGACTTCTGGTCGGGGGCGACCTGCGGCGCGTCACCGCCCTTCGTCCACACGATGATCTCGGTCCCCCACGGGTCACGGAATGCCCCGTGGAACCCGTTGAACTCCCCCCAGTACTTGTTCCGCCAGAGGATCGTGGCCCCGCGTTCCTCGGCTCGGCGGAGAATCTCCTCCTCCGTGTCGTCGTCGGAGACGAGCACGTAGATCCGCGGCGCTGGACCCGATGGCGTCCCGCTGCCTTGGGCCGGCTCGTCGTTCGGGTCGGGCGGCGCGAGATCGGTCGAGAAGATGCCGAGGTGGAGGTTGCCGACCTGTGAGTCAGAGCCGTCCGGGTTCGGGAAGAAACCCCCGGGCACGATGCGATGGAACACACCTTCTGGACGGCCCTCGACCTGCCAGTTGAACACCTCACCGTAGAATCGAGCCGTCTTCGCCGGGTCGGGACTCGGGAAGTCGACGAAGATCAACGTGTTCGGCTGCGCCATGTCTGCACGGTAGTCGTCTGCTCTCAGGGTGGATGAGACCGACATGACGCCGCAGCGCGGTAGCCGTCGCACCGGTCTAGCGACACGCACAGCGCGCCGGGGCGCTGGTGCGCTTCTAGCATGACGACCCCCAGCACCGTGCAGGAGTGGACCCCCCGTGGACGTACGCATCGGCGTCAGCCAGGCCCCCCGCGAGCTCAACGTCGAGCTCCCCGACGACACCGATCGCGAGCAGCTCCAGGCGTCGGCGAACGCCGCCCTGGCCGGCGACGTCGACACGCTGTGGCTGACGGACCGCCGCGGCCGCCTCGTCGGCGTGCCCTCGGCGCGCATCGCCTACATCGAGATCGGGTCCGCCGACACGGACCGGCGGATCGGCTTCGGCGGCTGAGCTGACACCGTCCTCGGCGCCGGGCCTGCTCGACCGGGAGTTGCTCTTCGTCACCGGGAAGGGCGGAGTCGGGAAGACGACGATCGCCGCCGGCCTGGCGGTGCACGCCGCCAGCCGCGGCAAGCGCGTCCTCGTCGGCGAGGTGGACGCCACCGGCACGCTCGCCACCGCGTTCGAGTGCGGGCCCCTCGCGTTCCAACCCCGGCAGGTCGACGACCGACTGTGGGCGATGGCCATGAACACCGAGGATTCACTGCGCGAGTACCTGCGGGTGTACACGCGCGTCCCGCTGGTCGCCCGTATCGGACCCCTCGCGCGCACGCTCGACTTCGTCGCCAGCGCCGCGCCGGGTGTCCGCGAGATCCTCGTCGTCGGCAAGTTCTGCTACGAGGTGCGTGAGCGGCACTACGACCTGGTGATCGTCGACGCGCCCGCCACCGGGCACGTCGTCGGACACCTGGCGGCGCCGTGGGCGATCAACGAGCTCGTCCAGGTCGGGCTCGTGCGCGACCAGACGAAGTGGATGATCGACATCCTCGGTGACCCGGCGCGCACCGGCGTCGTGGTGGTCACGACGCCGGAGGAGATGCCGGTCAACGAAACCGTCGAGCTCGTCGGACGCCTCGGCGCCGAGGTCCCGGTGAGCGCGTCAGCCGTCGTTGTGAACCGGGTGCTGCCTGAACTGTTCACGCGTGACGACGAGGCGGTGTTCGACCGCCTCCGCCAGCCGGCCGCGACGCGCCGGCTGCGTGAGCTGGCCGGCGAGGGCGCGGAGCGGGTCCTCGACGCTGCCGCGCTCGCCGTCGCCCTCCGCCGCTCCCGCGCCGACGACCTGAGCCGGCTCGACGAGCGCCTGCCACCGGGCCTGCCGCTGCTGTTCGTGCCCGAGCTGTTCGCCCGCGCCGACGGCCGGCGGGTGACGATCAAGGTCGCGGCGGCACTCGGCGAGGAGATCAGCTGATGGCCGGAGCGCGGATCGGCACGGCACCGGCCGCGACACTGGAGCAGCTGCTGGCGGCGAAGGAGATCGTCGTCACGTGCGGGGCGGGCGGCGTCGGCAAGACGACCACGGCCGCGGCGCTGGCGGCGATGGCTGCCGTGCACCTCGGCGGGAACGTCCTCGTGCTCACCGTCGACCCCGCCCGCCGTCTCGCCGACGCCTTGGGCCTCGAGGCGCTGGGGAACGTCGAGCGACAGGTCGATCCGGTCCTGTTCACCGGTCTCGGCCTCGAGCCGCGCGGCGAGTTGTGGGCGGCGATGCTGGACACGAAGGCGTCCTGGGACGACCTGATCCGCCGCCAGGCGCCGGACGCGGCGACGCGCGACGCGATCCTGGCCAACCCGCTCTACACGAACATCACCGGGCGGTTCGTCCAGAGCCACGACTACGTCGCCATGGAGCGGTTGCACGAGGTGCACGCGTCGGGCCGCTACGACCTGATCGTCGTCGACACGCCACCGTCGCGCTCGGCCCTCGACCTCCTCGACGCTCCGGGCCGGATGACGGAGTTCTTCGCCGGGCGGCTCATCCGCTGGCTGACCGCGCCGTACCGGAGCCGGGTCTTCAGCGCCGCGACGCGGCCACTGACGCACGTCGCCGACCGGATCCTGGGGGCGCGGTTCCTGTCGGACATCACCGAGTTCTTCGTGCTGCTCCAGTCGCTGGAGTCCGGTTTCGTCGCCCGCGCCGCGGAGGTCCAGCGCGTCCTCGCCGACCGGCGGACAACGTTCTGCGTGGTCACGACGCTCGAGCCGGCGCCCACCCGCGAGGCGGGCTTCTTCGTCGCCGAGCTGGCTGAACGGCGTCTGCACCTCGGGGCGGTGGTCGTGAACAAGGCACTGCCGGACTGGATCTGCGAGCGGGCGCCGACCGCGGCGGCGGAGCAGCTGCGCCGGCGGGCTGGTGAGGTCGCCGGCGAGCTCGCCGGTCCCACCCGGGTGCCGGCAGAACGGCTCGAGCGGGTGGTGCGCGTGATCGGGGACAGCTACGCGAACTACTCGGTCGTCGCGAACCGCGAGGCCGAACAACGCGCGGAGCTGTCACGTACGGCAGACGTTCTCGTGACGGTGCCCCTGCTCGAGGAGCCGGTCCACGATCTCGCCGGCCTCCTCGCGCTCGGCGAGCAGGCGTGGCGGTAGCGCCCGGTTGGCGCGGGCGGCGCACGCGAGACTGACGAGCGCATGGCCACACTCGCCGACCTGGTCCGCCAGCACGCCGACCTGACGCGCGAGAACGTCCTCCATCTGCAGCGGCTGACCGCCGAGTGGGGCGTGCTGGCCGACTTCTGCTTCGCCGATCTCCTGCTCTACGTGCCGGCTGGCGGGGGAAAGTGGCTCGTCGTCGACCAGGTCCGCCCGGCGACCTCGCAGACGCTCTACCAGGAGGATTTCGTCGGCGCGTGGGCGAACGAGACCGAGCGACCGCTGCTCGCCACCGCGTACGACACCGGCGAGCTGGCCGAGGGGGAGATCGCCGTCGAGGGTCTGCCCGAGTCGACCCGGATGCTCGCCATCCCCGTGCGCCACCTCGGGCGGTCGATCGCGGTGCTGACCCGCGAGTGGTCGACGCGCACGGGACGCCATCCGGGCGAGCTGGAGCGCACCTACCTCGCCGCGTTCCGGCGGTTCGCGGCGATGATCGCCCACGGCGACTTCCCGTTCGCCAGCTCCCGCTCGGCGGTGATCACCGCCGCGCCGCGTGTCGGCGACGGCGTGCTCGTGCTCGACGCGGACGCGCGTGTCACCTACGCCTCGCCGAACGCCGTGTCCTCGCTGCACCGGGTGGGGATCAGCGCCAACGTGGTCGGGCTCCGCCTGGCCGAGCTCGGTTTCAACGACTCACCGGTGCGCCAGGCCTTCGAGCGGCGCGAGCCGGTGATGGAGGAGTTCGACCAGACCGCGGAGATCACGTTGCTCGTGCGCTGCATCCCGCTCCTGGACGCGGGCGAGGTCACCGGCGCCGTGCTCCTCGCGCGTGACGTCTCGGAGCTGCGCCAGCGGGACCGGCTGCTGCTCTCGAAGGACGCGACGATCCGCGAGATCCACCACCGGGTGAAGAACAACCTGCAGACGATCTCCTCGCTGCTCCGGCTGCAGGCGCGCCGGATCGGCAGCGACGAGGCGCGGGCAGTGATCAACGAATCGGTGCGCCGGATCCGCACGATCGCCCTGGTGCACGAGACGCTGTCGCGCGAGGCGGCCGACGACGTGCCGTTCATCGAGATCGTCCGGCCGCTGCTGCGCCTCGCCGAGGACGGGTTGCAGTCACCGGAACGGCCGGTGCGGTTCCGCGTCGAAGGTGACGGCGGCAAGCTGCCCGCGGCAACGGCGACCCCGCTGGCGATCGTCCTCACGGAGCTGCTGCAGAACGCGATCGCGCACGCCTTCCCCGAGCGCAACGGCGAGCGGCCCGATCACGTCGTGGTGCTGCTCGACCACGACGACTCGGAGCTGGTCGTGCGCGTGATCGACGACGGCGTCGGCGTGCCGGACGGGTTCTCGTCGGCCGACGCGCAGAGCCTCGGACTGACGATCGTGCGGACGCTGGTGACGACGGAGCTCGGCGGGTCGATCGAGCTCGGTCCCGGTGCTGCGGACGACCACGCCCGGGCGGGGCTGCGGCCACTCCCCCCGGACACGGGCACGACCGTCGTCGTTCGCGTGCCGATCGCCCGCGTCTGATCGAGGCGCTCGCGCGTTGCGTCGGTGGAACGCCAGGCTGTCGGGATCAGCCGGTCAGGCGGGTCAGACGGCGACCGAGGTGCCGGCTTTGGCGGCGGCGCGGCGCCGACGGATGGCCCGCCGCTCCTCCTCGGACGTGCCGCCCCAGATCCCGGAGTCCTGGTTCGTGGCCAGGGCGAACTCGAGGCACTCGACCTGCACCGGGCAGATGCCGCACACCTCCTTCGCCTGCGCGATCTGGACCAGCGCCGAACCGGTCGTCCCCACGGGGAAGAACAGCTCAGGGTCGGTGTCTCGGCAGGCGGCGATCTTGCGCCATTCGTACGAAGCGTTCGCGAGAGCGATCACGTTGGCAGGCAGGGACATGGTGACCTCGAGAGACCATGCCGAATCGGCTTGTGACGGGTTTCACATGCCATGACCGCAGCAGTACTTGCACACGACATGGACTGGAACGGAACCGTAGCCGGGGCGTCGATGCTTGACAAGAGGTGAGGGGCAAGATGCCCGAAACGCGCCGCTGCGCTGCCCGGCCCCTGATCATCGCCCACCGTGGGGCGTCCGCCGACCACCCGGAGAACACACTCGGCTACCGCTCCCGCGCCACATCCGGCACGACGAGGTCGAGCACCGCCGGCTCGTGGCGGAACGCGAGGCGGCGGGTCTCGCCGAGGTAGTCACCGTCGAGTTGGTACGGGAAGGGTTGGTCGCTCTCGACGACGAGCTCTGCGAGGTTGACGTGCTCGTCGACCACCGGCCCGGGCTTGACCCCGCCTCCGCGCAGCGCCTTCACGACGTTGCCGAGGATCGCCGTCGCCCGCAGCGTGCGGAACGTCACCGCCACCAGGCCCCGGTCGAGCGTCGCCGCCGGCGAGAGGTCGAGCGGCCGGTTGCCGAGGTACGTGTACGGGTTCGTGTTGAGGACGATCGTGAAGTAGCCGTCAGGGACGTCGGACCCGTCCGGGAAGCGGAGTGTGAAGTGCGGATGCGCGCGGTCGTACTCCGTCAGCCACGTCCGCAGGGCGGAGTAGATGAACAGCGGGTGGCCGAGCCAGCGCTTGACCGACGCCCTGCGTTCCACCCGGCGGACGACCGCGGCATCGAAGCCGATGCCGGTGTGAAAGCAGAAGAAGCGGCCGTTCACGACGCCGAGACCGACCCGGTCGATGCGCCGCGCGCTCAATGCGGCGGCGAGCATCCGTGCCGCGCCGACCGGGTCGTTGGGCAACCCGATCGTGCGGGCGAACACGTTCGTCGACCCTCCGGGGAGGACGCCGAGCGCGGTGTGCGAACGGGCGATGCCGGTGGCCACCTCGTTCAACGTCCCGTCCCCGCCGAAGGCGACGACGACATCCACGCCGCGGTTCGCCGCGTGCTGGGCGAAGCGGGTGGCATGGCCGCGGCGGTTCGTCTCGACGACGGTGACGTCGTGCTCCTTGGACAGCAACTGGTGGATCAACACCCGGTTCCGGGCCGTGACCGACGAGGCGAACGAGTTGACGATGAGCAGCAGGCGCACGATGGCGGGCCTTCCCTGAGGCTGCGACGGTACCCCGTTGGGAGCGAGTCACTCCGGTCCGCCACAATGACCGGCCATGAACGTCGTCGTCTGCGTCAAGCAGATCCCCGATCCGGCGCAGCCCGGCGCGTTGGACCCCTCCACGAACACCCTCAAGCGGGAGGGGAAGCTGATCCTCGACGAGTCCGACAGCTACGGCGTCGAGATGGCGCTGCAGCTCGTCGACGCCGCGGGCGGCGGCGAGGTCGGCCTGGTGTCGATGGCTCCGAACAGCGAGACGTCCGGCCTACGGACGGCGCTGGCGATGGGCGCGGCGAAGGCGGTGCTGGTCTCGGATCCAGGCCTCCAGGGCTCCGACGCGTTGACCACGGCCAAGGTCCTCGCCAAGGCGGTCGAGCGCCTCGGTGGAGCGGATCTGGTGCTGGCCGGCACGGAGTCGACCGACGGGTACACCGGCACCGTGCCGGAACAGATCGCCGAGGTGCTCGGCTGGCCGTCGGTGACCTTCGCCAAGAAGGTCTCCTCCGACGGGACGACCCTCACCGTCGAGCGCCAGACCGAGGCCGGCTACGACGAGGTGACCTGCCCGCTGCCCGCCGTCGTGTCGGTCACGGCCGGTGTGGTCGAGCCGCGCTACCCGAGCTTCAAAGGGATCATGGCGGCGAAGTCCAAGCCGGTCGAGGAGGTGACGGCCGCCGACCTCGGTGTCCAGCCGGTCGGCTGGGCCGGGGCCGGCCAGGAGATCGTCGACGTCACCGCCGCCGAAGCACGCCAGGCGGGCGAGATCGTCGAGGACGACGGCGAGGGCCACCAGCGCGTCATCGCCTTCCTCGAGAACCTGAAGGTCATCTGAGCGCGCTGCCGCCGCGGCCGCAGCAGCAGAAAGGCACCGGAACCCCTCATGGCACTGAACAACATCTGGGTGTTCGCCCAGTCCACCGACGGCACGCCCACGTCGGCCACGCTCGAACTGCTCACGAAGGCGCGCGGGCTCGGCGGAACCATCGGCGCGTTCCACTACGGCGCCGACGCGGCCGACGTCGCGCCGCAGCTCGGTGCGTACGGCGCGGCGAAGGTGTACAGCGTCGGCGACCTCGACGGCGCGCTGCCGGGCGCGGCCGTCGCCGCGGCGATGCAGTCGGTGATCGAGGGAGGCGACGCGCCCGACCTGATCCTGTTCCCGCAGGACTACGAAGGGCGCGATGTCGCGGCGCGCCTGTCGGTCAGGCTGGACCGCACCGTGCTGACGAACAACACGGACATCGCCGCCGATGGCGACGCGGTCACCGTCACGACGCCGATCTTCGGGGGCAACACTCTGGTTACGACGAAGTTCGCCGGGGCCGGCCCGTACCTGGCGCTGTTCCGCCCGAAGTCGTTCGCCGCGGAGGAAGGTGGCGCCGCAGCGGGCGAGCTCGTCACGGTGCCGATCCCGGAGCTGGGAGCGACGGGAGGGGCGCGCGTCGTCGCCGAGCACGTCGAGGAATCGCACGGACCGAAGCTCGACGAGGCGGACATCGTCGTGTCGGGCGGCCGCGGTCTCGGCGAGGCGGGCAAGTACGACCTGATCGAGCAGCTGGCCAAGCTGCTCAAGGCCGCGCCGGGGGCGTCGCGAGCGATCGTCGATGCCGGCTGGGTGCCGTACAGCTACCAGGTCGGCCAGACCGGCAAGGTGGTCAAGCCGAACGTGTACATCGCCGCCGGCATCTCCGGCGCGACGCAGCACATGGTCGGCATGAAGGGCTCGAAGTACATCGTCGCGATCAACAAGGACAAGGAAGCGCCGATCTTCTCCATCGCCGACCTGGGCATCGTCGGCGACGTCCACAAGGTGCTCCCGAAGCTGATCGAGGCCCTCCAGTCCCGCTGACCCCGGTTCCGCGTGCCGCGGGAGTCTCCCCCAGCTCTCCCCCAGGTCTCCCTGGCCGCCGTCCTCCGGTCCGCTCCACCGAACCTCGGGAACTCCAGGTCGAATATCGACCGGAACTTCCCGCAGAACGTGGAGGCGGAGGTGAGAGCGTGGAGGCGGAGGTCTGCTGCCGTCAGGTGGTGGCGGTCAGGTGGTGGCGGTCCGGTGGCGGCGGCGGGTCCAGGCGAACGTGCCGACGCCGATCGCGGCGACGGCAACCGCACCGAGCGCGATGGGGACGACCGGCACGCCGCCGTCGTCGCCGGGGCTGCCGGTTGCCGGAGCGGCCTCGCCGCCGGTAGGCGCCTCCGCAGGCTCGCCGGCGGGCTGGCCCGCCGGGGGGCGTCCCGAGCCGAGGAAGGCCGGTGGACCCTCTGCCGTCAGCTCCGCCGTGCCGCTGCAGAGGCCGCTCGTCAGCGCGCCGACCTCGGAGCCGGGGAGGAAGCTGGCCTCCTCCTCCGTCGCGATCCGGGTCGCGAACACGAGGTACCGGGCACCGACCGTCAGACCTTCGAGGCCGCAGCTCGCGCTGTTGTTCGCGCTGTAGACGAGGGCGTCGGCCTCGGCCGTGCCCTTGTAGACCGCCTCGACCGAGAAGTCGTACGCGATCGCGTCCATGCTCGACGCCGGATCGGCCGGGCCGTCCGTCGCCTCGAGCGTGCCGGTGAAGGCGACGTCGGCGAAGCCGAGCAGCTCGGGCCCCTCCGCGACTGCGCAACTGCAAGCCGCGGCCGGTGGGGCGTGGACGGCGATCGCCAGGCCGGCGGCAACGAGCGAGCCGGCCACGAGACCGCGAACCTTCGTGATCCTCATGCCGGTTCGACGTCTGCGACGACCGGACGGTTCCCCTAGGTTCTGGCGGTGGCGAACGTCACGGAGACCGCGTGGCGCAACTGGGCCGGGAACCAGGTCGCCCGTCCGCGCGCCGTCCATCACCCTGCGAGCGAAGACGAGTTGTCGGCGATCGTCAAGCGCGCCGCCGCCGAGGGAACGACCGTCAAGGTCGTCGGCGCCGGTCACAGCTTCTCGGACATCGCCTGCACCGACGGCCACCTGATCGAGCTCGACCGGTGCGCCCGCGTGCTGGAGGTCGACGACGCGCGCCGACGGGTGACGGTCGAGGCCGGCATCCCGCTCGAACGCCTCAACCTGGCACTCGAGGCGCGCGGGCTGGCGCTCCCGAACCTCGGTGACATCGCCTACCAGACCGTGGCCGGTGCGACGCAGACCAGCACGCACGGGACCGGTGCCCAGCTGGGAGGCTTGGCGACACAGATCGTCGGGATGCGTCTTCTCCTCGCCGACGGCAGCGCGCTCGACTGTTCCGCCGACGAGCACGCCGACGTGCTCGCCGTCGCGCGGGTCGGGCTCGGCGCGCTCGGCGTCGTCAGCCGGGTGACGCTCCAGTGCGTGCCGGCGTTCCTGCTGCACGCGCACGAGTGTCCGCTGCGGCTCGACGCGGTGCTCGAGGAGCTCGACGATCACGTCGCACGGAACGACCACTTCGAGTTCTTCTGGGTCCCGCACACCGGCTGGGCGTTGACGAAGGCGAACAACTGCACCGAGGCGCCGCTGTCGCCCCGCGGTCGCTTCGCCTACTGGCGGGACAAGTCACTGCTCGAGAACTACGCGTTCGGGCTCGTGTGCCGGGTCGGCAGGCGGCGCCCGGCATGGATCCCGCGCCTGGCGCGTGCGCTACCCGCCAGCGGAGGGACGGACTACGTCGAGCCGTCGTATCGCGTCTTCGCCAGTCCGCGGCGCGTGCGGTTCCTGGAGATGGAGTACGCGATCCCGCGGGAGGCCTGCGCGCCGGCGTTGCGTGCCGTGCGGCGGTTCGTCGACGACGCCGGCCTGATGCTCAACTTCCCCGTCGAGGTGCGCTTCACGGCCCCAGACGACATCCCGCTGTCCACCGCGTCGGGGCGACCGTCGGCGTACATCGCCGTGCACGTCTTCGAGGGGATGGACGAGCAGCAGTACTTCCGCGGCGTCGAGCGGATCATGGACGACCACGACGGTCGCCCGCACTGGGGCAAGCTCCACTTCCAGACGGCCGCCACGCTCGCGCCGCGCTACCCGCAGTGGGGGCGCTTCCTGGAGATGCGGGACCGGCTCGATCCGGAGCGCCGGTTCGCGAACGCCTACACGCGCCGCGTGCTCGGCGACTGACAGCGCGCCGCGTTCATCGAGATGCATCGACGCGCGCCGCGGCGAGCGTCATAATGGTCAGCGGGCGGAGCCTCGGTGAAGGGGACCCGACTCGTGCCCGACATCTTCCAGCGGCGGAACACATGGATCGTCGCGGCGCTCGTTCTCGGCACCGCCGGGTTGTTGCTGGCGATGTACGGCTCCGCTCGGGCGGACTACGAGACGGACTGTGTCGACCCCGATGTGACGATCACCGCGGCCTCGATGCCGGCGGACCTGACCATCGCTGCCGGCACCGTGGTCATCATCGAGTCGGGCACGTTCACCGGACCGAGCACGTTCCAGGGCGGCATCCTCTGCGTCGCCGAGGATGCCGACTTCGACCCGTCGAGCGTGAACGGGGTCGTGCGTCTCTACGTGCGCGGCGAGGCCGTGATGCCACCGCACGCGGCAGAGTCCGGTTCGCTGCTGGACAACGAAGGATCGGTGACCTATCTCCCGTCGCTCAACGTCAACGGCGCGGCGACGGTGATCAACCGGGAGGGTGGGTCGATCCTCGTGCAGGGCACGTTCGCGCTCAGCGCAGGGACGACGGTGACGAACTTCGGGAACATCACGACCACCGGCGGCACGGTGAACTTGAACGGGAGCACGATCACGAACCACGCCACGATCACGGTCGGCGGCACCCTGAACCAGTTCGGGACGGTGACGAACACCGGCACGCTCGACGTGAACGGCCTCTACACGGTCAACGGCGGATCTCAGCTGTCGAACTCGTGCACGCTGTTCGCGGACGGACTGATCAACAACGGCGCCTTCACGAACACGGGTGTGACGCAACTCGGCACGTTCGCCTTCACGAACAACGGCGGGGCGTCACTCACGCAAGCCGCGGGGGCGATCACGGTCGGCGGCGACTTCTCGAACGACGGGAGCGTGACCGGCACCGGCGAGTACCTGTTCAGCGGGACGACGCGGACGCAGGGCTCGATGACCGGAACCAGTGCGGCCGAGCCGATCACGTTCTTCGACACGACGCCGACGGGTCCGATCTTCGACACGCAGAGCGGCACGGTGACGAACGTCGTCCGCGCGCCGGTCACACCGCCCGAGCCCGGCGCGTGCAACACGACGCCCCCGACGACGACCACGTCGACCACGACGACGTCGACGACAACCACGGCTCCGACGACGACGTCCACGTCGACCACGACCACGTCGACGACGACCACGTCGACGACGACTGCACCGACCACGACGACGACGACGACGACCACGTCGCCGACCACGACCACATCGACGACGACGACGTCGACGACGACCACGTCGCCGACCACGACCACGAGCACCTCGACGACTTCGCCGACGACGACCACTTCGCCGCCGACGTCCACGACGGCAGTGACCACGTTGCCGGCGACCTCGACGTCGCTGGGACCGGACGTCTCCGCCGACACGACGTCCGCCGCCACGGTTGACCCGGGGATCGTCGGTGGCGGCAGCCTGCCGCCCACCGGCGGCCGGTCGTCCGGGCTGGCGATCCTCGGCGGCGCGCTGTGTGCGCTCGCTGGCTTCGGCCTCGTGATGGCCGTCCGCCTCCCACGCCACGGCTGACGCCGCCGCCACCGTTCGCCCGCTCCGCCGGCGCACCGCGTGGTCTGCGCGTTCTCGGCACCGGATCTTGCGCTGAGCGCGACGCTGGGTGACAGGAACGGCGGGCGCGACGAGCAGCCGTCAGGTGGAGTCGGTGGCGGCGATCGCCCAGGCGATGCCTTCGGCGGGATCCTCGACCGCGAGGCGCAGCTCCCAGCCGGAGGCGGGCTCGGCCGTGTCCCACCACCACCAGCGCAGACGCTCCAGCGTGGCCGCGATGGCGACGGGATCGCCGGGTGACACGTCGCCGAGCGTCGCCATCACCCACCACGCCGCGGCCCGTCCCGCGGCGGCGCCCCTGCGCCGGCCGTGCGCACCGCCGCTCGCGCCGGCCCACGCCAACCAGGCCAGCGCCTCGGCCGCCGACAGCCGTCCGCTGCGTGCGGAAGGGACACCGAGCGCTGCGATCGCGTCCGCGACACCGCCGTCGACCACTGCCACGTCGCAGCGCCCGTTCGACTCGACGGTCCACGGCGCGACCAGATCCCGGAGCGCACGATGGCTGTCCGGATCGTCCACCGCAGCGACACCCGTCGTTGCCGGGAGCTCGATCGGCGACGTCACGGGGTACCGCGGGCTCGGCGCCTCCAGACCGTCGTCCGTGTAGGTCGCCAGCGGGTACGCCGGCTCCCAGGGCTGCAGGACCAACGGGAGCTCGAAGACGTCGTCGTCCACACCACTGTCGCGCAGGTCCTCGCCGCGCACGACGCGCTCGTGGGCGACGACCACGGCGATCGGGCTGCCGGTCCCCTCCGGCAGGTGGGGGGCGAGCTCGTTCCACGTGTGCGTGCTCGCGGCCACCTCCGGGAGCGGCCCGGGCGTGAAGCGGCCGGCGTCCTCGGTGAGCGTGCCGGCCGCCCACGGCGCAGGCGCGTGCAGTGCCAGGCGGTACTCGGCGAGCGTGGCGACCGGCCACAGCTGGCGGCCGGTGCCCACCGCCCAGCGGGCGCGATGTCGTGCGCGCGCCAACCCGTCCCAGTCGCCCTGCGCGGCGCGCTGGTCGACCAGGCGGACCAGCGCGTCGAGATCGGCGCGCGTGATCAGCTCATCCAGTACGTCGTCCGTCTCAGCCGTCGCGTCAGCCATCGGCGACTCAGACGAGCGGCCACGGGTACCGCCGGCCCGTGGTGTCGATCGGGAACCGTTCCCGTTCGAGAACGGACTCGGCCCGGACCCGCACGGCCTCGATCTCGTCGTCGTCGAGCAGGGCGGCGAGTCCCGCCGGCGGATCGCCGGCGAGCCGGCGGATGTCGGCCAGCAGCGGCCCCGGGACCGCCTCGCCGCCGAACTCCCAGATCACGGTGCGGAGCTTGAAGTCGGCGCTGAAGCACAGCGCGTTGTCGATCGCCCACAGGTGATCGTCCGGCCCGAGCAGGACGTGGCCGCTCTTGCGGTCGGTGTTGTTCGCCACCAGATCGAAGGCGCAGATCCTGCGCAGCTGCGGGTGCAGGTCCGGACGGGCCTCGTGCAACGAGAAGTAGTGCTGCTCGAAGTCGGCCTCGACGAACAGCTGCAGCGACCCCTCGCCGAGCGGAGCGTCCTCGCGGACGACGGTGGGCGGCACGAGCGACCACCCGAGCGCCTCCGACAGGAGGTACGCGGCGACCTCGCGCCTGTACAGGCCGTGCGGGAAGTCCCACAGCGGCCGTTCGCCGCGCCGCGGCTTGTACACCGCTCGCGCCTGCTGGCCCTCCAGGCACAGCTCGACGAGGTACGTCGCGTTCGAGCTCCACGGCATGCGGCCGAGGACCTGCACGTCCGCACAGGCGAGCAGCTCGAGCGGATCCACCGGCGCAGGCACGACTAGTGGTCCGCTTCGTAGGTGAGTGTGACGGATCGCCGAGGACTGGGCACCGCTCGCAAGGCGCGACG
>DASZOG010000263.1:0-12111 GCA_035550895.1 Acidimicrobiales bacterium
CGGCAGCTGGAAGCCGATCGCCGGCCCGCCGATACGGATCTCGATGTCGACGCCGGTCTCCTGTCCGCCGCTCGTGACGAGCGGCCCGCGCACGGCCTTCAGGTCGGTGTCGGCCTCGTAGCCCTCGCCGACCATCTGGTACATCGCGCCGTGCTCGGCCTCGACGTTCCAGTCGGTCTGGACGACGACCGGGTTCGGGCAGCCGGCCGCGGCGAGGTCGGCCGCGCCGGTCCCGCCGCCCGTCGTCGTGCCGGGTGCCTCGGTCCCTGCGGGTGCCTCCGTCTCGGCCGGTGCTTCGGTGGCGGGTGCCTCGGTCCCCGCCGGTGCCTCGGTGTCTGCGGCGCCGCCGTCGTCGTCATCCCCGCAGGCGCCGAGCGCCAGGGCGCCGGCGAGCGGGACGACGAGCCAGGAACGGTGCCAGGCGGCTCGGTGCTGCTTGCCCATTGACTCTCCTCAGTGGTGGTGGTGGTGGTGGTAATTGGTGGTTGCTCGGTCGGATCTGGTCAAGGGGTGCCGCGGGTCGTCTCGTGCCACCGCCCGATCGCCTTCTGGCCGATGAAGCCGAACAGCCAGAACACGGCGATGCCGAGCAGCGCGGACAGGATCGTGGCCCCGTAGAGCTGGGGGGTCGTCGCCGGGCGCGCCGTGTAGACGTCGATCAGCCGGCCGATGCCAGGCTCGCCGCGGCGGAAGAAGAAGTCGCCGATGATCGCCCCGATCACCGACAGCCCGGCCGAGATCCGCAGGCCGGTGAAGATCGCCGGCTGCGCTGCGGGCAGCTGCAGCTTGCGCATCCGCGTCGCCCGGCTGGCACCTTGGAGCGTGAACAGCTCGTGCATGCTCCGGTCGACCGACAGCAGCCCGAACAGCGTGTTCGCCGTGATCGGGAAGATGGAGATGATCACGCACACCAGCACCCTGCTGCGAAAGCTGTAGTCGAAGACGAGCGCGATCAGCGGGACGAGGGCGAGGATCGGGATCGCCTGCAACGCGACGAGGTAGGGGTAGACGGACCGCTCGATCCACCGCGCCTGGCTCATCAGGATGGCGATGCCCATCCCCAGCACGATGGCGATCGCCAGCCCGATGAAGGCGACCTTCGCCGACAGCCACAGCGCCTCGAACAGCTCGGCGCGGAATTCGGCCTTCAGGAAGGAGCGGTCGATGACCTTGTGCGGCGTCGGCAGGAGGAACTTGCGGTTGTCGCTCATCAACGCGTTGCCCAGGTACCAGAGGCCGACGAACGCGGCGAACACGACGAGCGGGCCGATCAGGTCGGCCGGCCTGAACCGCTGCCGCCGGGGTGGCGGCGGAGGAGGGGCCTCGATCTCGGCCTCGGTGGCGACCGGGACGTCGAGCGGCGCGACCGTCACGGGAGCTTGCTCCGTTCGCTCATGTGTGCGCTCCGCGGAGGGTGTGGGACACCTCGCCGCACAGCTCGGCGAAGGCCGGCTCGTAGCGCAGGTCGTGCGAGCGGGGGGACGGGAACGGCACGGCGAAGTCCCCGACGAGCTGCCCCGGCCTGGCGGACATGACGAGCACGCGCGTCGACAGGAACACCGCCTCGGTGATCGAGTGGGTGATGAACAGCGCCGCGAACCCGACCTTGCGGAACAGGGCGATGAGCTCGTCGTTCAGCCGCTCGCGCGTGATCTCGTCGAGCGCGCCGAACGGCTCGTCGAACAGGAACACGGTCGGGTCGAGGACGAGTGACCGGGCGACGGAGGCGCGCATACGCATGCCGCCGGAGAGCTGGCGGGGGTACTTCTCCTCGAATCCGCCGAGGCCGACCATCTCGATGGCCTGCGTGACGACGTCCTGCAGCCGCGTCGTGGGCATCCCCTGCAGCTCGGCGAGGAGGGCGACGTTGCGGCGTACGGTCCTCCACGGCAGGAGCGTCGCGTCCTGGAAGACGTAGCCGAGGCTCGACCGGTCGATCGAGACGGATCCGCCGGTGCACCGCTCGAGGCCGGAGGCGATCCGCAGCAGCGTCGACTTCCCGCAGCCGGACGGGCCGACGATCGTGACGAACTCACCCGGGGACAGGCTGAGCGACACGTCACGCAGCGCCTCCGTGCCGTCCGGGAAGATCATCGACACCCGGTCGAACGTGAGCGCCGCGGCGCCGGAGGGCGCCGCCGGGTCGGCCCGAGCGGCGGTGGTGGTGGTCGCGGTCGACGTCGCTGGCATTGCTCGCTCGACCATAGATGACTGCTCCCGCACCGCTGGTGACCTGCTTGTTTAGTTTGTGTTTCGTCAGCCTGTCGACGGGGCGACGATGACGCCGCGGTGGACGACGACCCGGGGCCCGGGGGCGAAGGCGATCGCCTCCCGGAGGCTGGCGGCGGGGATGGCCACCAGCTCGGCGGGCGATCCTGGCGCGACGGCGACCTCCGGCAGGCCGATCGCCGTTCGGGCCGCCGTGCTGACCGCGTGGTACGCCTCGCCGGGGGAGAGGTGTCCGGCCAGGACGAGCAGGGCGGCCGTCTCCAGCGGATCGGCGCGGCCGAGCGGGTTGAACGGGTCCTGCAGGTTGTCCGCCCCGCCGGCCACGGTGACCCCCGCGTCGAGCAGCGGCCGCAGCGCGGTGAGTCCGCGCGGCGTGGCGGTCGGATGAGCCCGTCCCTGGAGGTAGAGGTTCGTCTGGGGGAGTGTGACCACGGCGATGCCGGCGGCGGCGAGCTCGGCGGCGACTTGGGCCTGCCGGTCCGCGGGTTGCACGCCGAGGCTCACGCAATGGCTGGCGACCGCGCCGTGCGCGAACCCGGTGGCGGTCACCTGCGCGGCGAAGTCGCGCACGTAGAGCACGTCCGGGTTGAGCTGTTCGTCGGAGTGGAGGTCGATCGGGCGGCCGTGCTCGGCGGCGATGGACAGCAGGGTCTCCGTAGCGGCGACGGGCTCCGGCTCGAGGTGCGGGCACCCGCCGACGACATCCGCGCCGATGGCGATCGCCTCGCGCAGCATCGCCCGGTGCTCGGCACCGGCCGCACCGGTCACCGGCCAGCCCATCAGGGCGACGATCTGCAGCTCGACGACGCCGGCCAACCGCTCCCGCGCCCGGACGAGGCCCTCCACGCTGCGTAGCCCATGGTCGGACATCACGTCGGCGTGGGTGCGGATCGCCGTGACGCCGTTCATCAGCATCACCCGTGCCGCCCGTTCGGCGCGTTCGGCGATGTCCTCGACCGTGAACACCTCGCGGTGGGCGAGCACCGCCTCGATCGCTCCGTCCAGGTCACCGCGCTCGTTCGGGATCCGGTCGGCGAGGAACGCCTTGTCGATGTGGGCGTGCGGCTCGGCGGCCGCTGGCAGGAGGACGTGCCCGTCCAGCTCGACGGCACGGTCGCTCGCCGCGGGCGGCAGATCAGGGCCGACGTCGGCGATCCGCTCGCCGTCGACGCGCACGTCGACGAGCCGGCCGTCGGCGAGTCGCGCTCGCTGGAGGAGCAGTGCCACGGGCGCCCGCGTCAGAGCGCGGGGAGCGCCGGCAGCGGGCGGCGCTCGACGCGCTCGCCGAGGCGCGGCAGGACCTCTTCGACCACGAGGTGCATCTGCTCGTCGATCTCCTCGCGGGTCAGGCCGGGGTAGTCGAAGAAGAAGCAGACATGCTTCAGGTCGAGCAGGTCACGCCAGAACCCGAGGATGTCGACGGCGTCGTCGATCGACCCGACGATCTGGATCCTCTCCCGCATCGAGTCCTCGACGGTGGGCTGGAAGCCGAACGGTGCCTTCGTGCCGTCGGGCAGCCGGTAGCTGGAGAAGCGGCCGTAGGGCGCGAGGAATTTGCAGAACTCGTCGTGGCCCGGCCGGCCGCGGCGCTCAGCCTCCTCACGGGTGCCGGCGATGTGCAGGTTCATCACCAGGCAGCGATCCTCACCCGGCCCGACCGGTGCGCCGAGCTCCTCGCGAATCGCCGCGTAGCGCTCCCACTTCGCCAGCTGACTGTCTGGGTTCTGCAGCCAGTACACGGCCTTGTGCCCGGCGCGGGGGACGTACTCGATCGTCTCCGGCGAGGTCACGGGTTGCCAGATGTCGATCGGGCGGCGCGGCTTCGGGATCAGCGTCAGGTCGTCCACGTACGAGCCGCGGTCGGGGATCTCGTCGGGCGGGAACGTGTAGTGCTTGCCGCGGTACTCGAACCGCTCGTTGCGCCAGGCGAGCTTGATGACCTCCATCGCCTCCTCGAACTGCTCGCGGTTCTGGCGGTCGTGCTCGACGGACATGTCGTTGTCGCCAGAGGCGACGACGGTGCCGAGCGACCAGGCCTCGCGGGGCACGGTGCCGCGGCCGACACCGAACTCCATCCGCCCGCCGGTGAGCACATCGGCGAGCGCGAAATCCTCTGCCAGGCGCAACGGGTGCCACTGCGGGACGACGTTGAACATCTGGCCCATGCGCAGCTCCTCGGTCCGCGCCGCGACGTGGAGACCGAACATGATCAGGTTCGGGAGGACCTCGTATCCCTCGTGCTGGAAGTGGTGCTCGGTGAACCAGATCGTGTCGAAGCCCAGGCGGTCCGCCGTCTGTGCCCAGTGGATCATGTTCTCGTAGCAGGCGATCGCGTCGTCGTTCCCGTAGCGGCGCGCGGTGGGGGCGATGCTCGGGTCGCCGGCGTCCGGCATGGGCACCGTCCCGAAGAAGTTCGTGTCGACGCGCATGCCGTAACGCTACTGCCCGTGCCCGCCGTCCCGGGGTGAAGCGTTCCGCGTCGCGACCCAGTTGCCGGGCAACCACACCGTGAACGGAAGGGGACCGGGCCGGTGAGCGGTCAGAGGCCGGCGGCGGCGGCGATGCGGGCGCGGGGGTCGGCGGCGGCGGCGAGCATCCCCGTCGCCTCGACGACGATCGCGTGGGCGTGCCCGAACGCCCCGTCGAACGCTGCCGTCCGCTCGACGCGGTGGCCGCGGGCTGCCAGGCCGTCGGGCCAGTCCCCGGCGGCGTGACCCTCGACGCTGACGGTCGGGCCGTGCGGGACGGTCCACGTGTCGAAACCCGTCGTCCCGCGCAGCGCCCAGCGCCCGGCGGCGATGGCCGCCGCCGGCGACAGGCCGTGGTGGAACAGCCGCGCCAGCAACTGCAGCAGGACCTGCGGCTGGGCGTCGCCGCCCATGCTCCCGAGCGTGGCCGCCAGGCTGCCGTCGGGGCGGGTCACCAGCAGCGGCACGAGCGTGTGCGGCGGCCGCCGCCCCGGGGCCAGCTCCGCGGGGTGACCGGGTACGAGGCTGAAACCGAGGCCCCGGTTGTGCAGGTTGACGCCGGTCGCCGGCTCGACGAGCCAAGAACCGAACCCGGCCGCGTTCGACTGGATCAGCGAGACCGCCGTCCGATCCCGGTCGACGGTGCAGAGATAGGTGGTGTCGCCGTCCGCGGCGTCGACGTACCGCTGCCCGGCACGATCGGCGCGGATCCCCGCGGCGCGCGGCGCGAGCCGCTCCTCGGCGAGGAGCGCCGGGCCATCGGCGCGATCGGAGAGGACGTCGGGCCGGTCGTACGCCGCTCCGGCGGCGGCCTCGATCAGGAAGTGCGCCCACGCCGGGTCGTCCGGGTCGTCGGGGAGCGGCAGGCGATCGGCGAGCCACGCCCCTGCCAACGCCAGGTAGCCCTGCGACGGGGGAGGAACGGTCCACAGGTCGTGCCCGAACGCCTGCACGGACAGCGGCGTGACCCAGCGGGCCTGCTGCTGGGCGAGATCCTCGGCGGTGACCGCTCCGGCACCGAGCTCGATCAGCCCGGTGCCGAACTCGCCGCCGTACCACGCTTCGCGACCGCCGGACGCGATGGCACGCAGTGCGCGGGCGACGCCCGGACGTCGGACGCATGCACCCGGATGCTCCGCCTGCGACGCGAGGTCGGCGAGGTTCGCCCGCCCCGCCTCGTCGACGAGCGCGAGCGAGGCGACGAGCAGCGGCGACGCAGGGAACCCGTTTTCGGCGAGTGCCACCGCCGGGGTGAGCACGTCGGCCAGCGGCAGGCGACCGAACCGGCCGTGCAGCGCCAGCCAGCCGTCGACGCACCCCGGCACGGTGACCGTGCGTATGTCGTGACGGAACGGCATCTCCCGGTGCCCCTCGGCCCGCAGCGCGACTGCGCTCGCCCCGGACACCGCGGCCCCGCTGGCGTCGAGCGCCGCGGGCGGTGCAGCCCCGTGGTGGACGAGCGCGAACAGGTCGCCGCCCATGCCGCACAGGTGGGGACCGGTGACCGCCATCACCGCGTTCGTGGCGATCGCCGCGTCGACCGCGTTGCCGCCGCCGGCCATGACGGAAAGGCCCGCCTGCGTCGCCAGTCCGTCGGCGGCGGCAACCATCGCCCCGGGCGCGCGCACGGTGGAGAAGGGGACGAGCGCCACTGCAGCCGAGGATACGGCGGCGAGATTCGGCGGCGAGATAGGGCGGCGAGATAGGGCGGCGAGGATACGGTCCGGCGGGTGGAGGAGACGGCGGAAGAGCTGGCGGAAGAGCTGGCGACGATCGTCGGTCGCACGCACGTCCTCACCGATCCGGAGCTGCGCGCCGGGTACGAGGTCGACTGGACCGGGCGCTTCCGGGGGGCCGCTGCGGCGGTGGTCCGGCCCGGCTCCACGGAGGAGGTCGCCGCGGTGCTCGCCTGGTGCGACACGCAGCGCGTCGCGGTCGTGCCGCAGGGGGGCAACACCGGGCTCGTCGGCGGCGCTGTCCCTCCGTCCGGCGCCGTGGTGCTGTCGTTGACCCGGCTGCGCGACCTCGGTGAGGTCGATCTGGCGTCAGGGCAGGTGACGGTTGGTGCGGGCGTGACGCTGGCCGAACTCCAGCGGCACGTCACCGGCAGCGGTTGGGCGTTCGGCGTCGACCTGGGCGCGCGGGACACGGCCACGCTGGGCGGGATGATCGCGACGAACGCCGGCGGGATCCACGTCCTCCGTCACGGCCCCATGCGCCAGCAGGTCCTCGGGACCGAGGCGGTGCTCGCCGACGGGCGAGTGGTCACCCACCTCTCCGGACTCGTCAAGGACAACACGGGCTACGACCTCACCGGCTTGTTCGTGGGCAGCGAGGGGACGCTGGCGACCGTCACCGCGGCGCGTCTGCGTCTGGTGCCCGAGGCGCCGGAGCGCGTCGTCGCGCTCGTCGGGCTGGACGACGTGAGGGAGACGATCGGGCTCGCCGCCGCGCTGCGCACCGACGTGGAGGGGATCGAGGCGCTCGAGGTCGTGCTCGCGCCCGGAGCATCGCTCGCCTCGGCGCAGCTCGGCCTGGCGGTCCCGTTCGCCACCGAGCCGGCCGTGACGCTGCTCGTCGAGTGGGCCGGGCACGGCGAGGCGCCGAGCCGGCTCGGGGAGCTGCTCGGCGACCGGCCGCAGGCGGTGGCCGCGGATGCGCTCGGCCGCGAACGGCTCTGGGCGGTGCGCGAGCGGCAGGCGGAGGCCATCGCCCGCGTCGCCATCCCGCACAAGCTCGACGTGACCGTGCCGCTCGCCGCGTGGCCGGACTTCGTCGAGGACGTCCGCGCGCTCGCCGCCGAGCACGGGTGGCAGGCGCACCTGTTCGGCCATCTCGGCGACGGCAACCTGCACGTCAACGTCACCGGCCCGCCGTCCGAGGACGAGACGGTCGACGACGCCGTCCTGCGCCTCGTGGCCGGCTACGGCGGCTCGATCAGCGCCGAGCACGGCATCGGCCGGGCGAAGACACGTTGGCTCGAGCTCGTCCGGTCGGAGACCGAGATCTCCGTCTTCCGTGCCCTGAAGGCGGCGCTGGACCCGCACGGGATCCTCAACCCCGGCGCCCTGCTCCCGTGACGGCGGCGATGAGCGCGTGTCCGGCCCTCAGCGACCGAACCACTGGCCGCGCTCGACGAGCACGTCCTTCAGCACCGCCAACCGGTCGGTCATGATCCCGTCGACGCCGATGTCGAGCAGCCGGCGCATCTCGTCGGCGTCGTCGATCGTCCACACGTGGACCTGCATGCCGGCGGCGTGCGCCGCCCGCACCGTGCGCGCCGTCACGAGCGGCACGCCCCAGTAGGAGACCGAAACCTGAGCGCACGGCACGCGCGGCATCAGCGGCTGGCGGGGCAGCGAGCTGGCGATCCGCCAGCGGAACGTCTCCAGCGGCCCGGTCGAGGTGCACAGACCGGGCCCGAGATCCTGGCGGGCGCGCCGGATCCGCCTCCCGTGGAAGGAGCCGATGCACACTCGGTCGATCGCCCGCGCGCGGCGGATGACGTCGTTCAGCGGGCCGACCGCCGTGTCGGACTTCGCTTCGAGGTTCACCCGTGCCTCGGGCCACGTCCCCAAGACGTCTTCGAGGAGTGGGATCGGCTCGCTACCGCCGACGCGGGCGGTGGACACCTCTCGGTATGGCAGCGCGCTGATCTTCCCCGGCCGCCCGGTGGTGCGCTGCAGATCGTCGTCATGGAATGCGAGCAGCACACCGTCAGCGGTGATTTGGGTGTCGGTCTCCAGATAGCGGTAGCCGAGCGAGATCGCGTGGGCGAACGCCGGCATCGTGTTCTCCGGTGCATCGCTGGCCCCGCCACGGTGGGCGAACGGGATCGGTCCGGGATGATCGAGGAACGCGAAGCGGGGCCGAGTCGGCGCAGGCACGGGCAGCAGTATCGTCGGGTCGTGGCAGACGTGCGCGCACTCCCGTTGGCCGGTGAGCGGTACCTCTCCGGCGACACGCTCACCGTCCGGTCGCCGTACAACGGCGCCGTCCTCGGGGAGGTGCCGGCCTGCACCGCGGACGAGGTCGCCCGCGCGGTGGCGGCCGCGAGGGCCGCGCACGAGGCGGGTCCACTCCCGCTGTGGAAGCGGGCGGCGGTGCTCGACGCGGCGGCGACCAAGCTCGCCGAGCGCAGGGAGGAGTTCGCCCGCACGATCGCGGCGGAGGCGGCGAAGCCGATCAAGACGGCGCGGGTCGAGGCGGAGCGCGCCGTCGGCACGTTCCAGTTCGCTGCCGCCGAGGCCCGCAAGTTGACCGGCGAGATGGTCGCGCTCGACGCGTCGGCGCCGGGCGAGGGCAAGCTCGGCTTCACGCTGCGCGTGCCGGTCGGCGTGGTCGGGGCGATCGCCCCGTTCAACTTCCCGCTGAACCTGGTGGCCCACAAGCTCGCGCCGGCGATCGCCGCCGGGTGCCCGGTCGTGCTCAAGCCCGCCAGCCAGACACCCTTCTCGGCGATCGCCTTGGCCGAGCTGCTGCTCGACGAGTGCGGGCTGCCACCCGAGCAACTCCACGTCGTCACCGGAGGCGGCGGCACGGTCGGCAACGCGCTCGTCGACCACCCCGACGTCGCGTTGATCACGTTCACCGGTTCGCCCGACGTGGGCTGGTCGATCCGCGCTCGGGCGCCGCGCAAGCGCGTCGGCCTGGAGCTGGGGAACAACGCGCCGGCGATCATCGAGGCGGACGGCGACTGGGAGACGGCGGCGGACAAGATCAAGGTCGCCGGCTTCAGCCACGCCGGCCAGAGCTGCATCTCCACGCAGCGGATCTACGTGCACCGGACGGTGGCGGCCGACTTCACCGACGGTCTCGTCGAGCGCGTGCGGTCGCTCGTCGTCGGTGACCCGCTGGAGGACGCGACGGACGTGTCGGCCTTGATCTCCCAGGGTGAGCGGGAGCGCGTGCAGACGTGGGTCGATGAGGCGATCGCCGGCGGGGCCAAGGTGGCCACCGGCGGGGAGCTGAGCGACGACGGCGTGCTCCAGCCGACCGTGCTGACCGGCGTGACGCCGGAGATGAAGGTCTGCGCGAAGGAGGTGTTCGGACCCGTCGTCGCCGTGGCCGAGTACGACGAGCTCGACGAAGCGTTGGCCCTCGCCAACGCGACGGACTACGGCCTGCAGGCGGCGATCTTCACCGCCGACATCGGCAAGGCGCTGCGCGCGGTACGCACGCTCGACTACGGCGGCGTGCTCGTCAACGAGGTCCCGACGTGGCGCGCCGACCAGCAGCCGTACGGCGGCGTGCGTGACAGCGGCAACACCCGCGAGGGCCCGGCGTACGCGCTGAAGGAGATGACCGAGATCCGCATGGTCGTCCTCGGCGCCTGATCGGCTGGGCTCGGCCGCTTCGGCGGGGCGGCCGGTACGGTTGCCCCATCGCCTGGGAAGCCACCGACGCAACGGCGCGGTTCGTCGAGCTCGTCCATCGCCCGGCGCCGACCGTGCCCCTCGACGAGGCGTGCGTGATGATCGCCGCCCACGCCCACGGCGACCGGACGCCGGACGAGATGCTCGCCCACGAGTCCGCCAGCCTCGACGCCCTGGCTGCGGGCATCCGCAACCCGACCCTCGACGGCCTGCGCTCCCACCTCTTCACCAGTGGGCACTTCCGCCCCGCCCGGCACGACTACTACGACCCGCGCAACTCGTTCCTCGACGAGGTGCTGGCTCGGCGGGTGGGCATCCCGATCACGCTCGCGGTCGTGGCGATGGAGGTCGGCCGGCGGGTCGGCGTCCCCCTCGACGGGGTGGGGATGCCGGGACACTTCCTGCTGCGCGACAAGGTCGACCGCACCGTCTTCGTCGACCCGTACCACCAGGGGCGCGTTCTCGACGCCGCCGGCTGCCGCGCCCTCTACCGCACGGTTGCCGGCGACGGCGCCGCCTGGCACGACGAGTTCCTCGACCCGGTCGACAAGGTGGCGATCGTCGCCCGGATCCTGGCCAACCTGAAGGCGGCGTACCACCGGCGGCGGGACACGGCCGGGCTGCGCTGGGTGATGGCGCTGCGCACCCGCCTCCCGCCCCCGTACGCCGACCCGCCGGACGAGTTCGCCCGCCTGATGGCGCCGCTCAACTGAAGCGACGACTCGTTGGTCGGCGCGCCGGTTGAGGCATTGACCGGCGGGTCAATACACTCGGCATCGTGACCGTCACCGAAGCCGCCCCGCCGGACGCCGCTGCCGAGACCCGAGTCGACGCGCGCGTCGCCGGGCTCGTCGAGCAGCTCCTCCGCGAGCACCCGCCGCGAGAGACCGATGCCGCCGCGTTCCTCGGCGCGCAGTTCGATCTCGGTCTGGCATGGGTGCACTTCCCGGAGGGCTACGGCGGGCTCGGGGTGTCACCGAAGCACCAGAAGGCGATCAACGAGGCGGTCTTCGCCGCCGGCGGCCCGAGCTCCTTCTACCGCAACCCGATCGGCTACGGCATGTGCGGCCCGACTGTCATCGAGTGGGGGACCGAGGAACAGAAGCGGCGCTACCTGCGCCCGATGTTCACCGGGGAGGAGGTCTGGTGCCAGCTCTTCTCGGAGCCGGGTTCTGGGTCGGACTTCGCCGGACTGTCCTCACGTGGCGCCCAGGACGGGGACGAGTGGGTTGTCAACGGGCAGAAGGTGTGGACCACGCTCGCCCACGTCTCGAAGTGGGGCCTGCTCGTCGTGCGCACCGACCCCGAGGCGGTGAAGCACGCCGGGCTGACGGCGTTCGTCGTCGACATGGAGGCGCCCGGCGTCGAGGTGCGGCCGCTGCGCCAGATCACCGGGGAGGCCGAGTTCAACGAGGTGTACTTCACCGACGTCCGCATCCCCGCGTCCGAGATGCTCGGTGCGGCCGGTGACGGATGGCGGGTCTCGCTGACGACGCTGATGAACGAGCGCGTCGCCATCGGCGGCACGATCCCGCCCCGCGCCTCTGGGCCGATCGCATCGGCCGTCGACCTGTGGCAGCGCCTGCCGGAGGAGCGGAAGGACACGGCCACGCTCGACGAGCTGATGAAGCTGTGGATCCGGGCGGAGGTCCTGCGGCTGACGAACATCCGCTCCTCGCAGTTGCGCAAGGTGGGCGCGCCTGGCCCGGAGGGCTCCGTGGGCAAGATCGCCTCGGCGGACCTGAACAAGGACACCTACGCGTTCTGCATGCAGCTGCTCGGCGCGGAGGGGATGCTGTACGGCACCTACGACATGGTCCGCCCCGAGATCGCGATGGGCGCCGACTCGCTGCAGAAGGCGTTCCTCCGCAGCCGCGCCAACTCGATCGAGGGCGGCACGAGTGAAGTGATGCGGAACATCATCGGCGAGCGCGTGCTCGGGCTGTCGGGCGACGTGCGCGTCGACCGCGACGTGCCTTGGAGCCAAGTCTCGCGGAACTAGTGGTACGTCGCCACTAGGCGCGGAGGCCGGCGAGCAC
>DASZOG010000264.1:0-3111 GCA_035550895.1 Acidimicrobiales bacterium
GCCTCGTCGACCGTTGACATCGCGTCGGCGCCCGGCGGATCAGGCGCGCTCGGTGATGTAGCGGCGGGGGTGGCGCCCGTCGACGTAGCCGACGAACGGCGGGTAGATGTTGTACCCGAGCAGCTCCTGCAGCCGTTCCGGTAGCTCAGCGACGACCGCGCGGGGAACGGCCAGCAGGTGGGTCTCCTGGGCGCGCAGCCAGGAGGCGACGTACTCCAGGATCACGCCGAGGCGCGACCGCTCGGTCGAGTTCGCGCCACCGCCGTGCCACAGCCGCCCGACGTAGAACGCGACGGATCCGGCCGGCATCTCCGCGTCGACGACCGCGTCGCTGGCGGACGGTTGGCGGTCGACCCAGCGGTGGCTGCCCAGGACCAGCCGGGTCGCGCCGTTCGCCCGGGTGAAGTCGTCCAGCGCCCACATCGTGTTCACGACGACATCCGGGTAGTCGGCGGGCAGCGGGTAGATGCTCTGGTCCTGGTGCAGCACCTGCGCCTGCTCCCCCGGTCCGATCTCGATGCCCGTCGGCGCGGAGAGCTGGTAGTTGCCGAGCACCCGGTCGAGGACGCCGAGCAGCAGCGGATGCACCGCCGCGTCGTCGAACGCCCGCGTCTTGGCGAACAGCGCGTACACACGGCGGGTGCCGTATCCCTCGAACGCGTTGCGCCCGGTCGGTGTGGCGTCGAGGACCTCGCGCAGCGAGGCCCGCGCCGCGGCGACCTGCGCGCGCGGCATCAGGCCCTCCACGATGCACACGCCGTCGTCCGCAACCGCGCCGACGACGTCGTCCACCGACACCGCGTCGGCGCTCACCCGCAGCATGCGCCCGACGCTACTCAGCCGACACCGCCGGCCGCCGCCGGATCGCGCGCACCTCTGGGCGCGATCGTCAATGGAATCCGGCGAGATCCGCGCCCAGACCGCGTTGTGCCCGGCGGGGGTTTCGTCACGTGACGGTTCGGCCACGGCTGGTGGACGAGTGCCACACTGGGTCCGTGCAGGGGGCATCGGCAGATCTCGCATTCGCCCACGTGCTCGCCGACGCGGCGGACGCCGTGTCGACAGCGCATTTCCGTTCGGAGGAGCTCCGCCGCACGACGAAGGTCGACGGGACGCCGGTGTCGGAGGTCGACTTCGACGTGGAGCGGGCGATGCTCGACATCGTCCGGTCGGAGCGACCGACCGACGCGTTCGTCGGCGAGGAGGTCGGACCCTTCCCGGGCTCATCGGGCGGTCGGTGGATCGTCGACGGGATCGACGGCACGCACAACTACTCCGACGGCCGGCCGGGATGGGCCACGATCGTCGCCTACGAAGTCGACGGCGAGATCGGCGTCGGCCTGGTGTCCGCGCCACGCCTCGGGCGCCGATGGTGGGCAGTGCGCGGCAGCGGCGCGTGGTCCGCGCCGCACCGGCCGGACGCCACGTTCGATCCGGGCGCGGCGACGCCGCTGCGGTGCGGGTCAGCGGACACGCTGGCCGAGGCGTCGGTGATCGTCATCCCGTACGAGGGCGCCATGCTCGGCTGGCGCAACGAGGCGTCGCGCCGGTTCACCCCACCGAGCACGCCGCGCAGCCAGTGCTTCGCGATCGACGCGGCGATGGTGGCTGCGGGCGAGCTCGACGTGGCGATCCTGACGTACGGCGGCCTGTGGGACTTCGCCGCCACGAGCCTCATCGTCCGTGAGGCCGGCGGCGTGTTCCGCGACGCCTGGGGCGGGGAGCGATTCGACACGGCGACCGGCGTGTTCACGACCGACTCCCTCGTGGAGCAGGTGCTCGCCGCGCTGGCCGAGCTCCGCCCGGACGCGCCGGATGTCCCGCGGCTCGCCCGCACCGTGAGCACGCCGATCGGCACCGCCGACGAGCAGGCGCTCGACGGGTGGCGGAAGTTCGGCATCCGCCAGCTGGCGTCGATGTCGGCGAGGGTCCATGTCGAGCACGTTCCTCCGCCGATCCTGGCGATCGTCGAGGAACGGGCCGCCGAGCTCGAGCGTCCGTTCCTCGGCGTGACGACCGACGGGGTGTTGCGCACCGGGCTGCGGTCGCCCGGTGGGTCTCAGGTGAGCACGCAGCCGATCGCCGACGCCGCGCTCGCGTTCCTCCAGGCGCTGACGACGGACCAGCGCGAGCGGGCGACCTTCTCGCTCGACGCGGAGGAGTGGCGGACGTGGATCAACGTCCACATGACCCACTTCCGCCACGGCGTGATGCTCGAGGACCTGGCGCAGCCGGTGCGTGACCTCGCACTCGGCATCGTGCGGGCGACGCTGTCTGCGCGTGGTTTCCACCAGGCGCGGTCGATCATGCGCCTGAACCAGCTGCTCGCCGACGTGACCGGGGATCACGAGGCGTTCGGCGAGTGGCCGTACTTCGTCTCTGTCTTCGGCACCCCTGGCGAGGCCCAACCGTGGGGATGGCAGATCGACGGACACCACCTCTGCGTGAACACGCTCGTGCTCGATGGTCGGATCGTGACGACGCCGACGTTCATGGGCGCCGAGCCGCGCCGCGTGCGTCACGGGCCGTACGCCGGCATCTCGCTGTTCGATCCCGAAGAGGCGCTCGGACTCGACCTGATTCGTTCGTTCGACGGCGCGCAACGCGAGCGGGCGATCATCCACCCCTCGATCCATCCCGACGACATCCCGGCGCACCTCCAGAACCTGTTCGACGGGCGGATGCTCGCCGGCGCGTTCCACGACAACGTGGTCGCGCCGTACCAGGGCGTCCCCGGCGCCGACATGACGGATGCGCAGCGGCGCGTGCTCCTGGCGCTCGCCGGCACGTACGTCGACTGGACGGGTGCGGGCCATGCGGAGGTGCGGATGACCGAGGTCTCCGCCCACCTCGACGAGACGTGGTTCTCGTGGTACGGCGGCACGGGCGACGAGTCGCCCTTCTACTACCGGGTGCACAGCCCCGTGATCCTGATCGAGTTCGACCACCACCCGGGCGTGGCGTTCGACAACGAGGTGCCCTCCCGCTATCACGTGCACACCGTCGTGCGCACACCGAACGGCGGCGACTACGGCGCCGACCTGCTCGGCCAGCACCACGAGCGCTTCGACCACCGCCACGGCACGCACGAGGTCCGCATGTAGCGCGGGT
>DASZOG010000265.1:0-3870 GCA_035550895.1 Acidimicrobiales bacterium
GGTGCGAGTACCGACGACGGCGACGCACGGCCGCTCGTCGAGCACGTCGAGCGAGCCGCGGGTGAACAGGACCGCCGGCCGTTCGGGATCGGCGTCGAGTGCGCGGGGGTAGCCCGGGCCGCCCCACCACACCACGCCGACACCGGCGGCGGTGAGCTGCTGGCGAACGGCGTCGAGGTCGATGGACCGGGCGGACGTCAGGAGCTGCGCCCGGTTCGAGCTGCGCCCGACGAGGTACCCGACCGGTGGCACACGCTCGAACCGCCCATCGAGGAGGCAGGCCCACACGGTCTCGGGTGGCCCGGCACGCGCGAACAACGCCTGTCGCTCGGCGGACAGCGGTCGCAGCATCGTCAGCGCCGCGGCACACACGGCGTCGGCCGACAACCCTCCGCTCACTGGTCCACCCCTCGGGTGGATGGGTGAACGAGTCGCCACGTCGTGGCGACACCCGACCGTGCGTACCGGACCTCGCTTCGCTCGGTCATGCGGCCCTCCGGAGCGCCGCCAGCGGATCGATCCGCAGGTCCAGCGCGAGCCGGATCCACCGTTCGTCGACCGGTCCGTCCTCCCCGGCGAGGTCGGCCAGCGTCCTGGCGACGCGCCGGATGCGGTGGAGGCCGCGGCCCGAGAGCCGGTCGGTCTCCAGCTCGGCCCGCAGCGCGGCCGACGCCGCAGCTGTGAGCGGCACGACTCTGTCGAGCGCGGCGGGCGGGATGTGCGCGTTGAGCCCCGTGCCGCGTGCGCCCGCCATCGCCCGCGCCAGCGCCACCCGCTCTGCGGTCTGAGCGGTCGGCTCCCCCGGCGCGGTGGCGAGGAGCTGGTCCACGGACGGCCGTTCGACGGTGAGCCGCAGGTCGAACCGGTCCATCAGCGGGACGGAGACCCGCCGCACGTACCGGACCCGCGCCGCTTCGCCGCACGCGCAGCCGCCAGGCCGCCCGCCCGCGCCGCACGGGCACGGGTTCATCGCAGCGACGAGCTGGAACCGGGCCGGGAACGTGACCGAGGCCCGCGCCCGTGTCACGCGGACCACACCTTCCTCGAGCGGCTGGCGGAGCCCGTCGAGCACGGCCGGCGCGAATTCGCCGAGCTCGTCGAGGAAGAGGACGCCGCCGTGCGCCAGGCTGATCTCTCCAGGGCGCATGGTCGCTGTGCCGCCGCCGACCATTGCGACGATCGAGGCGGTGTGGTGCGGCGCCCGGAACGGCGGCCGGGTGATCAGCCCGTCCGGCAATGGAGCACCGGCCGCCGAGTGGATCGTGGTCGCTTCCATCGCCACCTCGCGGGAGAGCGGTGGCAACAACCCGGGCAGCCGCTGGGCGAGCATCGTCTTGCCCGCGCCGGGTGGGCCGAGCAGCAGGACGTGGTGGCCACCCGCGGCAGCGGCGGCCAACGCCAAGCGGGCGGTGGGGTGGCCGCGGATGTCGGCCAGGTCGGGTTCAGGCGGTTGCGGGCCCGGAGGCGCCGGCGGAGGCGCCTGCGGCCACTGCGCCCCCTCCCGCAGCACGTCGACGAGGCAGGCGAGGTTGGGCACCGGGCGCACCGTCCGGCGGGCGACCAACACCGCTTCCCGCTCGCACCCGAGCGGCACGACCACGTCGGCCTCGCCGACCGCGTGGACGAGCGGCACGACACCGGGCACCTGGCGGACCGACCCGTCGAGACCGAGCTCGCCGAGGAACGCCAGGCCAGCAATCCGCTCTGCGGGCAGCTGGTCGTCGGCCACGACGACTCCGATCGCGATCGCCAGATCGAGCGCGGAGCCGCCCTTGCGCATGCCCGACGGCGCGAGGTTGACGGTGATCCGCTGCTGCGGCCACGACAGCCCGCTCGATAGCAGCGCGGCGCGGACGCGGTCGCGCGACTCGCGGCACACCGCGTCGGGCAGTCCGACGACGGTGAAACCGGGGAGGCCGGTGGTCACGTGGACCTCGACGGAGACGGGGCGCCCGGTGGCGCCCAAGACGGTGGCCGAGGGGACGATAGCCAGCACGGCGTGACCTCCCGCAGGGGGCCGCGCCCGAACAGCGCGGCAGCCGAAACCGGGGGAAGCGTGGAGGATCGTAGACGACGCGCAGCAGTCCTCGCGCCCGCCGTGCCCCCGGTCAGGAGGTCGCGGTCACAGCCACGGGGACAACGCTGGGGCCGGGCGGCCGTCGGCCGTGGCGACGCCGTCCGTGCCCCGGCCCGTCAGGTACGCCGTCACCGCCGGAAGCGCGCCGACGAGTTCGGGCAGCTGCTCGGCCGTCCGCCGCGCCAGGATCTCGTCGCGCAGTGCCTCCAGGAACGGTGCGGGCAGGTCGGCGAACGTCAGGCCGGTGCCGAGGTCGACGGCGTGCACGAACACCTCACGGCTGCGCATCCACGGCGTCTCGCTCGCCGGCACGGTGCGCCCCTGCGCGGTGACCACCTCGGTCCGCCAGGCGTCGTCGCTCATCGCCGCGAAGCTGTCCGCCAGGGCGGCTGCCGATTCGTCGAACCAGGCGGTGAGCTCGGCTCCCGAGCGCGTCGCGCCGGCCTCGATGTCTGACGCGCGCTGCTCTGGCGAGGAGTACATCGGCGTCCGCTCTCCGGTGCGCGCCCAGTGCAGCAGGCGACCGATTGCTTCGGCGTTGGCCGCCAGGTGCGCCACGACGTGGCGGCGCGTCCACCCCGGAAGTCGCGACGGCGCACCGTACGCATCTTCGGAGAGCGACGCGATCGCGCCGGCGCACACGGCCGTGCCGAACTCGACGAAGCCGATCGTCTCGGCCAGGTTCGCGGACACGCCGGAATGGTACGTAGTGCGACGTTCGCCGCGCCGAGGAGTGCCGAGAGCGCTGATCGTCCGACACCGGGCACGGGTGGCGGGGTGGTAGACGATGCGCTGTGGTGCTCGCGCCGGTGACGGTCGGGACCCGCCGGCGGAGTCTCCTCGTCGGCGGCGCGCTCGTCCTCGCCCTGGTCGCCTGCGGTGAGGACCGGACCCAGACCGAGCAGTTCTGCGATCGGTTGCGCGAGGACCAGACCGTCCTTTCCGGGCTCCCCCCCACGCCGGAGGCCGTCGAGCAGGTCGTCGACGCCTACCGCGCCGCCGAGGATGTCGCACCGCTGGCGATCGTGGAGGACTGGACGGTGATCTCGTCGCTCATCGCCGCGGCGGCCACAGCGGATCCGTCGGATTCCGCCGCGGTGGAGCAGGTGCGCACCGACGCGCTCGCCGCGACGCAGGCAGTGCAACGGGTGACGACGTTCGCCCGCGAGACCTGCGGAGTGAGCCTCGACGGGCTCCCTGTCCCGACGACCGCGGTCACCCTGCCAGGGGCGTCGACGGTTCCGGCGACCACCGGCGGCGCGGGAACCCTCCCGCCGTCCAGCGGCTGAGCACCAGGAGTGCGCTGAGCTCTAGAGGATCTCTCCGCGCTTGACGATGACGTGGTCGATCACGCCGTAGACCTTGGCCTGCTCGGCGGTGAACCAGCGGTCCCGCTCCGAGTCCTGCGTGATCTGGTCGATCTCCTGGCCGGTGTGATGGGCGATCAACTCGGCCATCCGCCGCTTGGTGTAGGTCAGCTGCTCGGCCTGGATCGCGATGTCGGCAGCCTGGCCACGCAGGCCGGCCAGCGGCTGGTGCATCATGATGCGGGCGTTCGGGAGCGTGTAGCGCTTCCCCGCCGCACCTGCCGTGAGCAGGAACTGCCCCATGGACGCCGCGAGCCCCAGGCACACCGTGGCGACGTCGCATCCGACGAACTGCATGGTGTCGTAGATGGCCATGCCGGCGGTCTCGGATCCACCGGGGCTGTTGATGTACATCCAGATGTCGCGGCCGGGCTCCTCGGCGTCGAGGAACAGCAGCTGCGCGCAGAGCTGGTTGGCGACGTCGTC
>DASZOG010000266.1:0-6416 GCA_035550895.1 Acidimicrobiales bacterium
CGGATACCCGATCGTCGACGCGGGGATGCGCCAGCTGCGTGAGGAAGGCTGGATGCACAACCGCGCCCGGTTGCTCACGGCCTCGTTCCTGACGAAGGACCTGTACGGCGACTGGCGCGCCGGAGCGCGGCACTTCATGGAGTGGCTCGTCGACGGCGACGTGGCGAACAACTCGGGCAACTGGCAGTGGGTCGCCGGAACGGGCAACGACACGCGGCCGCACCGGATGTTCAACCCGCTGCGACAAGCCGAGCGGTTCGACCCCGACGGTGACTACGTCCGGCGCTACGTCCCCGAGCTGGCGGACGTGCACGGGGCGGCCGTCCACCGGCCGTGGCTGCTGGAACCCGCGCAACGCGCATCCCTCGACTACCCGCCGCCGATCGTCGACCACGCCGACGCGGTCGCTCGGTTCCGAGCGGCGCGTGCACCGCGATGACGACCGTGACACTCGACGAGTCATACGCCCGCTGCCGCGCGCTCGCCCGGCGCCACGGCACCACCTACTACTGGTCGACTGCCGCGCTGCCACGTGTCAAACGGCACCACGTGTGGGCGCTCTACGCCTTCTGCAGGTACGCCGACGACATCGTCGACGACCTCGGCCCGGCCCCTGCAGATCAACGCCGCGCCGCGCTCGACCGGTTCGGGGAGCGGTTCTTCACCGACGTGACGCACGGGGCCTCCGCGGATCCCGTCCTGAAGGCGGTCGTGCACACGGTGCGGGCGTTCGACATCGACGTCGGCTGCTTCCGCCGCTTCCTACGCTCGATGCAGATGGACCTCACCGTGTCGAGCTACCCGACATGGGACGACCTCGTCGACTACATGGACGGGTCCGCAGCAGTCATCGGCGAGATGATGCTGCCGATCCTCGAGCCGCGCTCGCCGGCGGCGCGCGAACCGGCACGCGCGCTCGGCATCGCCTTCCAGCTGACGAACTTCCTGCGCGACGTCGGCGAGGACCTCGACCGAGGGCGCGTCTACCTGCCGATCGAGGATCTGGAGCGCTTCGGCGCCGATCCGCACCGGCGCACCGTGGATCACGCCTGGCGGGAGCTGATGCGCTTCGAGATCGACCGCTGCCGGGCGATCTACGCCGTCGCCGACGCCGGCATCGACGAGCTGCCGGCGAGCTCGGCTCGCTGCATCCGTGCCGCCCGCACGTTGTACGCGGGCATCCTGGACCGCATCGAGCGCGCCCAGTACGACGTGTTCTCCACTCGGGCCAGGGTGCCGGCCCCGCGCAAGGCGCTCGTCGCGGCGCGCGCCGCGTTCGGGTGGTAGCCCGCACCGTGAACCTGGCGCTCGTGGCCGCGGGCCTGGGTGCGGCGACGTGGCTCGTGGCGCGGCTGCGCGACGTCCGCGTCAGGGTCGCCTCCGGCGAGCGGCCAGCCGTATCCGTCGTGGTACCGGCGCGCAACGAGGCGACGGCACTGCCTCGCGTGCTCGGCGCACTGCAGCGCCAGCACGACCCGCCGTTCGAGGTCATCGTCGTGGACGACGACTCCGACGACGACACCGCGGCGGTGGCGCGAGCGCACGGCTGCCGGGTGGTGCGCGCCAGCCCTCCGACCGGCTGGCTCGGCAAGCCATGGGCGTGCCACACGGGGGCCGCCGCAGCACGGGGGACGCACCTGCTGTTCCTCGACGCCGACACGTGGCTGGCACCGACGGCGATCGGGGCGCTGCTCGACGAGCACTCGGCCTGCGGGGGCCTGCTGTCCGTGCAGCCGTACCACGAGACCCGCGCCGCCTACGAGGAGCTGTCCGCGTACCCCAACGCCGTCGCGGTGATGGCGAGCGGCGCGTTCGCCGCCATCCGGCCAGCACCGGCTGCGTTCGGCCCGTGCCTGCTCACGACCGCCGCGGACTACCGCCGCGTCGGCGGCCATGCCGCGGTCGCCGACGAGGTCGTCGAGGACCTGCGGCTCTCGCGCCGGTACGACGCGTGTGGCCTGCCCGTGACGTGCCTCGCCGGGGGCGATGTCGTCCACTACCGGATGTACCCGGGCGGGTGGCGGACTCTCGTCGACGGATGGACGAAGAACCTCGCGGCCGGCGCCACTGCCGCGTCGCCGTGGGCCGTCGCCGGAACGGTGCTGTGGGTCGGCGCCCACGCCGCCGTCGCGTGGGCGACGGCCGCCGCCGTCCTGCGGTGGGTCCTGCGCTCCGGCGGGCCGCCCGTCCTGGAGCTGGCGGCCTGGACGGCCGTCGCCGCGCACCTCGCCTGGCTGCTGCGGCGGGTCGGCTCGTTCCGCATCTGGACGGCGATCGCGTTCCCCGTGCCGCTCGCGGCGTTCGTCGCCCTCTTCGCCCGTTCCGCTGCCTGGCGGATCACCCGCCGCGCCGTGCCCTGGCGCGGGCGGCCGGTGCGGGTCGGGCGCCAGGCCCGCTGACATGCCGCTCGTCCACCTCCGACCCCGGGCGCGAGTCGCGGTGAACGTCGCCGCCTGGGCGGCGATCCACGCGCTGACCGGCTACGCGGTCCACCGTCTGCCCGTGCGGGCGCTGGAGCGCGACCGCTGGCTCCTCCGGCCTCGGCCGATCGAGCAGGACGGCCGCCTCTACATCGATCGCCTCGGCATCAGACGGTGGAAGGACCGCGTCCCGGAAGCCGGCGCGCTGTTTCCCGGCGGTGTCTCCAAGCGTCAGTTGCCGGTGGACGGGGGGCTCGCCCGCTTCGCCGTGGAGACCCGCCGCGCCGAGCTCGGCCACTGGCTCGCGCTGGCGGCAGCACCGTTGTTCGGGCTGTGGAACACACCGCCGGTCACCGCGGTGATGGTGGTCTACGGCGCCGCCACGAACCTGCCGTGCATCGCGATCCAGCGCTACAACCGGATCCGCGTCACGCGCGCCCTCCGGTCGAGGGCCTCACGGTCCGACCGCGCCGCCCGTGCGCGCAGCGGGCGGGGGACGACAGGGAGCAGCATGCCGTAGGGCTCCCCGCCGAACAGGTGATGGATCCGGTGCGACTCCCGCAACCAGCGCAGGTAGCTCCAGGCCGGGAGGGCCACGGGGAGCCGGCCGTGGATGACGATCTCGTGCACGAACAGGTACGCCACGCCATAGAGCGTCATCCCGAGGCCGATCCACCGCAGCGCGACGAGCGCAGGCGAGATCGCCGCCGCGGCGAAGGCGACCACGCCCAGCACGGCGAAGCACAGCGGGAACAGGTCATTGCGCTCGAAGCGCCCCGCAGGCGGGGCATGGTGACTGCGGTGCCACGCCATGCCGGGACCGTGCATCAACCAGCGGTGCGCGGCATACGTCACCCCTTCCATGCCGAGGAACGCGGCGAGCACCACGGCGGTCGGCGTCACTCGGCCGTCGCCCCGGCTCGGTCCCACACCAGGATGACGAGCGTGAGCAGCGCGAAGGCGTACGCGTACTCCTCCAAGGGGATGTCCCAGATCGGGCGCAGACCGCTCGTGTCGCCCTCGCGGTACAGAACGATCGGTGCGCTGCGCTTCGTCAGCCATCCGTCGACCACGAGCATGAATCCGAGCACGATCGCCATCGCGACCCAGTACGCCCGTTGCCGGAACAGGCCGGAGCGGAACCAGACGAGCTCGAGGCACACGACGAGCACGGCCGCGGTCACGGCCAGTGCCGGGTAGACCGGCATCAGCGCGCGACCCGGCGGAACAAGCCGACCCGACCGGAGAGGATGTTCCGCACCGCCTCGAGCGTGAGCAGCGCGCAGGTCGGGACCACCACGAAGAAGACGAGCTCCTCGATGACGAGCCCGCCGGGCAGCTCGAGGCCCACCGTGTACGCCGGACTGAACCCCCACGTGCCCGTCGCCGCGGCCCAGATGTCCCACGCCACGAAAGTGACGAACGCCGGCACGAGAGCCGTGAGCAACCGCTTCGGGCGGCGCCAGACCCGAGCCTGGAAGCGGAACTCCAGCGGCAACGTCACCACGAGACACAGCCCCATCAGGAGCAGGTACTGGAAGCGGTCCATCTGCGGTGGAATCCCTGACCTCTGCAACGTGTAGAGCTTTGCTCGACAGGGTACCAACTGGTCGTCAACGCACCACAGCGTGCCGATGTCCAGGAGACGCCCCAATGAGCACCATCGAGCAATCGATCGACGTCCGTGTGCCCGTCAGCACCGCATACAACCAGTGGACACAATTCGAGCAGTTCCCCCACTTCATGGAGGGCGTCGAGTCCGTCCAGCAGCTCAACGACCGCCGTCTGCACTGGGTCGCAGAGATCGCCGGCCAGCGCCGGGAGTGGGATGCAGAGATCACCGAGCAGCACCCCGACGAGCGCGTCGCCTGGCGGTCGACGGACGGCACCGACAACGCCGGCGTCGTGACGTTCCATCGCCTCGACGACGAGACGACGCGGATCATGCTCCAGCTCGAGTTCGAGCCGGAGGGGATCGTCGAGAAGGTCGGGGACGTCACCGGCTTCGTGCGGCGGAGGGCCACCGGGGACCTCGAGCGCTTCAAGGAGTTCATCGAGCAGCGCGGCGCGGAGACCGGCGCCTGGCGCGGCGACGTCGACCGCCCGCAGTGAGGACACCGGCAGTTCCAGCGCGAGCGGCTTGAACAGCGCACCTGAGCGGGTACGGACCACGCCATGGGTCATTCATCGGGTCCTGCCGCAGTGCGTTCGAGCTTGTGGCTCGTCCCCGTGCTCTGCGTGGGAGCCGGGCTGCTGCTCTCGGTGGGCACGCTGGCCATCGACCGCGTCACCGACTTCGCCCTGATCCCCCGCTGGATCACGGGCGGTCCGGACGCGGCGATGGCCATCCTGACCACGATCGCCGTCTCGATGGTGTCGCTGGTCGCGCTGGTGCTGACGATCACGATGGTCGTCGTCCAACTGGCGATGGGCCAGTTCTCGCCGCGCATCGTGCAGACGTTCCTGCGGGACAGGCCGAGCCAGTTGGCCATCGGCCTCTTCGTCGCCACGTTCGCCCACGCGATGGTGGCGATGCGCGAGGTGCACTTCGACGGCGACGGCCAAGTCCCGGGGATCGCGATCCTCGTCTCCTACCTGCTCGTGCTGACGAGCATCGCCATGCTCGTGCTCTACGTGCACCACATCGGCCAGTCGTTGCGCGTCTCGGCGCTGATCGAGCTCGTCGGTACCGACACGCGCCGGTTGCTGGAGAAGCACTACCCGGACACTGTCGCCGCCTCCGGCGAGGACGCTGACGCGATCCTCGCCGAGAGGTCCGGGGTGCTCATCGCCATCGACCGGGAACGGCTGATCGACCTCGCCGCCGAGGCGGACTGCACCCTGCACGTCGTCGCTGCGCTGGGCACCTTCGTCCCGTCGGGTGCTCCGCTGATCCGCGTCGCGGGCGATCCGCGGCGCCTCGATGACAAGGCTGTCGCGGCGGCCCTCACGAGCGGGCTCGAACGCACGCTCGACGAGGATGTGGCATTCGGATTCCGAATGCTCGTCGACATGGCCGAGCGGGCACTGTCCGAGTCTCCGTTCCTCGACCCCACCACGGCGGTACAGGCCATCGACCGGATCCACGACGGACTCCGCCAGCTCGCGCAGCGCGAGATCGACGACGGTCGCTTCTACGACGCTGCGGGCGTGCTCCGCCTGACGACGCCAGTGATGACGTGGGACGCGTACGTCCACCTCGCGTTCGACGAGCTGCGGCTCTCCGGAGCGAGGTCGCCGCAGGTCAGCCGGCGGCTCCTCGCGGCGCTGGACGACCTGATCGATGTGGCGCCGGCAGATCGGCGCGAGCCGCTGGAAGCACAGCGCCAGCTCCTGCGCGATGCGGTCGCGGACGCCATCCAGGGCGAGTTCGACGCGGACTTCGCCCTCGTCCCGGACTGGCAAGGGATCGGCGTCGCCGCCGGCAACGGCCGAGCAGATGTTCCCCTGCCTCGCGGAGCGCGCTAACCGGCGAGGATCGCGTGGACCTCGCCAGGGCCGTGGACGTCGACGACGAGAGACATCTCGATGTCGGCACTGCGCGACGGGCCGCTGACGAGGACCACGTTCGTCGGCAGCCCGTGCGGCCACCAGCGGGACGCATCCCGCAGCACGTCACCCGTGAGGCGGACGATCGTCGCCGGGTCGATGACGAACACGGCGACGCGCGGTAGCAGGCTGACCAGCCGCCCGACGCGATCCGAGTCGACGACGATCGATCCTGTCGACGCGATCGCGGCCGTGGCGGGGACGACGCCCACGACCGCGGTGGCGGCGGCGTCGAGCCCGCACGTGGGCCACGACAGCGCCTCGTGGCCACCGAGCGTCCGGGCGAACCGCTCGTCGAACAGCACCGGGCCGCGCCCGGCGCAGGCCTCGGCGACAGCTGCGTCGAGGCCGTCCGCAGGGCATCGGTGGACGTGGCCGCCGAGCTGGCCGAACGAGACCGCGAAGTGCGACATCAGGTCGAGGTGTGCGGCGGCGTCGGCGAGGCGC
>DASZOG010000267.1:0-7794 GCA_035550895.1 Acidimicrobiales bacterium
GGACCGTCGCCGGCGTGCCGTCGACGTCGACCACGTCGCCGGGCCGCACTGCGCGAGCGAGCGGCGCCAAGCCGAGTGGGCCGGCGGCGCTGGTCACCGTTCCGACGACTCGCCCGTCGCGCAGGACGTCGGCGCCCTCCCGCAACGGAGACTCCGCCTGGAGCCGGCGCAGCGAGCGCGGCGCCTGGGCGCCGCGGGCGTGCATCCGCTCGACGAGCTCCTGGCCCGGGTAGCAGCCCTTCGTGAAGCTCACCGCGACGTCGACCAAGCCGGTCTCGGCAGGGATCGTCTCACCTGGCCGGATCTCACGGCCCAGCGCCGGCCAGCCGGCGGCGACGCGCGCCGCCTCCAGCTCGGCGGCGCCGACGTCGCGGGCGCCTGGCGGCGGCGCGAGCTCCGCGCCGAGCAGGTCGACGGCGTCGGCATTCCCCCACCACGACACCAGCTTCCACGATCCGGCTCCCGCCTCGGCAGCAGCAGCGTCCGGGCCGCGCACCGCTACGCAGGCCCACGGCGTCGCAGAGACCTCGGCCTTCGTCCGGATCAGGAACCGGCGCAGCCGCGCCGCGAGCGCGTCGGCGCATCCCGCGTCCACGTCGAGAATGAACGCCTCCTCGTCCGTGCGCAGGACGCGCACGAGCAGGTCGACCTTGCCGTCGGGGGTGAGGAGGAGCGCCCAGCGCGACCCGCCGGGCTCGAGCCCCGTGAGGTCCTGGCTGACCTGGGACTGGAGGTACGGCTCGGCGTCCGGCCCGTGCACCGTGGCGACGTCACGCGTCGTCCGGCACCACCACGTCTCGGTGGGCGGCCAGCTCACTGGTGCACCATTCGGCTGTGATCACCGATCCCGGATCGTGCCACTCGGGAAGCACCAGTGAGCCGTCCACCGCGGCGCGGCGGACAACGCACCGTGACATGGAGCGAGCTCCGCTCGCTCACGCGCTCGTCCCGTCCGCGGCCCGCTTGGCGGTCATCCGCCGCGCCGCTGGGATCGCGGCGAGGAGCGCGGCGGCCTTGTTCCGGCACTCGAGGTCCTCGTCGTCGGGGATCGAGTCGGCGACGATCCCGGCACCCGCCTGCAGCGAGGCGCCGCGCGGCCCGACGAACATCGTCCGGATGGCGATCGCCGTGTCGAGGTTGCCGGAGAAGTCGAGGTAGCCGACGACGCCGGCGTACGGACCGCGCTTCACCGGCTCGAGGTCGTCGATGATCTCCATCGCCCGGACCTTCGGCGCGCCGCTGACCGTCCCGGCGGGCAACGTCGCCCGGAGCACGTCGATCGGCCCCCTGCCCTCGACGAGGTCACCCGACACCTGCGAGGTGAGGTGCATCACGTGGCTGTAGCGCTCGAGCGTCATCAGCTCGTCGACGTGCATGCTGCCGAAGCGGGCGACGCGGCCGACGTCGTTGCGTGCCAGGTCGACGAGCATCACGTGCTCGGCGCGCTCCTTGGGGTTCTCCTTCAGCTCGCCGGCCATCCGCCGGTCGTCCTCGTCGCTGCGCCCCCGGCGGCGGGTCCCGGCGATCGGGCGAGAGACGACCTTGCCGGCGAGCAGCTGGACCATCGGCTCCGGCGAGGACCCGACGACCGTGATCTCGGGGTGACGGAGGAAGTACATGTACGGCGACGGGTTCACCTGGCGGAGGACCCGGTACGCGTCGAACGGGTCGGCGTCGAGCTCGACGTCGTAGCGCTGGGCGAGCACGACCTGGAAGATGTCTCCGGCACGGATGAGCTCCTTGGCGACCTCGACCGCCTGCTGGAACATCCCGCCCGGCATCGACGAGCGCATCTCCGGCAACGGGTCGTGCGGATCCGGCGGGACCACCGGTGCGTACGCCAGTGGCCGGGCGAGATCGGCGCTGGCCTGCTCGACCCGGCGCACCGCGTCGTCGTAGGCCGCGTTCCGCGCACCCTCGTCGAGGCCGAGGACCGGCACGCTCTCGATCAGGTACACCCGCTGGCGCCAGTGGTCGAACGCGGCGAGGCTGCCGATCACGCTCATCACCGCGTCGGGCAGGCGCCGATCGTCGGGCGGGACGTGCGGGAGCCGCTCGACCTCGCGCACGACGTCGTATCCGAGATAGCCCATCACGCCGCCCTGCAGTGGCGGCAGGTCGGGCAGCAACGGGGCGCGGTAGCTGCGCAACAGGGACTCGAGCGCGGTGAGGATGCCCGCATCCGTCGGCACGCCGGCCGGGAGCTCTCCGTCGAGCTCGACCTGGCCGTCGCGCAGCGTGAGCGTGCCCCGGGGCCGGCGGCCGACGAACGAGAACCGGCTCCACCGCTCGCCGTGCTCCACCGACTCGAGGAGGAACCCGGTCTCGTCGCCGACGAGCTTGACGAACGCGGCGACCGGCGTCTCCAGGTCGGCGAGCAGCTCCGCCCACACGGGCACGACGGTGTGGTCCTCGGCGAGGGAGTGGAACTCCTCCCGCGACGGCCGCCACCGCAGCTCCACGAGTCACCCGCTCCCGAAGGCGCGGAAGAAGCAGGTCCGCTCGCCGGTGTGGCAGGCCCCCCGTCCCTCCTGGTCGACGACGAACAGCAGCGTGTCCCCATCGCAGTCGTAGTAGGCGGCGCGGATCCGCTGGACGTCGCCCGACGTCTCGCCCTTGCGCCACAACTCCTGGCGGCTGCGGCTCCAGAACACCGTCCGGCCCTCGGCGAACGACGCGCGCAGGCTCTCCTCGTTCATCCAGGCGAGCATCAGCACCTCCCCGGTGCCGGCCTCCTGCACGATCGCCGGTACGAGCCCGTCGGCGGTGAACCGCACCGCGGCGAGCTGCTCCGCCGTGACAGCGACCCGGGCCGTCGACATGGCGCCCGATGCTACGGGCGCCGCCTCGTTCTCGGGCGGCCGGATCGGTGCCGCCAGGTCAATGCTCCGTTTGTCAAGCGGTGGCGACCGCTGATCAGAGGTAGAGGCCGGTCGAGCCCTCGATCTCGATGCGCGTGGCGGCTACGGCGTGCAGGTCGCGCTCGCGCAGCATGATGTAGTCCTCCCCGCCGACCTCGACCTCGTACCGCTCGTCCGGGCTGAACAGCACCCGGTCGCCCGGTTCGGCCGCCCGCACGTTCGGGCCGTGCGCCACGACCTCGCCCCACACCAACCGCTTCGCCACCTGCGCGGTCGCCGGAATGAGGATGCCGCCGCTCGAGCGCCGCTCGCCCTCCTCCTTGGCCAGCGTCACCAGGAGACGGTCGTTGAGCATCTTGATCGGCAACTTCTCGTCAGCCATCGCGACTCGCACCGTACCGCCTCATTCCTCCAGGCGGACGATGACGCCGGCAGCGGCGAGGCACTCCTTCGCCTCGCGCACGGTGTGCTCGCCGAAGTGGAAGATCGACGCTGCGAGCACCGCGTCGGCGCCACCTTCGAGGACGCCTTCGACGAGGTGTGCCAGCGTGCCGACTCCGCCCGAGGCGATGACCGGCACCCCGACGCTGTCGGCGACGGCGCGGGTCAGCACGACGTCGAACCCCTCCCGTGTCCCGTCGCGATCCATCGACGTGAGGAGGATCTCCCCCGCGCCCTGCTGTGCGGCCTCGGCCGCCCACGCCACGGCGTCGATGCCGGTCGGTGTGCGCCCGCCGTGCAGGTACACCTCGTACCCTCCGGGGCGAGCCTTGGCGTCGATCGCGCAGACCACGCACTGCGCGCCGAACTCGGCGGCGATCTCGCTGATCAGCTCGGGCCGGCTCACAGCGGCGGTGTTCACGCTCACCTTGTCGGCGCCGGCCCGCAGCATCAGGCGGGCGTCGTCCAGCGTGCGGACCCCGCCGCCGACGGTGAACGGGATGAACACCTCGTCGGCCGTCCGCCGCACCACGTCGATCATCGTGTCCCGTCCGTCCGACGAGGCAGTGATGTCGAGGAAGACGAGCTCGTCCGCGCCCTCGGCGTCGTACCGCGCTGCCAACTCCACCGGATCACCGGCGTCGCGCAGACCGACGAAGTTGACGCCCTTCACGACGCGCCCAGCGGTCACGTCGAGACAGGGGATCACCCGGGCGACGTTCACTGCTGCTCCACGACGGCGAGCGCCTCGGTGACGGAGAACCGGGCGTCGTACAGCGCGCGCCCGCAGATCACGCCGGCGAGGTCGGGGATGCCGGCGAGGCGACGGAGATCGCCCAGCGTCCCGACACCGCCGCTGGCGATCAGCGGCACGGGCGAGCGCGCCGCGAGCACCGCCAGCCCGGCCACGTCCGGCCCCTCCAGCATGCCGTCGCGGCCGATGTCCGTGACGACGAACGCCTCCGCGGTCGGGTACCGGTCCAGCACCGTGTCGACGCGCACGCCCGCGCCACGCGTCCAGCCGTCAGTGGCCAGCTCGCCGGAACGGTGGTCGAGGGCGACAGCGACCGGGACGACGGACGACACGGCCGCCACGAGAGCCGGGTCGCGCACCGCCGCGGAACCCATCACGACGCGGTGGACGCCGAGCGCGGCGAGCGCCTCGGCGTCCGCCAGCGCGCGCACGCCGCCACCGACTTGCAGCAGGGCGCGCCCGGCGAGCGACTCGGCGACGGCCGCGATCGCGTCGTGGTTCCACCGCTGACCGGTGCGCGCCGCGTCGAGGTCGACGAGGTGGATCCACGCCACGCCGGCATCGGCGAAGGCCGCGGCAACCGCCGCGGGATCATCGCCGTAGACCGTCTCCTGCGCGTAGTCGCCCTGCCGCAGGCGCACGACGTGCCCGCCGCGCACGTCGATCGACGGGTAGAGGTGCATCACGCCGGCATCACGCCGCGGGGAGTGCCGCGACGAACCGTTGGAGGTAGGCCAGCCCGTTGCGCCCGGACTTCTCCGGGTGGAACTGGCAGGCGAGCACATTCCCCTGCCACACGGCGGCGGTGACCGGTCCGCCGTAGTCGCACGTCGCCGTCACGACCGAAGGCTCCGCGGGGACGGCGTGCAGGGAGTGCACGAAGTACATCCACGGATCGCGAGCGGCACCGCGGAACGCCGGGTCGTCCGGGCGGACGACGTGCAGCCGGTTCCACTGCATCTGGGGGCGCTTGACGTCGCCCGGGATCCACTCGACGTCGCCCGCGATCACACCGAGGCCCTTCGCGCCCTCGTCCTCTGCGCTCGTCTCGAACAGCATCTGCATCCCGATGCAGATGCCGAGGAACGGCCGCCCCGAGGCGACGGCGTCGAGCGCCGGATCCTCCAGCGCGGTGGCGCGCAGCGCGCGCATGCACGCCCCGAACGCGCCGACGCCAGGGAGTACGACGGCGACCGCGTCGCGCACGATGCCGACGTCGGCGGTCAGGCGGGCGTCCGCGCCGACGCGGCACAGCGCCTTCTCCGCCGAGCGGAGGTTGCCGATGCCGTAGTCGAGCACGGCGACGAGCGGCCGTGCGGGAGAGCTCACAGCACGCCCTTCGTCGACGGGACGCCGGCGCTCTCGACGCGCACCGCGTCGCGCAGGCAGCGGGCCAGCCCCTTGAACGTCGCCTCGATGATGTGGTGCACGTTCCGGCCGCGCTTCAGCGTCACGTGCAACGTGATCGCTGCCGCCGTGGCGAAGCTGTGCACCGCGTGCTCGGCGAGCTGCGGGTCGAACGGCGGGTTGCCGAGCGGGATGGCCTCGGGCAGCGGTACCTCCCATTCGACGTACGGCCGGCCGGAGAGGTCGAGCGCCACCTCGACCAGCGCCTCGTCGAGCGGGTACAGCCCGCTGGCGAAGCGGCGCACGCCTGCCTTGTCGCCGAGCGCGGCGCGGAATGTCTCGCCGAGCGTGATCGCCACGTCCTCCACGGTGTGGTGGCTGTCGATGTGCAGGTCGCCGGTGGCCTGCACGCTGAGATCGAACCCGCCGTGACGGCCGAGCTGGTCGAGCATGTGGTCGTAGAACGGCAATCCGGTCGCCACGGATGTGACGCCTGTGCCGTCGAGGTCGAGGGTGACGGCGACCGACGTCTCTCCGGTCTCGCGCCTGCGGGACGCGACGCGTGTCACGCCAGCTCCGCGGCGGCGGCCGCGAGGAACGCGTCGTTCTCCTCCGGCGTCCCGACCGTGACGCGCAGGCAGTCGGCGAGGCGCGGCCAGGTTGCGCAGTTGCGGACGAGCACCGATCGTTCCAGCAGGCCTTCCCAGACGGCCTGACCGGACCGGTCCCGGGGGCGGAACAGGAGGAAGTTCGCGCCGGACGGCCACACGTCGACGGGGAGCGCCGAGAGCGCGGCGAAGAGCCGCTCCCGCTCGTCGACGATCAACTTCACCCGCGCCTCCATCTCGTCGACGTGGGCGAGCGCGAGCCGGCCGGCCTCCTGCTTGAACGCGTCGAGGTGGTAGGGCAGCACGACCTTGTCGAGCTCGGCCACGAGCCAGGCCGGCCCGACGAGGTAGCCGAGGCGGGCGGCGGCCATCGACCACGTCTTCGAGAACGTGCGCGTCACGACGAGCGGCCGGTCGTCACGCACGAGGCCCAACGCGGACCACGGCGCGAACTGCGCGTACGCCTCGTCGACGACCAGGACCCCGGGCACGCGGGCGAGCACCTGGCGCACGAGCGACTCGGGCTCGCCGATGCCGGTCGGGTTGTTCGGCGAGCAGAGGAACGTCACGGCGGGCTCGGCGCGCGCGAGCACCCGCTCCACCTCGGCGAGGCGCAGCGTGAACCCGCCGTCGCGCTCGCCTTCGACGACGGTCGCCCCGCTGATGCGGGCGATGTGGCGGTGCAGCTGATAGGTCGGCTCGAACGTGACGACGCGGCGACCGGCGCCGCCGTACGCCAGCAGCAGCGTCTGCAACACCTCGTTCGAGCCGTTGGCAGCAAAGATCTGGTCGGGGCGGACGCCGTGCAGCTCGGCGATCGCGGCGCGCAGCGCGGTCGCTCCTCGGTCGGGATAGCGGTGCCAAGCGATGCCGTGCAGCGCCGCGACGAGCTCCTCCGTCCATCCCGCAGGCGGAGGCAGCGGGGACTCGTTCGTGTTCAACCGGACGCGCACGTCGACCTGCGGCGAGTGGTAGCCATCGAGAGCTCGCAGGTCGTCGCGCACCGGCATCGCCACGAACGCTGGAGGCTACCGGCGGCCCCGGACCGCGGCCCATCGAGTTCACCGCTGCGAGACTGGCGCGATGTCCTCGCGCACCGCAGCCGAGCTGTCGTCGCTCGAGAGCCAGCTCGACCAGCTCATCGCCCGCGTCGGCACCCTCGCGCGAGCCGCCGAGCCGGGCCGGCGCGACGACCTGATCGTCACCCTCCACGAGGTCGAGCGGGCGCTGCGCGAGGCCCGCCGCCAGACCGCGCAGGCGACCCGCCTGGTGTGACCCGCGCCACCACGCAGCGCGGTGGAAGCGTGTGGTGGAGCCGGCACGGAACGTGACCGAAAATGGCGGCGACGGCCCCTTCCGGGGCCGTCGCTCCACCGCGACGCCAGGCGGCGGATCCCGGCATCGCCTGCAAACCAGGTGGCGGGAACCTGGTTGGTGTGGTCAGTGTACCGCACTGCGTGAAGAACGCAAGGCTGTTCGAACACCCCCCGTGGGCACCGGGAGGACCGCCGAGGGGCAGAAATCGTTCAGGACGCACTCCGGGCAACGGGGTCGCTGGGCGACACAGACGCGCCGCCCGTGGAGGATCATCCGCAGGCCGAACCGGCCACGTTCCGTGGGCGGCAGGTGGCGGTTGAGCTCGATCTCGATCTTCACCGGGTCGCCCTCGGTGGTGAGCCCGAGCCGCTGCGACACCCGCGTGACGTGCGTGTCGACGGCCAGTCCCGGGAGGTCGAACGCCACCGCGCGCACCACGTTGGCGGTCTTGCGCCCCACCCCGGGG
>DASZOG010000268.1:0-2269 GCA_035550895.1 Acidimicrobiales bacterium
CGCCCGGGCGGCACGCCCGTCTGCGGGCACGGCAGGTGCGGCGGCTTCTTGCACTCGCCCTGCAGGTTATCCGGGCGCGCTGGGCGCCACGGGTGAGCCGTGGTGCAGCACCATGCGCCAGCGGCCGTCGATTCGGCGGAACATGTTGACCGCCGCCACCGTCCCGCCGACCTGCTCGCTGATGAGGTTCTCGTCGAGGGTCACCCACGCGAGCTCGCCTGCGAGGTGGACTCGCTCGTCGGTGAGAATGAACTGCAGGTGTTGCGGCCCGCCGAACAGGGCGAACCAGGAACCGGCCACGGCGCCCCAGCCGTGCAGCGTCTTCCAGCCCGGATGGGTGCACACCACGTCGTCGTCGTGCACCCACACGTCGGACATGGCGTCCAGGTCGCGAGCCTCGAACGCCTCGTAGAAGCCCCGGTTCGCGGCGAGTACCGCCTCGACGTCGACCAGCTCCGGCATCGGGCCGACCCTACCGCCACCAACCGGACGCACCGGTTGGGCCGGGCGCGAAGGCCGCTGCCAGCATGGCGGCGTGCCCCCCATCCGGCAGGTGCCCTCGACCGACGGCGTCACGCTCGCGCTCATCGACCTCGGTGGCGACGGTCCGCCGCTGCTGTTCTGCCACCCCACGGGGTTCCACGGGATGGTCTGGGCGCCGCTGGCCGCCCAGCTCGCGGACGTGGCCCACAGCTGGGCGGTCGACTTCCGCGGCCACGGCGACAGCTCGACGCCCGCGTCGATGGACTTCACCTGGGACCGCATGGTCGACGACGTCCTTGCCGTCATCGACGACCTCCGGATCACCGAGGTGAAGGCCGTCGGCCACTCCATGGGCGGCGCCGCGCTGTTGCTGGCGGAGATGCGCCGGCCCGGGACCTTTGCGGGACTCTGGCTGTACGAGCCCGTGGTGTTCCCCCGGTCGCCTGGGATGCCCACCGCCAACCCGATGGCCGCCACGGCCCGGCGCCGCCGTCCCTGGTTCCCCGACGCCGAGGCGGCGTATGCCAACTTCGCCGCCAAGCCACCGCTCGGCTCACTCGATCCTGCGGCGCTCCGCGCCTACGTGGACCACGGGCTGCGCCGGCGCCAATCTGCCGACGGCGACCACGCCGTGGAGCTCAAGTGCGCGCCGGAGGTGGAGGCGCTCGTGTTCGAGAATGGGCTCCCCGCCGCCGCAGCCACGTTCGACCGCCTGGCCGAGGTGCGAATCCCGGTCACGATCGCGGCGAGCGTCGATGGCGGTGGGCCCGCTCACGCGGCGCCGCTGATCGTCGACGCGTTGCCCCACGGGCACCTCGAACGCTTCCCGCTGACGCACTTCGGACCCATGGAGGACCTGGCCGGCATCGCCGCCGCGATCCGAGCCGATCTCGACCTCGGCTGAGCCGAGCGCACCCCGACCGTGGGGTCCCCCGTTGGTGTCACACGCCGCGCCTACTGTCGGCGGCATGGCGTTCCCGGTGCCACGATCGCTGAGCCCGTCGAAGGTCTCGTCGTTCACCGACTGTGCGCTGGCGTTCCGGTTCTCGGTGATCGACCGGCTGCCGGAACCGCCGTCGGCGGCCGCCACCCGAGGCACGTTGGTCCACGCCGCGCTCGAACGCCTTCACCTGCTGCCACCCGCCGAACGGACGGTCGAAGCCGCGCTGGCCTGCCTGGCAGATGCCCACGTCGAGCTGCGCGACGATCCCGAATACATCGGCCTCGAGCTGAGCGGCGACGACGAGGTCGCGTTCCATGCCGAGGCCGCGGAGCTGGTGCGCAACTACTTCCGCCTGGAGGATCCGCGCACGGTCCGGGCGATCGGCCTCGAGCTGATGCTCACCGCCGAGGTCGATGGCCTCCCCCTGCGCGGGATCATCGACCGCCTCGAGCTCGACGACGACGGCGGCCTCGTGGTCACCGACTACAAGACCGGTGCTGCGCCACCGACCCAGCACGAGCGCAAGCGGCTCTCCGGTGTCCACATCTACTCGCTGCTGTGCGAGGAGCTGCTCGGGCGGCGACCGGCCCGCGTGCAGCTCCTGTTCCTGCGCGATCCGCTGGCCATCATCACCGAGCCGAGCGATCGCTCGACGCGAGGCACCCGCCGCACGCTTGGAGCCGTGTGGAAGGCGGTCGAGCGCGCCTGCCATCGAGAGGACTTCCGGCCCCAGCCCTCCCGGCTGTGCGACTGGTGCTCGTTCCGGGCGTACTGCCCCGCCTTCGGCGGCGACCCCGACTCCGCTCGCGCACTCGCCGAGCGCCCGGCGGCTGCGGCCGAGCC
>DASZOG010000269.1:0-3174 GCA_035550895.1 Acidimicrobiales bacterium
GACCGACGCGCCGAAGGCCACCTAGGTGGCGAACGCGCTGCGGCGCTGGTGGGACCGGCTGCTCGGGGACTCGTACGAGCAGAGCGGGCCCGGCGGCGGGTTCCACCTGTGGTGGCAGGGCGTGCCCGCGGGCGAGCCGATCGTGGCGTGCTCCGTCGTGCTGGAGGTGCTGCAGGAGCCGGTCGTCGACAAGCTGTACTTCTGGGCGCTGCAGGCGTCGTTCCTGGATGCGTTCGGCGTCTCGCACGGGGCGGCGCACACGGGTCTGCAGTGGAACCCGCGGCATCCGGATCGGCGGGCGGTGAACTGGGGCGGGTACGCGCAGGCAGCCGACGTGCGGTCCGTGCTCGACGGCACCGACTCGCCGCTGCCCGGCATCCCCGGCGACCGGAACACGCGCAACTACCCGTGGCGGGAAGGCACGCCGTACCGCTTCACGATCCACCGTGGCGCGGTCGGTTGGGCCGCGTCGGTCACGGACGTCGCTGCCGACGCGACGGTGACGATCCGCGAGCTCTACGCGGGCGGCGACCGCCTCGGCGGGTTCGTGATGTGGAGCGAGCTGTTCTGCCGCGGCGACGACCCGACGACAGTGGTGCGCTGGTCGGAGCCGCGCGTCGTCACTGCGTCCGGTCAGGTGCTCGCGCCGGCCGGCGTCCAGGCGACGTTCCCGGGCGGCGAACAGTGGCGGCGGCTGAACGCCGTCACGGACGAAGTGGGTGTGCTGCAGGTGACCGACGCGCGACGGACCACGAAGAACATGACCGCGCTGCGACTGCCTGGGTGATGTCGGCGTCAGCGCAGTTCGGGCTGGTACTCGACGCGCACGTCGTCCGTCTCGCGCAGGATGAACATCCCGAACCGCGGTGATCGCTGACTCGGCCACAACACGAGCCGGTCGTTGTCGTGCAGGAAGAGCCGCAGCCCGACGTAGCGGAAGACGTATTCGTCCTCGCCGCCCTGCAGTCGCTCCTCGGCGACGCCGAGGTCTTCGAGCGCGAGATCGACCCTGCTGTACACGCGCACGAGTGGGAAGGCCCATGGCGTGCGTTCGTTGCGCAGCGCCTGCTGCAGTGCCCGTTCCCGAGCGTAGGCGCGGGTGAACTCGAACGCGCCGTAGGCGACGAGCACGACCGCCATCCCCAGCAGCACCGCGGCGAGCACCTTGCCCTCGCGTTCGTGGAGCGCGTCGCTGACGTAGCGCGACGCGCGATCTTCCGGCCGGTACCGGATCCAGCCGAGGTACGCGCCGTAGATCACGACGAGCACGCTGACGAGCCACCACGCCGTGCTGGTCACCGGCCGGGTGCCGAGCCGCCCGGGGGACCAGAACACGAGGATGCCGGCGACGCCGAGCACGACGAGGGCCGCGCCGAGGATCCGCGCGAAGCGGCGATCGGCGTCCTGCCGCCGGTGAGCGAGTGCGCGGAGGACGACGCACACGCCGACGTGGAAGGCGACGCCGATGATCGCGGCGAAGGCGACGAGCCGGGCCGGCTGGATCGTGACGTTCAGGCTGCGGACGATGTAGTCCGTGTTCGAAAAGCCGAGGCCGGCGTCGTCGAGGCCGTACTGCAGGTAGTGGTCGTGGGTGTAGCGGAGCCCGAAGTAGAAGAACAGCGACGCGAGCAGCGTGCTCGGCACGAGCACCTTCGCCGCCGTGACGACGGGCTTCCAGACGTCGGCGTGCGACGCGGTCTGCGTTGGCGTTGTGCCGGCCGCGATGGTCGAGTCCGCCGGTCGCGTCGGTCCGCCTCCCTCCGTTGTGCCGGCTGGAATGTCCGAGTCGACCGCTGCGGCCGGGTGGGGCGCGGCCGAGGCGCCAGCGGGATCGGTCATCCGCCTTCCTGCTGCTCTGCGATGTCCTCGGCGACCGGCCGCGCCTCGTCGAGCATCTCCTCGAACGCCGGCGGGAGATCCGGCGGCGGCTGCTCGAGGACTTCCTGCACTCTGTCGTCGAGCACCACCCCCGGCTGTTGCTCGGCGATGCGCACCGCCGCGATCGCATCGGCGGCTCTGGCAGCGGCGACGACATCCGCGGGTGCAACCGCCTCGTTGGCGAAGATGCAGCTCAACCGGGAGCGCAGCTCGGCGTACGCCTCCTGTTCGAGATGCGCAGTGACGTCGATGGATCCGCACTCGGGGAGGACGATGATCTGGTTGCCGCCGGGATCGGTGCGCACGCCGGACTCCCCCTCCCCGGCCGTCGGTGGTGGCGCGGCCGTGGTCGCCGACGGTTGCTGGCCTGGAGTGGTCTCCTCGAAGGTCTGGCCCGCGGTGGGGCCGCCCGGATCCCCAAAGGGACCAGCGGTGCCTGGGCCGGCCGTGTCGACCGGCCCGGAGAGCGGTCCGGCCTCACCGCCATCGCCTCCGCACGAGGTCGCGAGGACGAGCGCGGGCACGAGCGCAGCCAGCCGTACGTGCACCCGCCGCCGCGGCCGTTGTCGTCCGTGCATGGGCGCCCCTCTCCAGGACGTTCACCCATTCTGAACGCTCTGCACCGGCACAGATACACGGAGGCGGCCACAGGTAGGATCGGACGCCGCGGTCGGTGCCCTGCCGACCCGCTGGCGACGTGGCCGAGTGGCTTAGGCAAGGGCCTGCAAAGCCCTGTACCCGGGTTCGATTCCCGGCGTCGCCTCTCTCTTGTTGGTGCTATCCTCCCTGGTCAGAGGCCATTTCGGTCTGACCCCCACTGACCGGCAGTGTCCTCCTCGATCCCTCAGGATCCGTGGTTCTGTGCCCATTTTGTGCCCACGGGAGGTCGAGCGATGGCTGCGATCGAGAAGCGGAACGACAACTACCGGGTCCGGTACCGGGACCCGTCCGGCCATCAGCGGAGCCGGACGTTCCGGCGGAAGGCCGACGCCGAGCGGTTCGCGCGAGAGGTCGAGGTCGACATGGACCGCTGTCAGTGGATCGACCCGCGCGGTGCCGACGTCGCGCTCGAGCAGTGGGCCGAGACGTTCCTGACGTTCGCGCAGTCGCTCTCGCCGACGACGGTGCAGACCTACCGGCGCGACCTCGACCGCTACATCCTCCCCCGCTTCGGCGCCGTGCGGCTCGGCCGGCTCACACCGGAAGAGATCGAGATCTGGCTCAACGACGAGCTCGCCAAGGGCTTGGCGCCGTCGTCGGTCCATCGGCACTACCGGACCCTCCGACGCGTCCTGC
>DASZOG010000270.1:0-8399 GCA_035550895.1 Acidimicrobiales bacterium
GCTGCGCCGCAGCGGTCGCTTCGAGGAGCTCGCGCTGGCGATCGACGAGCTGCTCCAGCTCAGCGTGCTGGCGGCTGGCGACCTGCTCGAGGTGGGTCCGCTGCAGGACGGCGGCCTGCTGCAATGCGGCGTGGACCGCCGTGTCCCGCTCCGCCGCCGCCTGTTCGCGCGCCGCCGCCACGGCCGCCTCGACCGCGTGGGTGGTCGCCGCTGCTGTGCCAGCCTGCCGGCGACGCACGCCGGCGGCCGCCGCCGCAGCGCCGAGCGCGGCGCCGGCCACCAGGGCCGCCACTGCACAGAGCACCAGCACGATCGTCATGCGCACACGATGGCAGAGGGGTGGGACGGTGTTCGGGGATGGCCCCGGGGAACCGTGGGTACGCTGCGCCGGCGCGGGTGGGAGGAGGTGCTGTTCGTGCAACCGAGAACCCGCCCGGCACTGGGTTGGATCACCGCCGCGGTGCTCGTGCTGGCGGTCGCGACCGTCGCGGTCGAGCCGTTCGGCGGCTCAACGGCCGCCGCGGCGACCGTCCCGGAGCGCCTGACGGTCCCGCTCGGCAACGCCAGCCAGGTGATCGTCGTGTCGAGCGGAGGCTGGTCGTCCACCAGCGCGACGCTCACGACCTGGGAGCGCGCCGGCGGCGGCTGGCGGCAGGTCCACGGTCCGTTCACCGCCCGCATCGGCCGCAACGGGTTCAAGGTCGACCACGTCGAGGGAGACGGCACCGCGCCTGCAGGGTCGTTCCCGATCACCGGGATCATGGGCCGCCAGCCCGACCCCGGCGTGCGCTACCCGTACCGGCAGCTCACGCCAGGCGACTGCTGGATCTCCGACAGCGGCTCGCCGGCGTACAACACGCTCGTCCGGGCGAACCCGTGCAGCCGGCCGAACGAGGACCTCTACGCGATCGGCGCGGGCGCCTACCGCTACGCGGCGATCACCGGCTACAACAGCTCACCGGTCGTGCCAGGGCGCGGCAGCGCGATCTTCCTCCATCGGCACAGCTACACGGGCGGAGGGGCGACGAAGGCGACGAGCGGCTGCATCTCCGTCGCCGAGCCGGAGCTGCTCGCCGTGCTGCGTTGGCTCGATCCGGCGAAGCAGCCGCGCATCGCCATGGGCCCTGAAGGCTGGCTGTTGCGGCCAGAGGCGGCGACTGCGCCGCCGAGCCCGCCAGCGAGCTGGAGCCCGCTCGGCGTCGGTGCTCGCGGCGGGCAGGTCGCCAGCGTCCAGCAGGCGCTGACGGCGAGCGGCATCCGCACGACGCCCGACGGGTGGTTCGGGCCGGTCACCCAACGCAACGTGCGCACGTACCAGAGCCGCAAGGGGCTGCCGGTGACCGGCGTCGTCGACGCGGGCACGGCGCGCGCGCTGGGTCTCGTCGCGGCCGCTCCACCGGCAGCCGCCTCCACGAGCCCGGCACCCGCGGGCGGGACGATCTCGCGCTGGCTGCGCATCGGCACGCGTGGTGCCGACGTCGCGGTCCTCCAACGCCGCCTGTCGGCGCTCGGATTCCACGCCGTGGCTGACGGATGGTTCGGCAACCAGACCGCGGGCGCGGTGCGCGCGTTCCAGGCCAGCCGCGGCCTGTTCGTCGACGGGGTGGTCGGCCCGCAGACAGGGCGAGCGCTCGGCATCTGGGCCGGCTGACGTTCCTGACGAGGGTCAGCGGTAGCGGTCGAGGAGGGCGCTCTCGGTGATGCGGGAGAGCCCGTCTTTCACCGCGTACGCGTCGGCTCGACCCAACCCGCCGACGCCGTCGAGGTCGTTCGCCGTGGCCCGGAGGAGTCGGGGCAGGGTCGCGAACCGCCCGACCATCGCGTCGACGACCCGCTCGGGCAAGCGGGGCAGCTTCGTCAGGAGCCGGTAGCCACGCGGCGTGACACTGACGTCCAGGTCCACGTCCTCCGGCTCGGACAGCCCCACGGTCGCGGCGACGACCCGCAGGTCGAGCAGCTCGTCGGTCGACAGGTTGGCCATCCCCTTCAGCGCATCCTCCACCTGCGGCGGCGAGTCGTCCGGGAGGTAGTCGCGCAGCACGAGCGCCCGGTCGTCGTCGACGTCGCCGACGAGCTCCTCGAGCTGCAGGCGGACGTGGGCGCCTTCGACGCCGAGCTCGATGATCGTCGACTGGAGGTCCTCGGCGACGCGGCGGACGGTCTCCGAGCGCTGCAGCATCGCGGCGACGTCGCGCAGCGTCGCCAGGTCCTCGACCTCGAGCGTCGTCAACGTCGTCGCCGTGTCGTCGAGGCGGACCTTGTACCGCTCGAGGGCCTGGATCGCCTGGTTCGCTCGGCCGAGCAGGCGGGGGATCTCCTCCAGCTGCTGCTTCGCGTCGCCGGCATACACGCCGATCGACTGCATCGCCTCGGACACGGAGATCACCTGCACGCCGAGCGAGCGGGCGACGCGTTCCGCGGTCCGGTGCCGAGTGCCGGTTTCCACTGTCGGGACGGTCGGATCGGGAACGAGATGGACGTTGGCCCGAGCGATGCGACTCGCATCGGCGGCGAGGATGATCGCGCCGTCCATCTTCGCCACCTCGGCCAGCCTCTGGGGGCTGAACGGCGCGTCGAGCAGCAGCCCGCCGGAGCAGATCGCCAGCACGTCGGGGCCGTCGGACACGACGACGAGCGCCCCGCGCTTGGCCCGGACGATCCGGTCGAGCCCGTCGCGCAGGGCGGTGCCAGGCGCGATGCGCGCCAATGCCTCGCGCAGGTCCTCGCTGCGGTGCGGCATGGAGGGATTCTACGGACAGCGGCCGGATGTGGCCCCGGGGACGTCGCCTCGACGACTCGTTCCCGAGCGGGGGAACCTCGGGCGGGGGAGTGGTGTCGGAAGGGGCAGGCTGGCCCCATCCGATGACCGACTCGACCGCAGCTGACGTCGCCGACGCCGAGCTGGTCGCGCGCGCCCGCGGCGGCGATCACCAGGCGTACGCCCAGCTCGTGCGCCGGCACCAGCGCACCGCGCTGCGTGTCGCCTACGCCATCTGCGGGTCGACGACCGAGGCCGAGGACGTGGCACAGGAGGCGTTCGTGAAGGCGTACCGCGCGCTGGGGACGTACCGGGGAGACTCGGCGTGGCGGCCGTGGCTGCTGCGCGTCGTGGCGAACGAGGCGAAGAACCGCGTGCGCGCCGACGTGCGCCGGCGGCGTACGACGCTGCGTCATGCCGGCTTGGCCGCCGACCCTCCTGCCGATCCGGGGGACCTCGCCGTCGGCCGGCTGACGAACGAGGCCGTCATCCGCGCCCTGGCGAACCTGCCGGAGGTGCACCGGGAGGTGCTCGCCTGCCGCTTCGTCGCCGGGCTGTCGGAGGCAGAGACGGCACAGGTCCTCGAGATCGCCGGTGGCACGGTCAAGTCGCGCCAGTCGCGGGCGCTGGCTCGGCTGCGCGACGTCCTGGAGGAGGAACTGGCCGATGGTTGAGGTGGAAACCCTCCTCCGGGCAGCCGGCGAGCAGGCCGTGTTCCCCGGTGAGGACCGTCTCGCGGACCGCGTCCTCGCTCGCCTGGAGGACGGCGCGACCAATGTCGGCGCCCGCCGCCGCACCTGGCGGCCGGTGCTCCTCGCCGCGGCGGCCGCCGTGCTCGCCGTCGCGTTGACCATCGGCCTCTCGCCGGGTGTGCGCCGGGCCGTCGCTGACCTCCTCGGGATCGGCGCCGTGCGTGTCCATCCCGCCGGCACGGCGAGCGCGACGACGCTCGCCGGGCGCACCGTGCCGGAGGATGCTGCGCTCGGCCAGGCCGTCGAGTCGCTCGCTGATGCGCGGGCGACGACGGGCCTCGCCCTCCCGGTACCCGAGCAGTTCGGTCCGCCCGACGCGGTGTTCGTCCACGGCTCCGCCGCCGGAGACGTGGCGACCCTGCGCTGGGCGCCCACTGCTGCGCTGCCGCCGACGGCCGACCAGCGCACCGGCGCCTTGCTCACCGTCGTCCGGGCGGAAGTCGACTCGGGCCTGATCGACAAGGTGCTGCACCAGACGACGCGCGCCGAGCAGGTGACGGTCGACGGGACTCCCGCGCTGCTGCTGTCCGGCGGAGAGCACTTCATCGCGCTGCGCGCCGCGGACGGGACGATCGTGGGAGAGACCGCCCGCCTGGCCGGGACGACCCTGCTCTGGACGGCGGACGGTCTGACCTACCGGTTGGAAGCTGAGCTACCACCCGATGACCTGATCGCCATCGCCGAGTCGCTCACCTGAGCCCTGCAGCAGCCTGAGCGCCGTCCGACCGTGCGACGCCGGCCCGGCCGCCTTCGACGGCGGCGGGCGGAAGGTCCGCCGCCCGCAGCGCGTCACCGAGCGTGGCGACGCGGACCACGTCGAGGCCGGCACCGTCGACCTGCGCCGACTGCGGCACGATCGCCCTGCGGAACCCGAGGCGGGCCGCCTCGGCCAGGCGCCGCGGGATCTGCGCAACCTGGCGTAGCTCGCCACCGAGCCCGCCCTCGCCGCAGGCGACGAGATCGCCGGCCAGCGGCGCGCACGACGCGGCGGAGACCAGCGCGAGGCAGACGCCGAGGTCGACTCCCGGCTCACCGAGGCGGACGCCGCCCACGGTGGAGACGAACACGTCGAGCGGGCCGAGGCCGACCGCGCAACGGGCGTGCAACACGGCGAGCAGCAGTTCCAGCCGGTTCGCGTCGATGCCGTGCGCCGAGCGCCGCGGGAACGACAGGCTCGACGAGTGGGCCAGCGCCTGGACCTCGACGAGCAGGGGCCGGTGACCGTCGATCGTGGCCACGACAGCCGAACCGGCGATGTCGGCGCGGCGGTCCTCGAGCAGCAGCGCGCTCGGATCTGCGACCGCAGCCAACCCGTCCGTGTTCATCTGGAACAGGCCGAGCTCGCCCGTGGCGCCGAAGCGGTGCTTCGTCGCCCGCAGCAGGCGCAGCGCGTGGTGGCCGTCTCCTTCGAACGTGAGCACGGTGTCGACGACGTGCTCGAGCAGGCGTGGGCCGGCGAGGTTGCCCTCCTTGGTCACGTGGCCGGCAACCACCACGGTGCGTCCGGAGGACTTCGCTTCCAGGACGAGACGATGGGCGCACCCCCGCACCTGGACGACCGATCCGGGCGCCGACTCGAGGTCGGGATCGTGGACGGTCTGGATCGAATCGACGACGACCAGGCCCGGCTGCACCTCGTCGCAGGCGGCGAACACGGCGGGCAGCGACGTCTCGGAGAGCAGCCACAGGTCCGGCACGACCGCCTGCAGCCGCTCGGCCCGCGACCGGACCTGTTCCGCCCGTTCCTCGGCCGACACGTAGAGCACGGGATGGCGCCGGGCGACCGCGGCGGCGACCATCAACAGCAACGTCGACTTGCCGATCCCCGGCTCACCGCCGAGGAGCGTGACCGAGCCCGGGACGAGGCCGCCGCCGAGCACCCGGTCGAGCTCGGCGACGCCGGTGGCGACGGCGCGACCGTCGTGCGCGTCGACGGCGGCCACCGGCCGGGGCGGCTGCCGGCCGCAGAGACGCGCCGCGAGCTTGCCGGCGCCGGCCCGGTCCACCTCCTCGATGAGCGTGTTCCACTCGCCACACCCCGGGCAACGCCCGCTCCACTGCGGCGACTCGGCTCCGCACTCGGAGCAACGGTGAACCGTGCGCGATCTGGCCATCGATCGGCACGGTACGGAAGGGGTGAGCGAGGGTTCCGGCCGGCCGGCGCCGGGCAGCGGTCAGCCCGAGCGGTCGGCGCGGCCGGCGCGGATCAGCAGGATCACCACTCCGACCAGCAGCACGGCCACGATGCCCAGCCACAGCCAGATCGCAGCGCGGGCGAAGCGCTGCCAGGACTTCGCTCGCTCGGCGACCTGGTCCCGTTGCTCGGTCACGGCGCGGATCTCCGTCGACGCGCCACCGGCGAGGCTCGGCTGCCAGGTCACGCCGCCGGCCTCGACGGTCCCCGTCGTCTCGACCACCGATCCCGGCGCGCGCAGGCGGATGGTCAGCCCGATGGAAGCCCCTGGATCGGCACCGGCCTCTGCCGCGAACGGGGGTGACCCCGCCAGGTCGATCAGAGCCTGGTCGGCGAACGCGGCGATCCCCCCGTCCAGCCGCGCCGTCCCGGTGAACGTGGTCGTCACGCGGGCGAACTCGCGGGTCTGGGCCAACGCCATGTCGTGCAGCGGGCCCGCCGGGCCGTTCAGCTCGGCGAGGATCGCCGTCGCCTCCTCAGGCGTGCGGAACGGCTTCGTCAGCAGGACGCGGGCCCCGCCGGTCTCCGTCGCCGCCGGCCCGTCGATCGTCCATCCGGCCGCCCGGACGTCGTCGAGGCGGAGCTCTTCGACCACGCCGGGGTCACGGGCGAGCAGCTCGGCGTCAGCCGCGGCAGTGACCGTGATCGTCCCGGTGCCGTCGTCTTCGACGGAGACCTCGACGGCGACGTCCAACCGGCACGCCGACGCGACGATGACCAGCAGCGCGGCGAGCGCGACGAGACGAGCGGTGCGGACGATCAGGGGCGCGGACGCTACTCGCTGGGTGTCGGCGACCCCGGCGCGGCGGCCGGCGCGACCGGCTCCGGCTCCGGGGGAGCGGGCACCGAGCGGAACACGACCTTCTTGTCGCCGGGGCGACCCTCTTCGTCGTCCTCGACGTCGACGACGACGACCTCACCGGCCCGGAACTGCTTGTGCAGGATGTGCTCCGAGAGCGGGTCCTCGACGAGGCGCTGGATGGCGCGCCGCAGCGGCCGGGCGCCGAGCGTCGGGTCGTAGCCCTTGTCGGCCAGGTGCACCTTCGCCTCGGGAGTGAGCTGCAGGCCGAGGCCCTGGCTCTCGAGCTGCGTGACCAGGCGGCGCATCATCAGGTCGACGATGCGGGTCACCTCGTCCCGCGACAGCTCGTGGAACACGATCACCTCGTCGATGCGGTTCAGGAACTCGGGACGGAAGTGCGTCTTCAACGCATCCATCACCTTCTCCTTCATCCGCTCGTAGGTGATGGCCTCGTCGGCCTTCGTGAAGCCGATGTTCGCCTTGCGCAGATCCTGCGTGCCGAGGTTCGACGTCATGATCAGCACGGTGTTGCGGAAGTCGACCGAACGACCCTGGCTGTCGGTCAGGCGCCCCTCTTCGAGGATCTGCAGGAGCGTATTGAACACGTCCGGGTGGGCCTTCTCGATCTCGTCGAAGAGCACGACGCTGAACGGCTTGCGCCGCACGGCCTCCGTCAGCTGCCCGCCCTCCTCGTAGCCGACGTAGCCCGGAGGGGAGCCGACCAGCCGGCTGACCGTGTGCTTCTCCATGTACTCCGACATGTCGAGGCTGATCAGCGCGTCCTGGTCGCCGAAGAGGAACTCGGCCAGCGCCTTGGCGAGCTCGGTCTTCCCGACGCCGGTCGGGCCGAGGAAGATGAACGACCCCGACGGCCGCCGGGGATCCTTCAGGCCGGCGCGGGTGCGGCGGATCGCTTGGCTGACGGCGTGGATCGCGTCCTCCTGGCCGATCACCCGGAGGTGCAGCTCGTCCTCCATTCGCAGGAGCTTCGCCGTCTCCTCCTCGGTCAGCTTGTACACCGGGATGCCGGTCCAGATCGAGAGGACCTCGGCGATCGCCTCCTCGTCCACCTCGTCGAACAGGTCGACGCCGCTGGCCCGGGCATCTGCCTCCAGCCGGGTCTTCTCCTCGAGCAGCGACTTCTCCTGGTCGCGCAGGCGGCCGGCCTCCTCGAAGCTCTGCGCCTCGACCGCTTCCTTCTTCTTCGACTGGACGTCGGCGATCTTGTTCTCGACCTCCTTGACGTCGGCCGGCGTCTCCATCCGCTTGATGCGCAGGCGCGAGCCGGCTTCGTCGATCAGGTCGATCGCCTTGTCGGGCAGGTGGCGGTCGGAGATGTAGCGGTCGGCGAGGTTGGCCGCCGCGACGAGCGCCTGGTCGGTGATCGTCACCCGGTGGTGCGCCTCGTACCGGTCGCGCAGACCCTTGAGGATCTCGATCGTGTGCGTGACGGTCGGCTCGTCGACCTTCACCGGCTGGAAGCGCCGCTCGAGCGCGGCGTCCTTCTCCACGTGCTTGCGGTACTCGTCGAGCGTGGTCGCCCCGATCGTGTGCAGCTCGCCCCGGGCGAGCATCGGCTTCAGCAGGTTGGACGCGTCGATGGCGCCCTCGGCGGCGCCGGCGCCGACGACCGTGTGCAGCTCGTCGATGAACAGGACGATCTGGCCCTGCGCGTCGACGACCTCTTTCAAGACGGCTTTCAGGCGCTCCTCGAACTCCCCGCGATACTTCGCGCCGGCGACGAGCGCGCCCATGTCGAGCGCGATGATCCGTTTGGTGCGGAGCCCCTCGGGCACGTCTCCGCGCACGATCCGCTGCGCCAGTCCTTCGACAATGGCGGTCTTTCCTACTCCGGGTTCACCGATCAGCACGGGATTGTTCTTTGTTCGCCGA
>DASZOG010000271.1:0-12878 GCA_035550895.1 Acidimicrobiales bacterium
GACGCGAGGTGGAACGCGGTCGCCAGCTCTCCGTCGGTGCGCACGAGGGTCGCCGGAGGAGGCGCGTCGGTGAGGAACACCTGCACCAGCGAACCCTCGTGGCGGCAGGCGAATGGCACGCCTTCCGCCGCCGCCCGAGCCGCCAGCGCCGCCGCCAGGCGCTGCGCCTGCTCCTCCATCACCGCGATCCGGTCGGACGTCAGCTCACGCACGGATACGACCCCTGCGCTGGCCGTCACTGGGTTGCCGTTGAACGTGCCCGAGTGGAACAGCCGGCCGCGGCGCGGGTCGGTCACCGCCATCAGGTCGGCCCGCCCGCCGACCGCTCCGACCGGGAAGCCGCCACCGATGATCTTGCCCATCGCCGTCAGGTCGGGCTCGACGCCTTCCCGCCCCTGCGCTCCACCGGGGGCGAGCCGCAACGTGATCACCTCGTCGAGCACGAACAGCGCTCCGGCGCCGTGCGCCGCGTCGCGCACTCGCGCCAGGAACCCGGGCGCGCTGGCGACCAGCCCGGCCGAACCCATCACCGGCTCGAGGACGACTGCGGCGATGTCGTCGCCGTGTTCGGCGAGCACCGCCGCGAACGACTCCGCGTCACCGTGTTCGGCCGCGAACGTGTGCGGCCCGGTGTGGCCGTGGAAGCCGGCCTCGAACTCGTCGAGGCTGCCGTGGTAGCCGTAGCGCGCCATCAGCACGCCACGGCGGCCCGTGACCTCGCGGGCGATCGCCAGCGCGAGCATCGTCGCCTCGCTGCCGGAGTTGCAGAACCGGACCTGTTCGACCGACGCCACTCGCTCGATGAGCGCTTCCGCCAGCTCCAAGTGGACGTCGCTGCGCGCCGGCCACGCGGTGCCGCGGCGGACCTGGCCGGCCGCCGCCTCGACGATCGCCGGGTACGCGTTGCCGTGCACGAGGCTGGTGAAGTTGCCGATCAGGTCGACGTAGCGGTGGCCGTCGACGTCCCACAGGTATGGCCCTTCACCACGCTCGATCGTCAGCCCGTACGGCGGGTGGAACGCGGCGGTGCGCGTGTCGCCGCCGGGCAGCAGCTGCTCGGCGCGCTGCTGCCTCGCCGCCGAGGCGGGTGTGCGCGAGCGATACGTCGCCTCGATCGTGGAGACGCTCACGTCGATTCGGCGTGGCGGCGGAAGACGGTGATCCGCTCCTCGCCGATCTCCTCCCGCCGCTGCGGATCGTCGATGCCGAGCCCTGCGCACGGCGCGAGGCAGAGCACGCCGATCTTGCCCTCGTGCGCGTTGCGCTGCACCTGGCGGGCCGCTTCACCGACCGCCTCCAGCGGGTGGACCACCGAGAGCAGCGGCTGGATCCTGCCCATCGACACGAGGCGGTTCGCCTGCCACGCCTCGGCGTAGTTGGCGAAGTGGCTGGCGATCACCCGCTTCAACTTCATCCACAGGTGGCGGTTGTCGAACTCGACCATGTAACCGCTCGTCGCCGCGCAGGTGACGACCGTCCCGCCGCGCTTGCAGACGAAGATCGACGCGCCCATCGTCTCGCGACCGGGGTGCTCGAAGACGATGTCCGGGTCGTCGCCGGTGAGCTCCCGCACCCGCTTGCCGAAGCGGCGCCACTCCGCTTCGTCCTGCGTGTTCTCGTCGGCCCAGAAGCGGTACCCCTCGGCGCGGCGGTCGATCACGGCCTCGACGCCGAGGTCGTTCAGCAGCGCGGCCTTGCCCGGCGAGGAGACGACGCCGATCGGTGTGCCGCCCCCGTTGAGCACGTACTGCACGGCGTAGCCGCCGATGCCCCCGGACGCGCCCCATACGAGGACAGTGTCACCCTGCTTCATCTGCGCCCCGTTGCGGCTGACGAGCATCCGATAGCTCGTCGAGTTGCACAGCGCGTTGACCGCGGCTTCCTCCCACGAGAGATGGGCGGGCTTGGGCATCAGCTGGTTCGCCTTCACCACCGCCAGCTCGGCGAGACCGCCGAAGTTGGTCTCGAACCCCCAGATCCGCTGGTTGGCGGCGAGCATCGAATCGTCGTGCGCGCTCGGGTCCTGGTCGTCCACGTGGTTGCAGTGGACCGTGACGCGGTCGCCCGGCCTCCAGTTGCGGACCGCGGAGCCGACACGCAACACGACGCCAGCGGCGTCGGACCCGACGACCTGGTAGTCGAGCGCGTGGCGCGCCGCCCACTCGCTCTCGCGGCCCAGTCGGTCGAGGAAGGTGAACGTCGGCAGCGGCTCGAAGATGCTCGTCCAGACCGTGTTGAAGTTGATCGAGCTGGCCATCACCGCGACGTACACCTCGTCGGGCGCCAGCTCGGGCGTCGGCACGTCGCCGACGTGCAGGCTCTTGCGCGGGTCCTTGTCGGCGGAGGCCATCCCCTCGAACATCCCGACGTCCTCGCGACGGACGAACGCGGCGCGGTAGTGGTCGGGGATCGGCAGCGCCACGAGGTCCTCCGCCGCTGCGCCGTGCTGGATGGCGTCGAGGATCTGCTCCATGGAGGAACGTTACCGACGGGTAGGGAAGGCCGGCGAATGCGGCGTCGCTAGCGTCCGGCCCTCGTGGCCGTCCTGCTGGCGCTCCTGACCGCGGTCAGCTACGGCGTCGGGGACTACTCCGGAGGGCGGGCGTCGCGCCTCGCCTCGACCCTTTCGGTCACGGCTACGTCGCACCTCCTCGGGTTGGCCGGGCTGACGCTCCTCGCGCTCGCCGCTGGCGCGGACGAGGTGCGCGCCGCGGATCTCGCCCTCGGTGCCGCGGCCGGGGTGTTCGGCTTCCTCGGCATCGTGCTGCTGTACCGCGGCCTCGCCGGCAGCGCGATGACCGTCGTCTCCCCCGTCAGCGCTGTCGTTGCCGCCGTCGTGCCGGTCGCCGCCGGTCTCGTGAGCGGCGAGCGACCTGGGGCGGTCGCGATCGTGGGCATCGTCGTCGCGCTCGCGGCGATCGCGTTGGTCACGCACGCCGGCCCGCTCGGCGGAGTCACCCGGCAGGCGGTGCTGATCGCCGTCGGCGCGGGCGTCGGCTTCGGCGTGTTCTTCGTCTTCGTCGGCGCGGTGTCGGAGGACGCCGGGCTGTGGCCGCTCGCCGTCGGCCGGCTCGTGTCCGCAGCGACGGCGGTCACGCTGGCGACGATCTCCGGGCGGAGCGTCGTGCCGGCCCGTCCGGCGCTGGCGTTCACGATCGGCGCCGGCGCGTTCGACGTCGCCGCCAACGTCACGTTCCTCCTGGCGACGCGGCAGGGACTGCTGACGATCGTCGCCGTCGTCGCCTCGCTGTACCCGGCGGTGACGGTCCTCCTCGCCCTGGTCGTGGACGGCGAACGGATCAACGGCACGCAGGTTGCCGGGCTCGCGCTGGCCGCGGCGGCGATCACGTTCTGCGCCGTGTGAGGTCCGGTCGTAGTCTTCGCGAGGAACGACGGAAGGAGGCGACCATGCCTGGTTCGTACATCGTGGCGGGCGCACGGACGCCGATCGGCAAGATGAGCGGCGCGCTGGCCGGGTTCAGCGCCGCCGAGCTCGGCGGCTTCGCCATCGCCGCCGCCCTCGAACGGGCCGGCGTCGCACCGGACGACGTCGAGTACGTGTTCATGGGCCAGGTGCTGATGGCCGGCCAGGGTCAGATCCCGGCCCGCCAGGCGGCCGTCAAGGCCGGCATCCCGCTCACGATCCCGGCGACGAACGTGAACAAGGTCTGCCTTTCCGGCCTCAACGCGATCTACCTGGCGGACCAGATGGTCGCCGCTGGCGAGGCGGATGTCGTCGTCGCTGGCGGCATGGAGTCGATGACCAACGCGCCGTACCTCCTTCCGGGCGCGCGCGGCGGCTTGCGCTACGGCAACACCGAGCTGCTCGACGCGATCGTCAAGGACGGGCTGTGGTGCGCGTTCGACGCCTGCCTGATGGGCCTCGGCACCGAGCGCTACGCGTCCGGCGCCCACAGCCGCGAGGCGCAGGACGAGTTCAGCGCCCGCTCGCACGAGCGCGCCGCGACGGCGATCAAGGACGGCCGCTTCGACGCCGAGATCGTTCCTGTGGAGGTCCCGCAGCGGAAGGGCGACCCGCTGCTGGTCGACACCGACGAGGGGGTGCGCCCCGGCACCACGCCCGAGTCCCTCGCCGGGCTCAAGCCGGCGTTCGACAAAGACGGCACGATCACCGCCGGCAACGCCAGCCAGATCAGCGACGGTGCATCGGCCGTGGTCGTGATGTCGAAGGCGGAGGCGGAGCGGCGCGGCGTGCACCCGCTGGGCGAGTTCGTCGCCTACGGGCAAGTCGCGGGACCTGACAGCGTCAGCCTGCTGCACCAACCGAGCCAGGCGATCGTCGCCGCACTCGAGCGGGCCGGGTGTTCCGTTGCCGACCTCGATCTGTTCGAGATCAACGAAGCGTTCGCCGCGGTCGGGTTGTCGTCGATGGAGGAGCTCGGCGTCTCCGACGAGATCGTCAACGTGAACGGTGGCGCGATCGCGCTCGGCCACCCGATCGGGATGAGCGGCAACCGCCTCGCGCTGACGCTGCTGCACGAGCTCGGCCGGCGCGGTGGCGGCACGGGCGCCGCGGCGCTGTGCGGCGGTGGCGGCCAGGGCGACGCCCTGATCTTGCGCACCGTGTGACGCACCGACCCGCGGCGGTCGTGCCGGGGCTCCGCACCCCGCGCCAACCGAACCGTTAGGGTCGGCGCCTCGTGATCGAGGTGCACGACCTGACGAAGCGCTTCGGCAAGACCGTCGCCGTCGATGACCTGAGCTTCGCGGTGCACCCCGGCCGCGTCACCGGGTTCCTCGGCCCGAATGGGGCCGGCAAGTCGACGACGATGCGCTGCATCCTCGGCCTGGACCGCCCGCAGCGGGGGACGGCCACGTTCGACGGACGCCCGCTGGTCGCCTCGCCGAGGGCGCTGTTCCAGGTCGGTGCGCTGCTCGACGCGAGCTACGTCCACCCGACGCGCAAGGCGCGTCACCACCTGCGGGCGCTGGCCGCGTCGAACGGCATCCCCCGCGCCCGGGTCGACGAGGTGATCGAGCTCGTCGGCCTGTCGAGCGTCGCCACGAAGCGGGTCGGCGGGTTCTCGCTCGGCATGCGCCAGCGGCTGGGCATCGCCGGCGCGCTCCTCGGCGACCCCGGCTACCTCCTGTTCGACGAGCCGGCCAACGGGCTCGACCCGGAAGGGATCCTCTGGATCCGCACCTTCCTCAAGGCGCTTGCCGCGCAAGGCCGCACGGTGCTCGTCTCCAGCCACCTGCTCTCGGAGATGTCGCTGATGGCGGACGAGCTCGTCGTCATCGGCCGCGGCCGGCTCATCGCCCAGGCCGCCGTCGGCGACTTCGTCCGCCAGGCCGCCGGTTCGTGGGTGTTCGCTCGATCGCCGCACGCGGCGCGCCTCGGCGAGCTGCTCGGGGAGCGCGGGCATCCCGTGACGATGGGTGAGGATCAGCAGTCGTTCACGGTCACGGGCATCGACGCCGCGGCCGTCGGTGAGCTGGCCGCTTCCGTCGGGCTGGTGCTGCACGAGCTGACGCCGCAGCAGGCGTCGCTCGAAGAGGCGTTCCTCGAGGTGACGAAGGAGGCGACGGAGTACCAGGCGGGCGATGCGACGAACACGCCGGCGCCCCCGCCGGCGGGACCGTCACCGGCGGACACGTCCTGGCCGGCGCCCGCACCACCGAGGCGCGAGGCCGGCTGATGGGCGACGTCATCCGCTCGGAGTGGATCAAGCTGCGCACCGTCCGCTCGACGGTGGTGCTGTTCATCGTCATCGTGTTGCTGTCGGCCGCGGTGGCCGCTCTCGTCGCCATCTTCGATACGGAACGTCCGGACGACGGGCTGGGGGGCGTGATCGTCGGCCTCAACATCTCGACGCTGCTGTTCGGCGTGATCGGTGTGCAGATCATCGGGCAGGAGTACCGGTTCAACACGATCCGGGCGACGTTCGCCGCGGTCCCCAGGCGCGGTCGTGTCCTCGTCTCGAAGAAGGTCGTGCTCATCGTGGCCACCGCGGTGACCGCGGCGCTGATGGTCCTGCTGGCGCTCGGCCTCTCGGTCGCCATCTTGTCGGCGCGCGACGGCGGGTTGGACCTCGGCGCCCCAGGCGTCATGCGGTCGCTCGCCGGCTCGGTGGTGTTGTGCGTCCTCTACGCCGCGGTGGGGTTCGGCGTCGGCACGATTCTCCGCCAGCCGGTCGCCGGCATCGTCGTCGTGCTCGCCTACCCGTTGGTCGTCGAGAACATCATCGCCGGCATCGTCCTCGCCGCCACGGGCTCGGACGACATCGAGGACAGCGTGGTGCGCTTCTTCCCGTTCATCGCCGGCAGCAACCTGGCGTCCGTCGACCCGACGCTCAACCCCTGGCTGGGTGGCGCGATCCTGGCTGCGCTGGCCGTGGTGCTGATCGCCATCGGGTGGGTACTTGTCCAGCGCCGGGACGCCTGAGCCGCCGCCAGCGTCGCCACGGCACGGGCGATGAGCCGCCGCTGACACGATCTCATTCACCCGTTGCAACGGCTCCGCAATCGTTGTAATGTCATCGCAACACGCGGAAGGCGGCGCATCCCTCTCCATGCCGCCTTCTTCGTTCGAGCGTGCCGCTCGGCGAGGTGGGTTGTCCGCCCGCTTCCACCTCGATGGGCGGCACGCTCGCGCGTCCCGGCTCGTGCTACCCGAAATATGGCGGAGTGTTAGTACGGTTCCGTCCAATCCGCCGGGGCCGGATCATGGCGACATCGACCTCGGCACCGAGGAGACGTCGTGCGCGCCATCTTCTACCGCCTCCGGGCGACCGTGCGGCATCAGCGATGGAGCCTGCTCGGGGCGGGATGCCTGTGCGGACTCGTCGTCGGCCTGGCTGCGCTACCGCTGGTCGGCGACCGGCGAACAGAGTCCGCCTACTCGCGGTTCATCGCCCGTGCCGGCGCGGCGGACGTCGAAGTCGACAGCGAATCGCACGCACTGCACCGATGGGTCCGCCAGCGTCCTGAGGTCGAGGCAGCCGCGTACGCGACCGGCGTACCGATCCTGATGCGGCGCGACGGCGGGCCACCGGAGCCGTCGTTCCTGGCCGTCGCCGACGACCCGTACCTGACGTCGATCAATCGCCCACTGCTGGTGGAGGGGCGGCTCCCGGACCCGGATCGGCTCGAGGTCCTCATCACGGTCCCGTGGGCCGAGCGCCACGCCGCACACATCAGCGAGAACGTGCAGTTCATCAGGGTCGTCGACGACGAGGTCCTCCTCCCGCCCGCCGAGTTGATGGGGTACCTCGAGCGGCATCCGGACGCAGCCCGGATCGTCAATGCCAAGATCGCCGGCGTCGGTCGGCCGGTCGACGACGTCGTACAGGATCAGCAAGCCCGGTTGTCCGCAGTGGTTGCCACACCGGCCTTGCGTGACGCGCTCGGCCTGGACCTGGCCGGAGCCGTTGGCCAGCTGCAGTACGTCCGTCTCCGATCCGGGATCGATGCCGAGGGTTTCGCCGCCAGCGTTCGTGACTTCGCCGCACGCACCGGCGAGGAGCTCCTGGCGGTGGTCACGTCGGACGACGACGAGGACCGAGTGAGCAGCGCGATCGCTCCGCTGCGCGGGATCCTGTGGTTTGCGGCGGTCATCTCCGGGTTGCTCGCGCTCGCACTGGTCGCCACAGTCGTGTTGCGCACGCTCGTCCGTGACGATGTCGACCGGACGATCGTCGGCTGGCTCGGCTTCTCCCGGCGCCAGATACTCGGACTCGCTGCTGCGCAGGGAGCGTTGATGGGCATCGTGGCTGCGGCAGTCGCCTCGCTCCCGGTGCTCGCCGGTTCCCCGCTCTTCCCGATCGGCCCCCTCCGTCCGTTCGACCCGGACCCTGGGCTGCGCGCGGACTGGCCCGCGGTCGCGGCGACCGCGGGAATCGCGTTCATGACCGTCACAGCGACGACCGTCCTCGCCGCCGCGGTAGCGCGCTCGGACCGCGCCCGCGGAGCCACCCCATCCGGTCTCACCAGCTGGTTGGCCCAGGGTGCCCGGTCGGGGCCGGGGCTCGCCGCGTGCCGATACGCGTTTCCCGGTCATGGCCCCTTGCGCCGTGCGATGCTCGCCGGGCTTGTCGCGGCTTCGATTGCCCTCGGGGTCGCGACGTTCGCCCTCGTGACCATGTCCAACGGAACGCGCCTGCTCGCGGAGCCGACACGGTACGGCTGGTCCTGGGACGCCGCGCTGATCGATCAGGAGGGGTACGGCGCCCTCCCGTTCGACGACGTCGAGAACCTCCTCGACTCCGCAGGAGCGACGAGTTGGGAGTGGGTGGACTTCGGCACCGTCACGGCGAACGGCGAGCCGCTCGCGGCTATCGGAGCCGAGCGCCCTGGCTCCAACGCGGTCGAGGGCTTCGCCTTGCTGGAAGGTCGCCTGCCCCGAACACCTGGAGAGGTCGCGGTCGGCAAGAACACGTTGCACGACCTCGGCACCGACGTAGGTGACGAGGTCATGCTCTCGGGGAGGATAGGAAGCAGTCCGGCGACGATCGTCGGGACGACGGTCCTCCCCGCGATCGGACGAACGGACGCGCAACGGCCTGGGCTCGGCGAGGGGATGCTGCTCACACGTTCAGGTCTCGACCAACTGGTGGGCGAACTCCACGGAGCAGCGGTGCTCGTGAATGCCGACGACACGCGAGTGGACGACGTCCGTCGTGCACTGGTGACTGCGCCGTACGCGTTCACGGCGGTGTCCGACCCGTCGCCAACGGGTGAGGTTCTGGCCTGGAGGACGATGCGCGGGTTCGTGGTGGGCTTCATCCTCGTCGTGCTCGCGGCCGCCGTGCTCGCGGGCGGCCACGGCGCGGCGGTGAGCGCCAGCCGTCGCGCGCCCGACCTGGCGACCCTGCGCGCGCTCGGCCTTCGGCGAGGCGAGCGTGTGTCCGTCCTTTGTCGCGAGGCACTCCTGCGCACTGTCGTCGCGGTCGTCATCGCGGTTCCGCTCGGTGCCGCCGTCGCTGTCGCGACGTGGCGGTGGGTCGCCGACACGATCGGCGTCGCGGCGAGCGCCGCCGTCGAGTGGTGGGGCACGATGTTGCTCGTCGGCGGGACGTTGGGGGCGACCGGCGTCCTGGCGGCGGCGTTGGCCTACCCCGTGACCGGCCACTCACTGTCGACCGCGCTCCGGCGCGAGTGACCGGTCCGCGCGTGCCGCTCAGACGTTCACTTCCCGGCGGCCGGTGAGCGCCCGGCCGAGCGTCAGCTCGTCCGCGTACTCCAGGTCGCCACCGACGGGGAGGCCGCTGGCGATGCGGGTCACCTTCAGCCCGAGCGGCTGCAGCAGCCGGGCGAGGTACATCGCCGTCGCCTCGCCTTCGATGTTCGGATTCGTGCACAGGATCAGCTCCGTCACGCCCTCCGGTTCGAGCCGGGCCATCAGCTCCCGCACCTTGAGCTGCTCCGGGCCGATGCCGTCGATGGGGCTGATCGCTCCGAGGAGCACGTGGTACCGGCCGCGGAACTCGCCGGTCTTCTCGATGGCGACGATGTCGCGCGCCTCCTCCACGACGCACAGCGTCGACGCGTCGCGCCGGTCGTCGATGCAGATCGTGCAGCGCGGTCCTTCGGCGACGTTCCAGCACTGCTCACAGAACCGGACCTTCGCCTTGGCGTCGGCGATCGCCTGCGCCAGCCGCTCGGCGTCGGCGGCGGGCACCTTCAGGAGGTGGAACGCGATCCGCTGCGCGGACTTCGGGCCGATGCCGGGCAGCCGGCCCAGCTCGTCGATCAGGGTCTGGACGGGAGGCGCGTACGCCGCCACCTCACCGGTCCTCGATCAGCTCGGAACCGGGGAACGCTCTCGTCAACCGCGCCACGGGGTTGTCCTCGGCAGCCGCCGGGGCGTCGACGAGCTCGGCCGGGTCGACCGGCTCGTCCGCGGGTTCGTCCGTCGGCTCGCCAGCAGGGCGTCGCGCGCCGTGCCTCGGCGCCTCCTGCACGACGAGCGTGAGGGCGAACGGGCGACCGAGCACCGCCGCGACCGCCCCCTCGACCTCGGCGCGCTGTGGCTCGCAGCGCTGGCGGTGGGGCTCGTTCGGTAGCGCCAGCACGACCTGGCCCACGTCGTCGGTGACGAATCGGCCGGCGGCGAAGAGCGCCCGGGTGTGCGCCTTCAGCTTCGCGTCGGAGAACGCCTGCTGCAGCTCCTCCGCAGACACCACGACCTCCGCCGACGGGTCGGCGGGCGGCTCGAGCGCGGCGGGAGCCGGCTGGGGCGCGGCGGCCGGCTCGGGCGCGACGGCCGGCGGCGGAGCCCCGGCGGCCGGCGCGGGCGCGACGGCCGGCTCGGGCGCGACGGCCGGCTCGGGCGCGACGGCCGGCTCGGGCGCGACGGCCGGCTCGGGCGCGGCGGCCGGCTCGGGCGCGGCGGCCGGCTCGGGTGCAGCAGCACGTGCTCCACTCGCCGGGCGCTCCCGAGGCAGGATCGCACTCCCGAGGCGGGCGCGCCCACCGGTGGCCCCTGCACCGCTCGGACGCGGCGCCTCCGTGGCGACGAGCTGCTCGAGCCGCTCGACCCGGGCCGCGAGCGCCCCCACGGAGGAGTCGACGGCCGGCGACGTCAGGCGGACGAGCGCCACCTCGACGAGGACCCGCGGATCGGGGGCATGGCGCAGCTCGACCAGCGTCTCGCCGAGCACCTCCATCGCCCGCACGGTCGACGCCGCACCGAGTCGCTCGGCCTGGTCGGACACGGTGCCAGCGCGGCGGTCCGGGAGTTGTACGAGCTCCGGCGCCATCAACGAGAGGAACATGTCCCGTAGGTGACCGACGAGGTTCTCCGCCAGCGTCCGGGGATCGCGGCCAGATCGGACGGCGGCAGCCGCCCCGGCGAGCGCCCGACCGGCGTCGTCGTTGATCAACGCCTCGATCAGCTCGTCGAGCGGCTCGACGTCGGGTGCCACGCCTCCGGCGGCGACGACCTGGTCGAGCGCCGAGAGTGCGTCGCGGACCGAGCCGGCAGCGAGCGAGACCACCGCCTCGATGGCCGCGTCGTCGACCGCCAGGCCGGCATCCTCGACGACCCAGCGGACGTGGCGCTCGAGCACGTCCGCGCCGACGAGGTGGAACTCCAGGTGCTGCGTGCGGCTCTTGATCGTCGGGCTGATCTTCTGTGGATCCGTCGTCGCCAGGACGAAGACCACGTGCGGCGGCGGCTCCTCGAGCGTCTTCAGCAGCGCGGCCTCGGCGGCGCGAGAGAGCATGTGGACCTCGTCGAGGATGTACACCTTGCGGCGGCCGCTCGTGCCGAGCATGGCCCGCTCGACCAGGTCGCGCATCGCGTCGACCCCGTTGTTGCTCGCAGCGTCGAGCTCGTGGACGTCGAACGACGCGCCGGACTGCACCGCCACACATGAGGCACAGACCCCACACGGCTCCCCGTCGGTCGGTGCCGCGCAGTTGAGCACCTCGGCGAGGATGCGCGCGGACGACGTCTTCCCGGTTCCGCGCGGGCCGGAGAACAGATAGGCGTGGCCGACGCGGTCATCCCGGACGGCGTTGCGCAGCGCGCGCACGACGTGGTCCTGGCCGATGATCTCGCTGAACCGGCGGGGGCGATACCGGCGGTAGAGCGACTGGTGGGCCACGCGGCGACTCTACCGGCGGGCCTGCGCCCGGCCCGGCGGACAGGTGGCCGCGCAGGACCTGCGTGGCCCGCAGATCTGCGCCATGTAGCGGATGGCACGTTTGCCGGACGTCACACCTGGAAATGGAATGCAGCATCCGGCCGTACCGGTTGGAAGAGATTGCCGACGAGACGGAGAGGACGATGGACACCACTGGCGTGAGGATCGAAGACGGCGACGTGATCGAGCTCGACGTCGACGGCGAGCGGATTTCTGCACTCGTGCTCCTCACCTCTGGTGAGTCGCTCATCGCCGACCCGTGCGACGGTCGGGTGCCGCTCGTGCTGCGGTACGACCAGCTCGACCACGTCCGGGTGTTCCGTCCCGAGTTGGTCGCCGCCTGACGTTCTCGGGTCGAGCGTGGACCCCCGCGCTCCCCGTACCTGCCGGGCCGTTGACCTTCCCCCCGGTCAGCGGCCCGGCTGAGGTCGAGCCCGCCGGTATACGCAGCGCAGGACGCGGGTAGGCGCTCCACCGACCTAGACGTGTGGAGGAAGCGCGATGACGAACATCGAAACCGGCCAGATCACCGGCACCGCCGACAAGGATTACAACATCATCTGGTTCACCGAGCAGTCGCTGAACAACGCCCTGCGGCTCGAGACCTACATCCAGGACGCCGAACGGGGCGGCGACAACGAGCTCGCCGACTTCTTCCGCCGTGCCCAGAACGCCAGCCGGAAGGGTGCCGAGGAAGGCAAGAAGTTGCTGGCCTCGCGCCTCGTCGGCGCAAGCCGGTAGGGGCGAGTCGTCGTGGCGACCTGTGAGGTGTGCGGCAACGACTACGACAAGTCCTTCGAGGTCACGGTCGGCGGAGGATCACACGTCTTCGACAGCTTCGAGTGCGCCATCCACCGGCTGGCGCCGACCTGCGCGCACTGCGGGTGCAAGGTGATCGGCCACGGCGCGGAGGTCGAGGGCCGGTTCTTCTGCTGCGCACACTGCGCCCGCGAGAGCGAGGGTGCCAAGACGCGGGTCGCCGACCGGGCCGGCTAGACCTGCCTCTGCCCGACCTGCCTCCCTCGGCCGTCCGGACGGCGCCCATCGGTAGCCTGCCCGCCGGAACGGTGGCAGAGCGGACGATTGCACCCGCCTTGAAAGCGGGCGGCCGAGAGGCCCGGGGGTTCGAATCCCTCCCGTTCCGCGCCCGGACACCTCCCGTTCCGCGTCGTTGTGATGTCGCGAGCCACCCCGGACAGCCCGGACCTCCGTCGGAAGGTCGTGGCGTCGGAGACGGCGTCAGGGGCCGACCGTCGCCTCCACGACGAC
>DASZOG010000272.1:0-2363 GCA_035550895.1 Acidimicrobiales bacterium
TATACAGGAGTGGCTGTATCTACCTCGGTCGACCTCGACGTTCTTGGTCGGGTCGGCACAGCACTGGCGGACCCGACCCGCCGCCGGATCCTGGTCGTGCTCCTCGACGGGCCGGCGTATCCCGCCGAGCTAGCGGATGAGTTCGGGACCACGCGGGCCAACCTGTCGAACCACCTGACCTGCCTTCGCGAGTGCGGCCTGGTCACCGCCACCGCCGAGGGGCGCCGCGTTCGCTACGACCTTGCCGATCCCCAGCTCATCGAAGCGCTGCAGCTCTTGGCGTCCCTGAACCTCCCCGGTTGTTGCGACGACTGAGAGGAGGTGACCGCCGTTGTTCGACTGCGACTGCCAGGAATGCCCGTGCGGCCCTGGCTGCCCGTCGACACCTGAATGCCCTTGCTGCTGACCCATCGCTCGGGCCGCGAACTGCGTCGCGGGCCGAGCGCGAGCGTGTTCGTGTGCGCGACCAAGCCCTGAAACCGCGCTGGACCACCGGGCCGCGGAGTATCACGACGCCAGGACGAGCAGTTCCTCGGCGGCGTCCGCAGGCGGCTACCCAGGTGGGTCACGGCTGACATCGAATGGGGTGGTGGCCGGGACGAGGTAGCGGGACGCGACCAGCGAGGCGCCGACCGGGATGGTTCCGGGCAGGTCCCCGAACCGGCGACGTGCGACGGCGGCGACCGACGGGCGCTGCCGGCTCGAGGCGAAACCGGCCCGAACGGCGATGGCCAAGGCGACTAGCAGACCGCCGGCCAGCAGGAACGGCAAATCCGACCGAAGGCCCATGAGGGAACCGCCCATGAGCGGTCCGACGACCTGGCCGAGCCCGCTCGCCGAGTTCTTCAGACCAAGGGCGAGGCCGGCGCCAGCGGTGGCTCGGCTCGAGACCAACGCTGCCACGTTGGGAATGATGAGCGCCGCACCAGCTCCGTGGGCGCCGGACACGACCAGGACGAGCGCGAACGAGCGGACGGGAACAAGGCCGACGAGGCTGGCGCCCATCACGGCGAAGCCGAGCGCAACCTGGCCGAGCGACGAGACACGGCCCGTGAGCCACTCGACGGCGGGCAATTGCAGTCCGGCCACCGTGGCGTTGCAGGCGATGAACACGAGGCTGAGCTCGCCCAGGCTGAGCGACAGCCGGGTCCGTGCGTAGAGCACGAACATCGCTTCGAACACTGTCATCCCGTACTGGGCGGCAAGGACAAGGAGGAGCAGCGGCCGTAGCGTCGGCAGCACGGACCCGAGCCCGCCCGCTTGTCGCGCATGGTCGCCACGCTGCGAGGTGTGCCTCGGTGACTCAGGCAGGAAGGCGCCGACCACGATCAGCACGCCGGCGGCGGCCAGACCACTGAACAGGAAGGGAACCGATTGCGCATCGACGTGCGCGAGATGACCGAGCGCGGTGCTCGAACTGCTGAGTGGCGGGGTGATCGCGGGACCGACCACGAGCCCGAGGCCGATGGCCGTGCCGAACCAGGCCATCCCGCGTGCGCGCTGCTGTTCGCCGGTCGAGTCGGCGACGTACGCGGCGCCGGCCACGAGCACGCTGGCGTCGGCGAGACCACCGACGAACCGCACCACATACAGCGTCCAGAGCGACCCCGCCAGCGCGAACAGCACCTGGGCGACGGCGGACGCGCCAAGACCGACGAGCAGGACGGGCCGGCGCCCGAGCCGGTCGCCGAGGCGGCCGGCGACGGGGCTCGCAAGAAGCCCAGCCAACGCGTAGACGCCCACGATGAGCCCGACGTGGAACGCGACCGCGCCATCGGCAGCATCGGCGAGCCCACCGGCGCGCTGCACGTGGCCAGGGAACACCGCCACCGTGCTGCCGTAGCCGACCATCACGACGAACAGCGATCCCAGCAGGACCGCCATCCGCCGGCCGTGGAGCGGTGTCCTCGTGTCCAATGTCAGTCGCGTCTTCACGGACATCGGGACGACCGGTCGGCACCGACGGATACACCGAACCGCGGGACGGCACCCGGCCGGTATTGCTCACCGGAACGCCGCGGGAACGCTCGGGGCCGCGCGAGTCGCTGCGCCCGGCCCCGAGCATGGTCGCCGCCGCCGCGGCCTAGGAGCAGCAGGCGCTCGGGCGCGACGCCGGCGCGCTCCCACGCGTGACGTCGTCGGGTCGGTCCCGTGGTGCGCACGGGCGCGGCGCCGTCGCCATGCACGGCCCGCACGCCTGCACGACGCGGTGACGAATCTGGCGCGCCACAATCGCCGCGAAGGCCGCGACGATCCCATCGATCAGGATCTTCTTCACTTAAGCACCTCCTTTCGTGTCGTTCCTGCGCGGCGGGACGACGGCGACGTGACGCCAGGTACACCAATTCGCGAGCGTCGACGTT
>DASZOG010000273.1:0-10460 GCA_035550895.1 Acidimicrobiales bacterium
CCGGCTGACGCCCGTTCTGCGGCGCAGCGGCTGATGATGTGCTCGCGTGTCGTGCATGGAACTCGCGCGCCTCTTCACGTCCTGGAGTTCGGTCGGCCTCGTACTCGTCTCGACGGTCGTGATCTACCTGACGGTCGTCGGCTACACACGTGTTGCCGGCCCCAGAAGCCTGGCGACGATGTCGAGCTTCGACGTGGCTGCGACCGTGGCGATCGGCTCGACGATCGCGACCGTCGCCAATCTCGGAACGCCGCTCGCCCACGGTGTCATCACGTTGGCGGTGCTCTACATCGCCCAGGTGGGTGCGGCCATTCTCCGACGACGGCGCAACATTGGCAGCGCGCTGGACAACGATCCCCTGCTCCTGATGGCGGGACCCGAGCTCCTCGTCGACAACCTTCGCCAAGCGCGGGTGACGGAGGTGGAGCTGTGGTCGAAGCTCCGGCAGGCCGGCGTGGTGCGCCGTGACGACGTGCTGGCGGTCGTACTGGAGACGACGGGAGATGTCTCGGTGCTGCAGCGCCGGGGTGACGCGCAGCTCGACCCTCAGCTGCTGTCCGGCGTTCGCGCCGCGGAGCGGCTGAGGTCGACCTGAGGCGGTGCGACAAGAACGCCGGTCTGCGGGTACTGAAGAAGGGTGGATCAACTGTGGGACCTCATCATCGACACCGACTCCATCGCCGGCCGTGCGGTCACGAGCGCGGCGATCGTGCTTCTCGCCGTTGGGGTCGCGGTCGTCGCCGGGCGCCTGCTCGGGCGCCGCAGCCAGGATCCGTACACCCGCTACTACACGCGCAAGGGGGCCAGGTACGTCGTGGCTCTGCTCGCCGTCATCGCCCTAGCCGTCGTGTGGCGGGCGTTTGCCGGACGGCTCGGCGTCGTGCTCGGCTTGGCTGCCGCTGGTGTGGCGTTCGCCATGCAGGAGGTGATCGGCGCGATCGCGGGATGGTTCAACATTCTCTCCGGACGCATCTTCCGGGTCGGCGACAGGATCCAGATGGGTGGTGTGCGGGGAGACGTCATCGACATCACCCCGCTGCGCACGAAGATCATGGAGATCGGCTCGGCGAACGACGACGGCTCGTGGGTGCGCGGTCGGCAGTACACGGGACGCATCGTGGCGGTGTCGAACAAGGCCACCTTCACCGAACCTGCCTACAACTTCTCCGCGGTGTTCGATTTCGTCTGGGAGGAGCTGACCCTGCCGATCCCGTATGACGCTGACTGGCAGCGTGCCGAGGACATCCTGCGCGAGGAAGTCCGGCGCACGTCGACGGCGGAGGGGGCGCACACGGCGATCGAAGCCATGACCCGGCGCTACCCGATCGAGCGCGCCGATGTCGAGCCGAACGTGTACCTCCGGGCGACAGACAACTGGGCGGAGCTGTCGGCCCGCTTCGTGGTGCCGGTTCGTACGGCCCGCCGAGCCAAGGACGCCCTCACGCGTCGCGTTCTCGACCGGCTGTACCAGGAGGGCATCCCGATCGCCTCCGAGACGTCGGAGGTCACAGTCCACCACGCATCCCGCGACACCAGCTCGTGAGATCCGTGACCGAGCATCCCTCAGCGACTTCGAGTCGCCTTTTCGCCCGGTTGGCCGACGGCTACTGGCCCATCCCGGCCCTCTGCGTTGTCGTGGCGGCGGGGCTGTCGATCGGACTGCTTCAGGTCGACGAGAGTCTGCAGCGAGGTGGGACCCGCTTCGCGTTCACCGGCGGGCCCGAGAGTGCACGCTCGCTGCTGTCCACGATCGCGACGTCGACCTTGTCCCTCACCGCCCTTGTCTTCTCGATCACGATCCTCGTGCTGCAGCTCGCGAGCAGCCAGTTCTCACCCAGGGCACTGCGGTCGTTCCTGCGTGATCGCGAGAGCCAGCTCACGCTGGGCGTCTTCCTCGCGACCTTCGTGTTCTCGCTCATCGCGCTGCGTGCGGTGCGGGGCCGCGAGGGACTGGTCGACCGCTTCGTGCCGGGCGTGACGATCTCGGTCGCCTTCCTCCTCGTCGTGCTCAGCGTCGGCTTCTTCGTGCGCTACATCCACCACATCGCTCAGTCCATCCGCGTGACGACGCTCATCGAACGCATCGGCGAGGAGACCCGCCAGACCATCGCGCGCCTTCATCGCCCCGACGCAGACGCAGGGCAGCGGCTGCCGGAGCTCGACGATCGGGGACGCGTGGTGGCGGCCGAGGTCCACGGGTCGGTCGTCCACGTGGACGTAGAGCGCCTCGTCGCCATGGCCCGAGCGCTGAACGGCGTGATCGCCGTCGTGCCCCGGGTCGGCGGATTCGTCGCGGCTGGTCAGCCCGTCCTGCGCGTCGTCACGGCCACGGCCAACGAGAACGGCGTGCGCGATGAGGACCTGCGCGTCGCGGTGCGGCTCGAGCCCGAGCGCTCAGCCGAGCAGGACGTCGGCTTCGGGTTGCGCCAGCTCGTCGACATCGCCGAACGAGCGCTCTCCCCCGGCACCAATGACCCTTCCACCGCCGTGCAGTGCCTCGACCAGCTCCACGATCTCCTTCGTCACCTCGGTACCAGCGCCTACCCGTCCGCCGTGCGGTGCGACGACGACGGCGAAGTCCGCGTGATCGTCCACTTCGGCACGTGGGAAGAGCACGTTGCGCTGGCGCTCGACGAGCTTCGACTCTGGGGCAGGTCGTCGCTCCAGGTTCGACGCCGGATGGAGGCGCTGGTGGTCGACCTCCTGGGAGTGGTCGAGGGAGCGAGAAGGCAGCCGTTGATCGAGCGCGTTCCGCTGTGGATCCATCCGCTCGAGCCGGCCTGAGAGCGAGGAGCTCGGTGCGTCGATCATCGATCGGGACAGTCCTCGCGGACGTTGAGCGCCGTGAAGGTCGGGGCTCGGCGAGCATCGGCCTCCGCCTGCGTCGTCGCCTCTCCGCCCTCGGCGATGTCGGCGATCAACCAGTCCATCTCGGCGATCTCCTCGCGCTGGGCACGGATGATCTCGTTCGCCAGCTCGCACACCCGCAGATCGTCGATGTCAGCGTTCTCGCTGGTGAGGATGGCGATCGAGTGGTGAGGGATCATGCCCTTCATGTACTCGCGGTCGTCGACGAAGAACTGTGATCGCGACAGCCAGAGCGCGGTCCCCATCAGGGCGAACGCCGCGACGAGGATGACGATGTTCACGATCAGGTTGCGGTACATGCTCCACATGAACCCGAGCATCACCACCCCCATCGCTCCGCCCATCAGCAACGCCATGTACACCCGCTCCTCGCTCCAGCGGACGTGGTCCCATGCATAGGTGTTGGTGTAGGTGAGCATGAACATCAGCACCGTGGACGTGGCGATCATGGCGCCGAAGCGCAGGTACTGGCGGCGCTCGGACCGCCCGTGCGCCTCGTGGCCGGAGGTTGCATCCACCCGATCGTGTTGTCCGGCTTCCGTCTCGCGTGACACGTGTGCACACCGTCCTTCCGCGCGCCCTCCGTGCCGTCACGTACCCGCTCGGTCCCGTCCGTAGAGTCGCGACTCCCCGGGTGTCAGGCGGAAGCGCCAGGCCGCGCTACCCGCGTCGCCTGACGGAGCGCTACCCGGCGCGAACCTGCGTGTCGAGGTACGCCTTGAGGTGTGCGGTCAGGTCCCTGGCGTCGTCGGCGGCGCCGTCGATCAACGTCGACTTCCTCCGCCGGAGGAACGGCATGCCCATCAAGTACATGCCCGGTGACGGCGTCACGCCGCCGTCGTGGACGACCTTGCCCTTCCGGTCGAGCACGGGCACGTCGAGCCACGAGTAGTCGGGCCGGTAGCCGGTGGCCCAGATGACCGTCTCGATCTCGCTGCTGGCGAGGTCGAGCGTCAGCCGCGGCGACGCCCGGACTGCGGTCGGCGCGAAGCGCTGGGGCGGCTCCAGCTCGTGGTCGAGCCCGTTCACGGTCGCCCACTCGTCGATCGTGTCGAGGAGCCGGCCGAGCTTCAGGTCGGCCAGCGCGCAGAGGTTGCGCAGCGATCCCGAGAACTGCAGCGTGCCGTCCCGGGCGCCGGCGACACGGCCGACGAGCTCGACGCCGATGGAGGTGAGCGCGTTGAGATCGAGTGTCGCCCGCTCCGGGGTACCGACGAGCTGGAACGACGGCAGGTTCCGCGCCCGCACGATGTCCTCGACCTCGTCGTAGCGCTCGTCGAGCAGGCCAACGGCGTCCATCCACCATTGGATGTCCATGCCCCGGTAGACGCGGGGTGCGCGCACGTGCTCGCCGACGGCCAGCGTCACCGGCCGGCCGGAGCGGTGGATCTCGTCTGCCAGCTGGATGCCGGTGGCGGACGCTCCGACGACGAGTACCCCGCCTTCCTCGAGCTGACCCGGGTTCCGGTACTGCTGTGGGGTGAGCGTGGTGATCGACGCCGGCAGCGCCGCGGTGACTGCCGGCAGGACCGGCACGTTGCAGGCGCCCGACGCGAGGACGACCGTGCGGCTCCGCCACACCCCCTGGTCCGTCGCGACGACGTATCCGTCGCCGTCGGGGCGCACGCCGGTGACCGTCGTGCCGGTGTGCACCGGGGCGGCGACGAGCTGCGCGTAGCGGTCGATGAAGTCGATCACCTCGCGCATCGTCATGTAGCCGTCGGGATCGTCGCCGTCGTAGGCGTATCCGGGCAGGCGGCTCTGCCAGTTCGGCGTCAGCAGGCGCAGCGAGTCCCACCGCTCCGTCCGCCACGAGTTCGCCACCTCGCCGCGCTCGATCACCACTTGGTCGATCGAGCGCTCGGCGAGGCACCGGCTGGCGGCCAGACCGGCATGACCGGCGCCGATGACGACGGTCGTCGTGGTCGGCACGTGCAGGCTCCGTCGGCGAGATGCGGTCAGTTGACCTCGACGGTGATGTTCGTCGGGTTCGTGATGACGTCGTAGACGGCGGACCGCTTCTGCGACTGTGCCACGAGGGCCTTGATGTCCTCGGGCGACGCGTCGGCGTCGATGTTGTACGTGACCTTGATGCTGCTGAAACCGTTCCGCACGTCGCTGTCGATGCCGAGGATGCCCTGGACGTCCATCTCACCCTCGAGCGTGGCGGTGACCGAGCGGAGCTGGATCTCGCGGTTCTGCGCGACGGCGGCGATGCCGGCCGTCAGGCAGCTGGCCAGGCCGACGAGCACGTACTCGACAGGCGTCGGGCCGTTGTCCTCGGAGGCGAAGATCTCCGGGTGGTCGGCGTCGAAGCTGAACGCCTGCCTGTGCTGCTGCTCCTCGCCGAGGCCGAAGAAGCGCTCGATCGTCGAGTTGCTGTGTGTCCCGTTCTTCCAGGTGTTCGTGGCGCGCCACTGGAACTGGGCCGCTTCCGGCGCGGCGCCCAGCGCCTCGCGGGCGGCGAGCAGGGCTTCGACGTTGACCCCGTTGTCCACGGGGGTGCCGGTGATCGACATACGCGTACTCCTTCTTCGTGCCGGTGAAAGCCGAGCAGGACGCTCGACCTTACCGATCCAGCCTGGACAGCGATAGGCGAATACGTGCGCGAGGGCGTTCCGGTTCGACGCGCACGCGTCCGGGCTCGAAGGAGGTGGCCGGAAGGAGGGTTACGCGGCCCGTGGGTGCTGCTCGCCGTCCACGTCGGGCCGGGCGTTCGGGCGCGAGGGATCCGGAGGCGGCGGTGCCGGCTGGGGGTCGATCGGGTCGGGTGCCGGTGGCACCGGTGGCACGGGTTGCGGACCGGCCGGGTCTGGCTGCGGCAGCGGCGGCTGATCCGGCAGCGGCTCGGTCGGCAACGGATCGGGCTTCGGCTCTGTCGGTGGCGTGCCCGCCCGCAGGATTCCCGTGGCGCTCAGGACGATCGGCATGCCCAGTCCGGTACCCGCTGCGGCCGCCACCCAGCCCCACCGACCCGGCACGTCTCGCCCCGGCGGGCGGTGGGTACGGCCGCGCCGTGCTGCCGGTGTCCTCGGAGAGCGTCGAGGAAGGCGACGCGCTGCGGGCGAAGTTCGACGCCTATCGCCAGTCGGGTGACCGGACCCTGCGCAACCAGCTGATCGAAGCCCATCGCTGGTTGGCCGTCTCCTGCGCCCGGCGCTTCGATCGGCGGGGAGAGCCGCTGGACGATCTGGTGCAGGTGGCGATGCTCGGTGTGCTGAAGGCTGTCGAGCGCTTCGACCCTGCGTTCGGTGTCGCGTTCAAGACGTTCGCCGCGCCGACGATCATGGGGGAGTTGCGGCGGCACTTCCGGGACACGACGTGGCGGATCAAGGTGCCCCGGCGCGTCCAGGAGTTGCACCTCGCGCTGCAGCCGGCGAACGAACGGCTGACCCATCAGCTCGGACGGTCGCCGACGCCGGCCGAGCTGGCCACGGTGCTGTCCGCCACCGTGGAGGACGTCGTCGACGCGTTGGCCGCAGGCGCGAACTACCGTCCGCTGCCGCTCCTCCACCGTGGAGGTGAGGACGATGACGACCTGTCGGCCGATGCGCCCGCCTTGTGCTCCTGGGAGCCGGGCTACGACGACGTCGCCGATCGGGAGCGGATCGGGCTGCTGCTGTCCCGGCTGCCCGAACGCGAACGCAGGATCGTGTACCTGCGCTACTTCCGTTATCGGACACAATCGCAGATCGCCGAGGAGGTCGGGTTGAGCCAGGTCCACGTGTCTCGACTGCTGCGGGTCGCCGTGGAGCGCCTGCGCGTCCTGGCCACCGCCGAGCAGGCCCGAGAGCGGGCCCGCGACCGCAGGAGGCAGGAGCCCGGCGATGAGGGCTGAAGATAACCCCTCTGGCACTCCCGTCCGTTTGCGCCTCGCCGGACACCAGCGGTACATCCGCGTCGCGCGTGCCGTCTCCTCGTCGCTTGCGGCCGCCCGCGGGTTCGACGTCGAAGAGATCGACGATCTGCGCATCGCCGTGGACGAGCTGTGCACCGCGCTCCTGGCACTGGGCAACGGGTGTGACATCACGCTGGAGTTCAGCGACGACGAGAGCGAGGGCGACTGCGTCGTGGTCACGGGGTTCGCGCCGACCTCCGTGGACGGCGACGCGCCGCAATGGCGCGATGCGGACCACGACCTCGCCCGGCAGCTGCTCGACGTCGTCGCCACGGAGTACTCGGTCAGCCATGAGGGCGGCGCCGTCTCGTTCTTCCTCCGGCAGCGGCGCCGGTCGACGTCCTGAGGCGGACACCGTGCCCGCCGCCGTCCCGCCCGGCCTGGTCTTCGGCAACGACGGGGATCCCGGCATCCGCCGGCTGGGGACGCGCCGCTTCCGGTACGAGACGGACGACGGCCGGGCGGTGAAGGACGGGGAGGCGCTGGCGCGGATCCGCGCGCTCGCCGTCCCTCCGGCGTGGACGGAGGTGTGGATCGCCGCGGACCCACGCGCGCACATCCAGGCCACTGGCCGCGACGCGCGCGGCCGCAAGCAGTACCGCTACCACGACGAGTTCCGTGCCCACCGCGACGGCGCGAAGTTCGAGGACCTGGTGCCGTTCGGCAACGCGCTCGGTCCGCTCCGCCGCCAGGTCGCGAAGGACCTGACGGCCCGCGGCCTGCCACTCGAGCGGGTCGTCGGGCTCGTGGTGATGCTCCTCGACGACACCTACATCCGGGTCGGCAACGAGTGCTACGCGCAGGAGAACGGGTCGTTCGGGCTGACGACCCTGCGCAAGCGGCACGTGGCCGTGAACGGGTCTCGCGTGCGGTTGCGGTTCGTGGCCAAGCACGGCGCGCGGACCGACGTCAGCGTCGAGGATCGCCGCTTGGCCCGTCTCGTGCGGCGCTGCCAGGACCTTCCCGGCCAGCTCCTCTTCCAGTACGAGGGCGACGATGGCGACATCCGCCCGGTCCGCTCGGGCGACGTGAACGACTACCTCCGCGCCCGCACCGGCCTCGACCTGACCGCCAAGACGTACCGCACCTGGGGCGCGTCGGTGCAGGCTGCCGGCCGCCTGGCCGAGTTGCCGGCTCCGGAGTCGGCCCGCCAGGGGACCCAGGAGCTGAACGCGGTGATCGACGACGTGGCCCGCCTTCTCGGCAATACCCGGGCCGTGTGCCGCCGCTCGTACATCCACCCAATCGTGATCGACCAGTACCTCGGCGGGTCGTTGCCGGCGCGGTGGGAGGCGGGGCCCCGCCGCGCCGCGGGCGGCCTGGACCCACCAGAGCGCCGATTGCTGGAGATCCTCGCATAGCGTCTTGCCCAACTGTCACGGGGGTAAGGACGTGAACGCGTCATGGATCATCGAGGAGTACGGCGAGGGAACATGCGGGATGCTGGTGCGAGGTGAGCTCGACCTGGAGGCCGAACGGCCGTTGGTCGACGCCGTGAGCGCCTTCTTCGAGGCGGCCCCGCAGACCACCCTCGTGATCGACCTGCGCGAGGTCCGGTTCATCGATTCGAGCGGCGTGCGCGCGCTCCTGCTGCTCCACCAGGTCCACGGGGAACGAGTGCGCGTCGGGGACGTCTCCGAGCAGGTCGCGCGCGTGCTCGAGATCGCCGGCCTGACCGGCCGGCTCGACGGTGGCGGAGTCGGGGCGCAGTGATGCCGACTGTCCCCCCGCTGCCGGACCCGATCCGTCCGGATCCGGCCCTTCCGCAAGCCATGGCGGTCTTCGCCCGCAGCACGGCCTCCGTGGCGGCGGCGCGGGCCTGGCTGACCGCCTTCCTCCGGGCACACGACGTCCCGGCTGCCCACGAGCAGGACGCGGTGCTGGTGATCAGCGAGCTGGTGACGAATGCGCTCCGCCACGGCTCAGGGAGCGTCGTCACGCGCGGGCTCCTGTCCGACGACCACGAGCTGTACCTCGCCGTGACCGACTCCGGCAGCGAGCTCCCGGACATGCTGCCGGTCGACCCGAACCGCGTCGGCGGCGTCGGGCTGCACATCGTCGAGTGCCTGGCCAGCCAGTGGGGGGTGGCCCCGTTCCCCGGCGGGAAGACGGTCTGGGCGACGCTGTCCGTCCCCTCGGTACCGGGTTGATCGCTCCGGGCCAGCGGCACGTGCGCTCAGGTCAGGGAGTCGGCTGCTCCTCGGCGCTGCGCAGCCGCAGCCACCGGAAGCCGAAGCCCTCGAGCTTCAGCTCCAGCCGGCCGGCGCTGTCGACCTGCAGCGTCGGCGGCGCCTCGTCGAGCAGGTCGTCGACGGGGGTCTCCCCGGGCGACCCCGTGGGGGAGGCATCGATCCGCACGGCGGCCGGTGCCGCGGCGAGGTTGTGCACGCCGATGAACGTGCGGCCGCGCCACTGCAGGCAATGCGCGAGCACGGCGTCGTGGCCGGTCTCCAGGAGCTGGAACTGCCCCCAGCCGATCTCCGGGATCTCGCGGCGGCGGCGGATGACGCGCTCCATCCAGTTCAGCAGCGAGCCGGGATCCCGGCGCTGGTCGGCGACGTTCACCGCCATCGGCCCGAAGCGGTCGGGCGTCGTTGGCCGCAACAGGCGGGACGGGCGGGCGGAGGAGAACCCGGCCGTCGGACCGTCGCTCCACTGCATCGGCGTGCGCACGGCGAGCCGTCCGGGGATGGCGAGGTTCTCGCCCATGCCGATCTCCTCGCCGTAGAACAGAACCGGCGTTCCCGGCAGCGAGAACAGCAGGCTGTACACCAGCCGCATCCGCTGCTGGTCCCCGTCCAGCATCGGCGGGAGTCGCCGGCGCAGACCGCGGCCGTAGAGCTGCATGTCCTCCTCGGGACCGAAGGCGGCGAACACCTCTGCCCGCTCGGCGTCGGAGAGCTGGTCGAGCGTCAGCTCGTCGTGGTTACGGACGAACATCGCCCACTGCCCTTCGCTGGGCGGGTCGGGTAGCGCCCGCAGTGCCTTGGCCAGCGGGCGCGCCTCGCCACGAGCCAAGGCCAGATAGAGGCGCTGCATGACCGGGAAGTTGAACAACAGCTGGATCTCGTCCCCGGGCTCGTCGCCGAAGTAGCGGGCCAGCTGCTTAGCGGGCAGGTTCACCTCGCCGAGCAGCACGGCGTCGCCCCGCCGGCGGGAGATGAACGACCGCAACTCCTTCAGCAGCACGTGCGGGTCGAGGGCGCCGGCGTCCTCCACGCCGCCGAACTCGAACAGGAACGGCACGGCATCGACGCGGAAGCCGTCCACGCCGAGCTGCAGCCAGAACCCGGCGATCTTGGCGATCTCCTCCCGGACCCGTGGGTTGGCGATGTTCAGGTCCGGCTGGTGCGCGTAGAAGTGGTGCAGGTACCACTGCCCGGCCCGCTCGTCCCAGGCCCATAGGCTGTCCTCTGCGTCGGGGAAGACGACGCCGGTGTCCGGCTCCGCGGCCGGCTCGTCGCGCCACACGTAGAAGTCGCGGTACGGCGAGTCGCGGCTGGCCCGCGCGGCGCGGAACCACGGGTGCCGGTCGGAGGTGTGGTTGACGACGAGGTCGACGATCACCCGCAGGCCGAAGTTCTTCGCGGCGCGGACGAGCACGACGAAGTCGCCGAGTGTGCCGAGTCGCCCGTCCACGTCGTAGAAGTCGGTGATGTCGTAGCCGTCGTCGCGGTTCGGCGAGGGGTAGAAG
>DASZOG010000274.1:0-2799 GCA_035550895.1 Acidimicrobiales bacterium
CGGGGACGAACCACCGCCACGGCTGGTCGACTGCCTTCGAGATCCCGATCCGCTGGGACACGCCCGGTCGCTCGGGAGGCGGCGTCCCGTCGTCGACGAGGCGGACCGGACCGCGGACGAGATCGGCGCCGTCGAACGCGACGTCGATGCCGAGCGCCTGCGTCAACCGGCCAGGGCCGGACGCCAGGTCGCGGTCCCGGCGTGCCGCCGGACGGGCGGCGCGCATCTCCTCCACTCCGTCCACCGGCGCCAGCGCGCGCAGCAGCACCGCCTGGCCGTCCTGCGCCCCGCAGACGACGTTGGCGCACCAGTGCACGCCGTAGCTGAAGTAGACGTACAGGTGTCCCGGCGGGCCGAACATGGTCGCGTTGCGCCGTGTCGGGCCGGCGAACGCGTGGCTCGCCGGGTCGTCCCGCCGGTACGCCTCGACCTCGACGATCCGCCCGGCACGGTCTCCGTGGACGACGAGCTTGCCGAGCAGCTCGGGCGCCAGCTCCACGGAGGGGCGCCGATAGAACGCGCGGGACAGCGTGCGCCGGCGCCCGGTCACGTGGTCGGGGCGGGTGCGGTGTCCTGCGCACTCGCCGGGTTCGCGGGGCTGCCCGCCGTCGCCTCACGCGCGGCGTCTCCGTCGAGCGCCTCCCGCAGGACTGGCGGCACGCGCATCGGCTGCGTCGTACCGTGCCCGACGCAGACGTACGTGATCCTCGCCGTGAAGCGGTCCTCGCCGCCGACCACACCGTCGACCGCCACGTCGAACGAGGCGGTGCCCCACCGCGACACCGAGCACAACAGCTCGACCTCGTCGGGGAAGCGCAGCGGCCGGCGCCAGTCGACGACCGCCTTCTTGAGCATCACGTCGACTCCGTGGCGCTCGTAGTCGCCGCCCAGTGCCGCGCGGAACCACGTGTCGGTGGCGTCGTCGACGTAGGCGAGGTAGTGCGCGTTGAACACCACTCCTTGCATGTCGCACTCGCCGTAGCGGACCCGGACCCGGTGCACGAACGCCACGCCGGGTGACGTTACGGCGCGACCCGCGCCTCGTCCGCATGCAGCTGCGCGGCGAACCGTTCGAACTGCACCTGCACCGGCCCGGGGCCGGCACCGCCTGGCGAGGTCCGGCGCGTCACGGAGATCCCCGGCGCGAGCAGCGCCTCGGCGTCGGCGCCGAGTCGTCGCGCGACGAGATCAGCGAGCGCTGCCTCCCCGGCGACCGCGCGCCGCACCAGGTCACCGACCACCGCGTGCGCATCGCGAAACGGCACGCCCTGGCCGACGAGGAGCTCGGCGAGGTCGGTCGCCGCAGCCGCCGGTGTGTCCGCGGCGGCCCGCATCCGCTCCGTGTCGAACCTCGCCGTGGCGATCATCCCCGCCAGCGCCCCGAGCGCCGACGACACCTGGTCCACGGCGTCGAACAGCGGCTCCTTGTCCTCCTGGAGGTCGCGGTTGTAGGCGAGGGGCAGGCCCTTCAGCGTCGTCAACAGGCCGACGAGGTCGCCGATCACACGGCCGGCCTTTCCCCGAGCGAGCTCGGCGATGTCCGGGTTCTTCTTCTGCGGCAGCATCGACGAGCCGGTCGCGTACGCGTCGTCGAGCCTCGCGAAGCCGAACTCCTCGCTCGTCCACAACACCCATTCCTCCCCCATCCGGGAGAGGTGCACGGCCACGAGCGCGAGGTCGAACAGCGCTTCGGCGACGAAGTCGCGGTCGGAGACAGCGTCGAGTGAGTTGTCGAAGCTGCGCGCGAAGCCGAGCTCGGCGGCCGTCGTGGCCGGGTCCAGGGGCAGCGACGAACCAGCGAGCGCACCTGCGCCGAGTGGGCTCACGTCGAGACGCGTCACAGTGGCCAGCAGGCGGTCGACATCGCGCGCCAGCGCCCACCCGTGCGCGAGGAGGTGATGCGCGAGGAGCACCGGCTGGGCGCGCTGCAGGTGGGTGTAGCCGGGGAGGTACGCGGCGTCTGGCCCCGTGCCGGCCTCCGTCGCCCGCTGGAGGAGGACGCGCTGGAGCTGCACGATCCGCGCCGCGACCGTGCGCAGCTCCCGACGGCACCACAGGCGGAGGTCGGTGGCGATCTGGTCGTTCCGGCTGCGCCCGGTGTGCAGCTTTCCACCGACGGCGCCGGCGAGCTCGGTGACGCGCCGTTCGACGGCGGTGTGGATGTCCTCGTCGGCGTCGCGGAACTCGAACGTTCCACCGTCGAGCTCGCCCTCGACCACATCGAGCGCGCCGAGGATGGCATCGCGTTCGGCCTCGTGCAGGAGGCCCGCCCTGGCGAGCCCGCGGACGTGAGCCCGGCTGCCGTGGATGTCATCGCGCCAGAGCCGGCGGTCGAACGGCAAGCTGACGGTGTACGCCAGGAGTTCCTCGGCCGGCCCGCCGGAGAAGCGGCCGTGCCACAGCGTCCGCCCCTCCTCGGGGACGTCTGGCTCGTTCATCGGGGGGCGTGTCGGCCGAGCCCGGCCAGGTCGCGCAGCCGTTCGGCGAGCCGCACCCCGCCGACGCCGGGGGCGGCGACGCAGAGCAGCGTGTCGTCGCCGGCGACCGTTCCGAGCAAGCCGGGCAGCGCAGAGCGATCGAGCGCCGAACCAACGACATGCGCGCACCCGGGCGGTGTGCGGACGACGACCACGGGACCGCTGCTCGCCACCTCGGCCACCCACTCGCCGAGCACGCGCCGCAGCTGGTCGGCCGGTGCGTGACGGTCCGGCTCGAACTCCGGGATCGCGTACACCGCTTCTCCCCCGCGACCGCGAACCTTCATCGCTCCCAGATCGTCCAGGTCGCGGGACACGGTCG
>DASZOG010000275.1:0-13980 GCA_035550895.1 Acidimicrobiales bacterium
TATCGCGCCCCCTGGTCGAAGGCTTCGTGAGGAACCACGCCAGCCGCGCATCACGTCAGGCGGTGTGCTCCGGCTGCTCGTGTTCGGCGCGCTCGCCTTCTTCCTCCTCTACTACGTGGGCCCCCGCGACATCTCTCAAACGGCGCTCAAGGTCCTCCTCGCGGTCGTGCTGACGGCGGCGCTCTGGGTCGGCGCCAACCTCGTCTTCGACCAGGCGTACGACCACTGGACCCGCTTCAACACCATCGTCGGCGCCGGCATCGGCTTCGTCGGCTACTTCGTCGCGGAGTCGAACGACGCGCTCAAGACGCTCGTCGACGATCCGGTCCGACCCGTCGGGGCGGACCTGTTCGACGACATCCTCGGATGGGTCACGCAGCCGTTCGACGTCAACTCGCTGCTGTGGGGGCTGATCGGCGGCGCCGCCCTCGGGCTGGTGATGTTCCTGCTCAGCGCGCCACGCCAGCAGCTCGCCCGGCTCCCCTTGGCCGTGCTGGGGTTCACCGCCTTCGGGTTGCTCACCGCCTTCGCCCTCGACGACTCGGTGCATCCGGCGCTCGACTGGGGCCAGCTCGCGATCTGTGTCGCCGCCGGCGCAGTGGTGTTCGGGCTGATCGGCCTCTGGCGCTCCGGACGCTCCGTGGCCCCGCTCTCGGTGATCACCGGTGTGGGCGTCGGCTGGTTCGTCGGCGCTTGGGGCGGTGCCACCAACATCGGGGGCGGCAACTTCGGTGAGGCCGTCCTCGCCACCGTCGTGCCCGCGGCGATCCTCGGCGTCCGCTTCGGGCTCGCCGCTGAGCCCGACGCACAGAAGCGACGGCGGATCGACCAGCGCTCCCGGTCGTGGATCTTCGTCACACCGGCGCTGCTGTTCATCGCCTTCGGACTGCTCGGCCCGCTGATCCGCACGATCTACCTCTCGTTCTACAACCGCAACGGCACGCAGTCCGTCGGGTGGGAGAACTACACGGACATCTTCACCAACAAGAACTCGGTGAACTTCGACAACTGGGAGAACATCTTCACCAGCCGGCTGTTCTACATCGCGCTGGCGTTGCTCGGGCTGGGCGTCCTCGTCGGCGTGATCGCCGGCCGGCGCACGAGCCAACCATTCGAGCGTGGTCCCAGCTCGCTCGGTCCGATGCTGGCCGGCTTCTTCGTCCTGTCCTGCGCCATCCTGGCCTCGATCCGGGGCACGATCTTCAACAACGTGTGGTGGGTCATCGTCGTCACGTCGCTGGCGACGGCGCTCGGCCTGGCAGTGGCGGTGCTCGCCGACCGGGCGCGAGCCGAGAACGCCGCCAAGTCGCTGATCTTCCTCCCGATGGCGATCTCGTTCATCGGCGCCGGGATCATCTGGCGGTTCATGTACCAAGCCCGCGATCCGTCACAGAAGCAGACGGGGGTGATGAACGCGGTCTGGGTGTGGATCGGCGAGACCACGAACTCGACGACGGGCAAGACGATCTGGCTCGTCGCCCTCTTCGCGCTCGCGCTGTTCTTCGCCTATCTCATCAAGCGCGGCAGTGACGCCAAGTCGAGCACGATGATCGGGTTCGCCGCCGGGTTCCTGCTCCTCGTGGCGTACCTCGTCTACCGCGTCCTCGGCCCCGGTATGGGCGGCTACATCGAGGAGGACGGCGTCGTCACGGCCCGGCCTGTCCTGTTCATCCAGGAGGGGCCGTTCAACAACATGTGGCTGATGGTCGTGCTGATCTGGGTCCAGACCGGGTTCGCCATGGTCATCCTCTCGGCGGCGATCAAGGCGGTGCCGACCGAGCTCACCGAAGCGGCGAAGGTGGATGGCGCCACCGAGTCACAGGTCTTCTGGCGGATCACCTTGCCGCACATCGCACCGACGGTCGGCGTCGTCACCACGGCGCTGTTCGTCACCGTGATGAAGGTGTTCGACATCGTCTACGCGATGACGAACGGCAACTTCGGTACCCAGGTGATCGCCAACGAGATGTGGATCAGAGCGTTCGGGCAGACCAACCTCGGCCTCGGTTCGGCGCTCGCCGTCGTGCTGTTCGTCTCGGTGATCCCGATCATGTGGATCAACATCCGCCGGATGCAGAGGGACCAGGTCTCATGAACGCTGGGATCGTCAACCCCGACCGCACGCACGGAACGGGAGGAGCCGTCTATCGCTTCCTCCGCTCGATCCCGACGTGGGTGTTGTGGCTGCTCGTCGCGATCTGGAGCATCCCGACGATCGGCCTGCTGATCAACTCGATCCGTACCCGTGACGACCAGCGCACCAGCGGCTGGTGGACAGCGTGGCGCGACCTCGACGAGTTGACCCTCGACAACTACCGCGAAGTCCTCGGCACGACCGCGGCGGGAGGCATGAAGCAGGGCCTCACCAACTCGTTCGCCATCGCGCTCCCGGCGACGATCATCCCCATCGCGTTCGCCGCCTTTGCCGCGTACGCGTTCGCCTGGATCGACTTCAAGCACCGCCAAGGACTGTTCATCGGCACCGTCGCGCTGCTCGCCGTCCCGCTGCAGGTCGCGCTGATCCCCCTCCTGCTGATGTACGTCCACGGCGCCCACTGGACGATCCCGTGGCTCGACAAGACGATCACCGTCTTCCCCGACCTCAACCTCGCCGGCACGACCACGTCGATCTGGCTCACGCACACGGCGTTCGCCATGCCGTTCGCCATCTTCCTGCTGCACAACTACATCTCGTCGTTGCCGCGTGACATCTTCGAGTCGGCGCGCATCGACGGTGCCAACCACTTCCGCATCTTCTGGCGCCTCGTGCTCCCGCTGTCGGTGCCTGTGCTCGCCGCGTTCGCCATCTTCCAGTTCCTCTGGACCTGGAACGACTACCTGATCGCCGTGACGATGATCGGCGCCAATCAGGCCGCGGCGCCGTCGACCGTGGTGATCGCGGCGCAGACGGGCCAGTTCGGGCAGTTCGAGCACCTGCTCACCGCCGGCGCCTTCCTCCAGGCGGCTGTTCCACTGGCCGTGTTCTTCCTGCTCCAGCGGTTCTTCGTCCGCGGCATCCTCGCCGGCTCGGTGAAGGGCTGACGCCTGGCGGAGACGAGGGCGCGACTCCGTCTAAGAGCGGATCGCGGTGTGGTCGTTGATGTCGAAGAAGTGGAGGTTCTCGCTCGCCACGCTGACCTCGACGTCCTGGTCCTTGCGCACGTTCGACTTCGGGCTGAACCTGGCGACGGCGTTGGCCACGCCGGCGCCGAGCAGCTCCTCGGGCGCGTCGGGGTCGCCGGAGTTGACGCGGTTCACGCCGTCGAGCTCGAAGTGGACCATCAGCTCGGATCCGAGCGCCTCGACGAGACGCACCTTGGCCTTCATCCGCCGGTCCTCCGGGCCATCCGTGACGATGCCCGCGTCCTCGAAGTCCTCGGGGCGAATGCCGACCACGACGGGTTGGCCGTCGTACCTCTGCAACCCGGGATACCGCTCGAGTGACTCTGGGGCCAGCGCCACCTGCTGGGCGCCGATCTGCACGCTCTTCTGGCCATCGAGTGTCACGACGCCTTCGTACAGGTTCATCGACGGCGACCCGATGAACGCAGCGACGAACACGTTGGTCGGCTCGTCGTAGAGGTGCTGCGGGGCGCCGACCTGCTGCAGGTAGCCGTCCTTCAGCACGGCGACCCGGTCCCCCATCGTCATCGCCTCGACCTGGTCGTGGGTGACGTAGATCGTCGTGACAGCGAGGTCGCGCTGGAGACGCGCGATCTCGGCCCGCATCTGGACGCGCAGCTTCGCATCGAGGTTCGACAGGGGCTCGTCCATCAGGAACGCCGCCGGCTGGCGGACGATCGCTCGTCCCATCGCCACCCGCTGGCGCTGGCCGCCGGAGAGCTGCGCCGGCTTGCGGTCGAGGTACGGCTCGAGCTCGAGGATCGCGGCGGCCTTGCGCACCCGGCTGTCGATCTCCGGCTTGGGGACGCGGGCCAGCTTGAGAGCGAAGCCGATGTTGTCGAACACGGTCATGTGCGGGTACAGCGCGTAGTTCTGGAACACCATCGCGATGTCCCGGTCCTTCGGCTCGACGTCGTTGACCACCCGTTCGCCGATGCGCAGCTCGCCGCTGGTGATCGACTCCAGCCCGGCCACCATCCGCAATGCGGTCGACTTCCCGCAACCGGACGGACCGACGAGCACGAGGAACTCGCTGTCGGCGATGTCGAGGCTGAGGTCGTAGATCGCCTGGAACCCGTTGTCGTAGACCTTGTTGACCGAGTCGAGCGTGACAGTCGCCATGGCGCAAAGCTAATCCGCCCACGGCGGCTGTCGCCCCGATCGGGCGCGGAACGCGCTGCGGCCCCGAGAGTGCGATGATGACGGCCGAACTGCGGCCCGCGACCGGTGGCCTACGGCGGGAAGGAGCAGCGATGTCGGGTGACGAGAGACGGCGACGGTGCGGACCTGCGTCACCGGTGCTCACCGACGACGAGGATCCGCCCGTTCACGACGCGCTGCGGCTCGAGGCCGACGACGCAGCCGTCATCTCGCTCACCCGGCGCGCCGTGGACGAGTCGCCACACGCGAAGCGCGCCCTCGATGTGCGCTGTGCGAGCTGCGGGGCACCGGTGGCCGCCGCGGCGCGGACTCCCATCGGGGTCCTGTTCGTCTCGTGGTGGGACGTCGATGTCGCGCCCGACTTCCAGATCGAGAGCGTGGACCGCAAGTCGCGGCGCGCCCGGCGCGACCTCGAGGTGGCGCTGCCGCGGGTCGAGCGCCCGGACGCAGCGGAGCTCCACCCGACGACGCAGCACGGGGTCACCGCGTTGCTCACGCTCCCCCCGGAGCTGCCGGACGACTACCCCGACCTGCTCGTCCGGTGCGAGGAGCATGGCGACGGGGTCCTCGACCGCGATCAGGTGGTCAGCCAGGTGCCCAGGCGCGGCCACCGCCGGTGGAAGGTCCCGCTGCGCCTCCCCCACCTGGCGTACGACGACCCGCGCACGTTCCCCCATCCGACCCGCTGGTCGTAACCGGTCGTCATCGTGGAGTACCAGCAGCCGATCTACTCGGGTCCGGCGCGCGGAGCGAAGATCGCCGCCATCGTCGTCCTGGCCCTGTTCACGATCTGGCTGATGGCCGTCTGGGCCGCCGGGGGAGATGACGACGACCGGGATTCGGAGACGCCGACGGTGCAGCTGGAGGACGGCACACTGCCGCCCATCGTCGGTGATGGCGCCTCGGGCGGCACGCTGCCGGCCACGCCGTGATCAGCGAAACTCGGGCATCACCTTCGCGGCGAACAGCTCGAGCGTCGTCGTGTCCGGGTAGTCGGAGCACCACGGCGTGAACCCGCGGCAGCCGAGCTCGACGTAGCGCTGGATCTTCTCGCACACCTGCTCGGGGGTGCCGACGAGGTTCCCCTCCCGCCAGCTCTCGTACGGCTCGCCCCACAGGCTGCGTGTGCCACCCTCGGCGATCTCGGCCTCGGTCTCGCGCAGGAACACCTCCGGCCCCCAGGTCATGCGGATCTCGTCCGCGTCGCGCCCTACCGCCCGGCAGTGGTTCCGCAGGATGTCGCGCTTGCGTTCCCACTCCTGCGGCTTGCCCCCGAAGTTCGAACAGTTCGCGAAGCGGGCGACGACGCGCAACGTCAGCTGCTCTCCGCCACCGCCGATCCAGATCGGCGGGTGTGGTTGCTGCAGCGGCTTCGGATCGCAGTTCGCCCGGTGCAGCTTGTAGTAGGTGCCGTCGAACGACGTCTCCGGCTGCGTCCACATCGACCGGACGATCTCCACGCACTCGCGCAGCATCCCGATCCGGTCCCGTGCCGCCGGGAACTCGTAGCCGTAGCCCCGGTACTCGTTCTCGTACCAGCCGGCGCCGATCCCCCAGTCGAGCCGCCCACCCGACACGACGTCGAGCGTGGACGTGATCTTCGCCAGCAGGGACGGTTGACGGTACGAGTTGCACCCGACCATCTGCCCGAGGCGGATGCGCGACGTGCGCTGGCTGATCGCCGCCAGCGCGGTCCAGCACTCGAACACTGCCTCGTGCGCCGGGCGCGGCACGTTGTGGAAGTGGTCGTAGACGAACAATGTGTCATAACCGAGCTGCTCGGCGAGCTCGGCGATCTCGACCGCCTTCGCCCACTTCTCGCCGGCGCCGTCGATTCCCGCCAGCTCCATCTTCCATCCCTGGGGCAGGAACGCCCCGAACAGCAGGTCCTGCGTCACCCCGCCGACGTTACCGACCGCCACACCGGGGCATCCCCAGGGCTAGTGCCCCGTCAGGTAACCGTGACCCGTCGACCGCCGAGTCAGCGGCGCCGAGCGCAAGGACGCTGACGAGGCAATTGCCGCAGCGCATTTGGCGAGGAGGCGGACGCCGCGATCGGCGTCGCTGGCCGGAGGGAACGGGCCAAAGGTTGCCTGAAGGGGCACTAGACGGTCACCCAGTCCCCGCGAACGGTGCGGGGAGGGTCCCCGGCGAGCATGACGACTACTCGGAGCGGCCCGGGCGGCACGGCATCGGTGGAGAACTGCCCCAGCTCGTCGCACGCCACGGCGGTTCGGGCTCCACTGGCCGACTCGAGCACGACCTCCGTCGCCGGCACCCCGCTCACCTGCCCGACGACTCGGCGGCGGTTGCGGTCACTCGCCACCTCGACCTCGATGACCACCTCGTCCCGCTCGAAGGACAGCAGCCGGGGTCCGCCTCCCCCACGGACACCGGCGAGGTCGTCGTCGACAGCCGAGTCGTAGGCCAGCTCCGCCAGCGAGGCGAGGTCGTCGTCGATCGTCAGCCAGGTGAACGCGCCCTTCGCCTGCGCGATCAACGTGTCCGGCACCGGGTCGTCTCCGCGCAGCGCCTCGGCCATGCGCCGGAGGAGCTCGTCGTCCCGCTCGGCGGTGCCATCGTCGGTGGTGTCCATCTCGTCGCCCGGGGTGTTCTCGTCGGTCATCGGTTGCCGCCTCTCCCAGAACAGAGCCGACGACGTGACATCGGATACATCGTCGATCACGCCGCGACGAGCCGGCGGACGCGGTCGAGGCAGCGTTGGCGGGTGGGCCCGATGCTGCCTCGGGGAATGCCCAGCGTGTCGCTGATCTCGTCGTAGCTCAGCGGCGGGTCGGCGAGCAGCAGGCGGAGCAGCACCCGGCACTGCTCCGGCAACAGCTCGAGCGCCCGGCGGAAGGCGGCCTGCTCGTCGGCGCCGGTCAACCGCTCGACGAGCCGATCCTCACCGGACTCGTCGTCGGCGTCGAGCGGCACCTCCGACATCGGTTGGGCACGGCGCGCCAGGCGCGTCACCCGGAAGCACTCGTGGCGCGTCGTCGTCGCCAACCACCCGGCAAGCCGCTCCGGATCCCGCAGGCGCCGGAGATGCTCGACGCAGCGCAGCCAGACGGTCTGGAAGACGTCGTGGGCATCGGCGTCGAACAGGCCGTGGGCCCGCACGACCGACCACACCAGCCCGGCGAACTGCTCGACGAGCGCACCCCAGGCCGACTCGTCGCCGTCGCTGGCACGCTTCACCAGGCGGGCGACCTCGTCGTTCCCGAGCACGTGGATCGAGATTAGACGTCGCTCGCGCTCCACACATGGTGTGTCTCGATCGCCTTCCCCGGCCTGTATCCGCCGGGCCGTCGCACGCTCTTCTCCGACGATGCTCCCCGCGCAGGGCGCCTTCCCGCTCGGCCCGACGACCCGCCGCTTCGCCCGCCGGTTGGCGGACACCCTCGCCGGGGTGGCTGGCGCTTCGCACGTGATCGTGGTCGACGACGCACGGAGCGGCTCGGTGGCGGTCGGCCCGCGCGTCTCCTCCGAACGGAGCCTGCTCGACGTCGTGCTGCCGAGCGCAGCAACCGTGTGCCCGCTGCACCGCCTGCCGGCGAGCGTCCGCGCCGCGCTGCACCCGTGGGCGGCCGACGCGGTGGTCGTCGTGCCGGCAGTGTTCGGCAACGACCTCGTCGCCGTGGGTGTCGCGCCCGTCGACGCCGACGTGCCCGTCCCGCTGCGCCGCCTCGACGACGAGGCACAGCGGGTCGCCGCCGGCATCACCCTCGCCCGCCTGATCGAAGCCGTCCGCGCCGCGTGACGCACGGCGCGTCGCGGTCCTTGGCCGCGGGCTTTGGCCGCGTGGCACGCCGCCGTTTACCGTCGCCCGCGTGGACGTGGCGGTGGGGGTGGCACACGAAGCGATCGCCGCGACACGGCCGGACCAGGAAGCGCTCGTCTTCCGTGACCGCCGCTTGACCTGGGCAGAGCTCACCGCGCGGACGCGCCGCCTGGCCAACGCGCTGCACGACCGCGGGCTCGGCTGCCACAAGGAGCGCGCTGCGCTGGCCGGATGGGAGTCCGGCCAGGACCACCTGGCGATCTACGCGACGAACGGCAACGAGTACCTCGAGGCGATGCTCGGCGCGTTCAAGGCCCGCGTCGCGCCGCTGAACGTCAACTACCGCTACACCGCCGGTGAGCTGCTGCACGTGCTCGACGACTCGGCGGCGCGCGCGGTCGTCGTGCACTCGCGGTTCACGCCGACCCTGGCCGAGGTGCTCCCGGCGCTTCCCCACGTCCAGACGGTGCTGCAGATCCCGGACGAGTCGGGCCTGGGCCTCCTGCCGGGCGCGGTGTGGTACGAGGACGCGCTCGCCGCCGCGCCGGCCACCCCGCCACTGGTCGCGCCTTCGCCGGACGACCTGTACATCCTCTACACCGGCGGGACGACCGGCGCGCCGAAGGGCGTGCTGTGGCGCCAGGGCGACGCGTGGACGGAGTGCTTCGGCGGTTCACGCTCGGCGACCACGCTGGACGACGTCGTCGCGGGAACGTCCGTCGGCCTGAAGGCGCTCCTCGCGCCGCCGTTCATGCACGGCGCGGGGCACTGGATGAGCCTGCGTACCTGGAACCTGGGCGGCACGGTCGTCATCCAGGACGAGCCGCGCCACCTCGACCCCGCCGACATCTGGCGGACGGTGGAACGGGAGCGGGTCAACTTCCTCCTCATCGTCGGCGACGCGTTCGCCCGCCCGCTCGTCGACGAGCTCGCGGCGCGCGAGTACGACCTGTCCAGCCTGACCGTCCTGCTCTCCGGCGGCGCGCCGCTGTCGGCCCGGTTGAAGGATGCGTTGCTCGCTCGCCTCCCGGCGCTGATGATCGTGGATGGGCTCGGGTCGTCCGAGGCCGGCGGCCAGGTGTCGCACGTCTCGACCGGCGGCGGTGCGACCACGGGCATCTTCGCCATGGAGCCGGGGAACCACGTGCTGTCGGCCGACCTCTCCCGACCGCTCGCGCCCGGCGAAGGCGAGCTCGGTTGGCTGGCGAAGAGTGGCCGACTGGCACTCGGGTACCTCGGCGATCCGGAGAAGACGGCGCGCACCTACCCGGTGATCGGTGGAGTCCGCTACGTCGTCCCTGGGGACCGGGCGCGCTTGCGCGCCGACGGGACGATGGAGTTGCACGGTCGCGACTCGGTGACGATCAACTCCGGCGGCGAGAAGATCTTCGCCGAGGAGGTGGAGGCAGCCGTGACCGCCCACGACGCGGTCTACGACTGCGTGGTCGCGGCCCGTCCGAGCGAGCGCTGGGGGCAGGAGGTGGTCGCGATCGTGCACCTGCGACCCGGCTGCGACGTCGACGAGGCCGCGCTGCTCGCGGAGGCGGAGCGGCACGTCGCCCGCTACAAGCTGCCGAAGGCGTTCGTCTTCGTCGATCGCGTCGCCCGCTCACCAGCGGGGAAGGCCGACTACCGGTGGGCGGCTGCCGTCGCGGCCGGTGGTGGGCGCGAGGCGGCCCCCACCACGGCGGACGCCCCTCATCCTGCGCCGTAGCAGGTGAACGCGGCGCCGGTGACGAACCCGGCTGGATCGTCCACGTCGACCGCCTTCCTGCCGGCCACGAGCGCCGCGGCGGCGGGCTCACCGGCAGCCAGCTGCTCGTGGACGGCGCGCATGAACGGCACGCTGGCGGCATCGGGGACCGGGAGGAGGCTGGCCACGACCGAGGACGTCCCGACCATCAGCAGCGCGCTCACGACTCCGAGGAGCTGGTCGCCGGCCAGCACGCTCGACGCGCCGACCTCGCACGCGGCGAGCAGGATCAGCTCGGGGGGCTGGTCGAGGCGTTCGATGTCCACGACCGTCACCGGCCCGTCTGCCAGCGCGAGCGACGAGAACAGCGGGTTGTCGGTACGGAACCGGCCGTGGCAGGCGAGGTGGGTCATCGACGCGCCCTCCAGCGCGGCGGCGACTCCGGTGACTGTCGCCGCGGCCCCGGTGAGGACGACCGGCTGGCGGTGCACGCCGGCGAGCGCCGCGACCTCGGCGTCCGCATGCACGAGTCCGGGCCCGGCGACGAGCACCACCCGGCCGTCGATCCGCGGCGCGGCCCGGGCGAGCCAGACGCGCAGCGAGGGCGTCACGGTCACCGGCCGGTCGCGCCGGCGTGGCAGGAACGACCACGGCAGCGCGTGCAGCGCGCCGGTCGGCACGGCGACGAGCGGGCGGTCGCCGACGACGGCCTCGAGTGGCGCGAGCAGTGCCTCCTCCAGCCGGGCGAGCCCCGTGTCGACCGCGGCGCGTGCTGCGGGAGTGGAGGACGAGCGGTGCGGGCGCGCCAGGCGCCGGAGGCCGAACAGCACGCTGTCGGCGACCGCTGTGACATGCTTCGTCTCGGCGAGCGGCCAGGAGAGCGTCAGCCGCCGGCCGGCCATCGCGACCGCGCCGATCCATCCGTCCGACTCGAAGTACGACACGAGCGCACGGTCACCGAGCCGGGCAGCGACGTCGGCGCGGACGAGCGGCGAGGTCGCGGCGGTGACGACACCGGGTGCGTGGCGAAGCCGGTCGCGCACGACCTGCTCCAGCTGGAGGACGGCGCGCTGCGCGGCGGCGACGTCCTCGCCGAGCTGCTCCGCCTGCTCGAGTCGCGTCCGCGCTGCGCGCAGGGCGACGAGCTCGGCGGTGAGCTCCGCGCTCGCCTCGGTGCCGAGGAGCAGGCCGCCTCCCCGCCAGCGCTCCAGGACCTCGAGCACTGCCCAGGGTGACCGATCGGCGAGGGCCAGCCGGACCCCGAGCTGCGCGAGGTCCGCGCCGTGGCCGGCCACGCTGGCCCGCAGCTCGCTGGCACCGACGGTGGCCTGCAGATCGGCGAGCACATCGAGCCCCGCGAGCACCGCCCGGCGGGCTGTGGGGCGCGCACCCGCGTCGGCGCGACGGATGGCCTCGGCGTGCCACCCGCGGACCCGGTCGACCAGCGGACCGCTGGAGCGGTGGCGAGAGACGACGGCGAGGTGCCGCGCGGCGACCCGGGACTCGCCCACGCTGCGAGCGACGTCGGCGGCGGCCATCCGCGCCGCCAGCTCCGCGCCCGCCAGACCGGCGGCGACGAGGTCGGCGACTGCCTGCTCGGCGGACACGAGCAGCCGGCGGTCGCGGCGTCCGGCGGCAAGCCTGGCGCGCACGGACATCAGCTGCGCCACTGCAGCGAGGCCTGGGCGACCCTGGCGGACCAACGCCCGCCGAGCGGCGGCCGCGGCCGCGCCGGCTTCGGCCAGCTCACCTCCTGCCAGGTGCGCCTCGGCGAGGAGCAGCCGCGCCTCGGCGACGTCGGCTCCGGCGCCGCCGGCAAGGAGCACCTGCACCGCGCGCGACGCGGCGTCCACCGCCTCTTGATGGAGGTTCGCGCCGAGCAGGACCCGCGCCCGGTCGGCCAGGTTCCAGCCGATCGGCGCGTCGTGCGCGAGGAAGATCGCGTCGGCTTCGTCGAAGCGGCGTAGCGCGCCGGCGATGTCGCCGTCGGCCGCGAGCGTGAAGCCGATGTTGTGGACGAACTCGCCAGCCAGCAGGCGCTCGCCCCTGGCAGTGGCGAGCTCCACGGCGTCGTCGAGATCGTGGAGCGCCTGGTCCGTCCGCCCGAGGAACGTCAGGGCGATCGCCCGGTTGTTCAAGGCGCGGGCCCGGTCGAGCTCGTCGCCGCCGCCGTCCAGAGCACGCGTATACGCGGACACTGCGTCGTCGAGCCGGCCGAGCCGCTCGAGGATGATCCCGTGCTGGATGTCGGCACGTACCCGCAGCACGTCTGCCGCCTCGTCGCGGACCTGCTCGACCTGCTCCAAGGCGGTGCGCGTCCGACCGAGATGGAACAGGCACAGCGACAGCGTCAGGCGCGCTTCGTGCTGACGCTCGGGGAGCCCGACACGGCGCGCCAGCGACACCGAGCGGCGCGCCATGCGCGTCGCCTCCGCGTGCTGCTCGAGGAGGCGCAACGACAACGCGAGGGCGCGCAGCGCGATCGCCCGTGCCTCAGCGGATGTGCCCGGCGCGTCTATCAGCGTCCGGCACGAGCTCGCCACCGAACGGGGAGCGCCCGCCGCGGCGTCCGCCAGGGCGAGTGCATCGGAGACATCGGCCCTCACCGTCGAGGTGGGCACGCGGACGATGGTAGAAGAACGTGCCGCGCCTGTTCCGGAGCGCGAGGCCGAGGGAGGGTGACGTGGACGATCGCCAGGCCAGGGTCAACGCGTGGAAGCACCGCATCCTCCAGCGGTACCTCGACGACGAGCAGATCGGGTTCTACGAGCCGGGTGACAAGCGGAACGTGTTCTACGTCCGCGACCAGGTCGTCGTGCCGCGGTCGTCCTTCTCCTCGATCGGCGAACGGCTCGAGCGGTACGCGGCGGCGGGGGGCCGGCCTCGGTTCGGCCTGCCGGGCATCACCGGACAGCAGGCGTTCGCTGGGCTCCCCGGCCGGGTGGATGTCGGCGGCGCCGTCGCGGTCGACCTCGACCGCGGAAAGGTCGCGGACACCGTCGCGTTCGCCGCCGACTTCGGGAAGTCCGGATTGAGCCTGAACCACCTCGTCACCGGCTTGCAGCGGCGGACCGGCTACCCCGACGGCGATCCAGAGCTGCCGGCCACGCCGCTACCGGAGATGCCCGAGGAGCGCTCGACGAAGGGCAGCGGGGTGACGGTGGCGATCGTCGACACCGGGTTCCCGACGCCGTCCTCCATCTCCGACAACCTCGAGCGGGCGTGGTTCGGATACGGCGTGGACTACGCCACGCAGGACGGGGAGGTCGACGACCAGGGAGGGCCGCTGCAGCACATCGACCTCCTCGACGGCCCCGATCGCGACAGCTACCTCGACGCCGAGGCCGGACACGGCCTCTTCATCGGCGGGCTCGTGCGCCGCATCGCTCCCGGCGCCAAGCTGCTGTTCCTCAAGGCGCTCAACTCCGACGGGATGGGGACAGAGCTGGGCGTCGCCCGGGCGATCGACTACGCCGTGCAGCGCGGCGCAAAGGTGATCAACCTCTCCCTCGGCTTCTACACGCTGCAGGATGCGACGCCGAGCGGCGTCGCCGCCGCGGTCGAGGCGGCGCGGGAGGAGGGATGCGCGGTGATCGGGGCCGCGGGCAACGACGGGATCGACGACCCCACCTATCCGGCGGCGCTCGAAGGCGTGATCGGGGTCGGCGCGCTCGACAAGGACAAGACGGGCAAGGCGTCGTTCTCCAACGATGGCAGCTGGGTGAACGTGTTCGCTCCCGGCGACCAGGTCCAGAGCACGTACGTCGTCGGTCGAGAGGATAGGCGGATCACCCGCGACCGGAACGCCGACGAGTTCGTCGACACCGCCGTGTGGAGCGGGACGTCGTTCGCCTGCGGCATCGTCTCCGGCCACATCGCCGCCAACCTGTCCTCCGGCGCCGGCGCCGGCACCGCCGCCGCCCAGGCCGCGGGCATCATCGGAAGACTCGGCGAGTTCGACAGCACGGCCCGCAAGCTGATCCCCGAGTACGCCTTCGAATGACCGGTCCGGCCGCGACGTGCAGAAGAACCGGTTGGATCCCAACCACTTCTTCGTCACGACGGCCCGGCGGCGGCTCATCAGGGGCGGCGCGTGGCGCCGAGAACGGAGGGACCCGCCAGCGGCCGGAGCCGCTGCGGGGGAGGATCCCCTCGGCGACAGGACCCGCCGGGACCAGCCGCTCAGAGAGGGAGGTCGCCGGTGGCGCGCTTCGTCGTG
>DASZOG010000276.1:0-2326 GCA_035550895.1 Acidimicrobiales bacterium
ACGCCCCGTCGGCCGTGCTGTGGCACGGCGAGTCCGTGCTGCGCGGCACCGAGCGGGTCGGGTACGTGACGAGCGCCTCGATCGCGCCGACGCTCGGCGGGTCGATCGCCCTGGCGTGGATCCACGGCCCGCTCGATGGCGACGACTGGTGCATCGAGTCCGGTGAGGACGTCGCGTCGTGTGTCGTCAGCCGCGACCCGCTCTACGACCCGACAGGCTCGCGCCTCCGGTCGTGACGGAATGAGCGCGCGCCCGAAGGACGACTGGTACCGATCTGCCGACTGGGACGAGGCCAGCCAGGCCGAGTTCGCCGAGCGCCAACGTCGAGCACGGCCCTACAACCAGATCCAGCACCGTCGGATCAAGGCGTTGGCTCTGCTCGGCACGCGGGATCCTGTTCGGCAGGACGCTGGGCGAGCACTGCTCGAGGAGAACCTGGCGATCCCGGATCTCATCGACTTCGAGCGGACCGTGGCGCTGACGACGCTCGCCCGCCATGACCGGTCGCGCGGACGCCTGGCCGGGGCGTTGCGCTTCCTTCGTACCGCGCTCGCGGCCGGAGGTCCCGACGGGAACGGTACGACCGGCGAAGAGGAGATCGATCTGGCGGAGGTGCTGCTGGAGCAGGGTGCCGAGTCCGACGTTCGCGAGGCCAAGACATTGCTCGATCGCCGAGCGTCCGATCCGCCACTCTTCGTCCGGAGTCGCTATCGATTGGCGGTCGCGCAGGCACGTGTCTGCCTCGCCCTCGGCGATGCGTCCGCGGCGGCCACTTGGGCGTCGTCGGCACTCGAGCTCGCGGCTGTAGAGAGGTCGGGCCTGCGCAACCACCCGGACCTGGGGCTGGTCGATCCGCCTGAGTCCGAGCGGTCGTGGCTGCGATCCGTCGCCGACGGGCGCGTCGGGTGAGGCGGAGTCCGCCGTTCTCCGTCGCAATCACGCAGTCCGTCATGCACCCGGTGAATGCCGCGCGTGCTCTGCGCGCGGCCGTACCCACCCCACGAGTGTTGGGCTACGTCCGTAGCTCAGTGTTTCCGCCGCTCCACTGCGAATCGATGTCCGGCGTCATGCTCGCTGGGAATACGCCTGGTCCGGAGCCGCATTCGCTGGGCGAATGACGCCGGACGTGACTTGGAGAACGGCCGGGCCGTCGCGCCTAGCTGTGACCGGGGTCGGAGTCCTCGGTCCGGTCGACGCCGGCCTCGCCGGAGCGCAGCGTCGGGTGGGCGCCGCCGCCCATGTGGCCGAAATGTCCGCCGTCGACAGTGCCGATCCGGCCGCGCAGGCCGTCGCGGACGACGCGCAGCCCGACCGCCGCCACCCGCGCCGCCGTGAAGCCGAAGTGCTCGAAGATCGTCCCGGCGGGCGCCGACGCGCCGAAATGGTCGAGCCCGATGATCGCGCCCTCGTCGCCGACCCAGCGCTCCCAGCCGAACGACACGCCGACCTCGACCGATACCCGCTTGCGGATCGACGGCGGCAGCACCTCGTGCTGGTATGACGCGTCCTGGGCCTCGAACCGCTCCCAGCAGGGGAGTGACACGACCCGCGTCGGCACGCCGTCGTCCTCCAGCTCGTCGGCGGCCGTGAACGCAAGCTGCAACTCCGACCCGGTCGCGATGAGGATCAGCGCGGGCGTCGCTTCGCCGCTCGCCTCGCGCAGCACGTACCCGCCCCGGCGCACGCCCTCGCGCGCCTTCTCGGCCGTGCCGGCCAACACGGGGAGCTTCTGGCGGGTAAGTGCCAGCGCCACCGGCCCGTCGCGCCGCTCGATCGCGAGCGCCCACGCCGCCGACGTCTCGTTGGCGTCGCCCGGCCGGACGAACCACAGGTTCGGGATCGCCCGCAGCGCCGCGTACTGCTCGACCGACTGGTGGGTCGGGCCGTCTTCGCCGAGCCCAACCGAGTCGTGGGTCCAGACATGGATGACGTGCAGCCCGGCCAGGGCCCCGAGTCGCACCGACCCGCGCATGTAGTCGCTGAACGTCAGGAACGTCGCGTCGTACGGGATGAAGCCGCCGTGATAGGCGATGCCGTTGGCGGCGCCGCCCATCCCGTGCTCGCGTACCCCGAAGCGCAGGTTGCGACCGGGTTCGTCGGCGCTGAACTGCGGTTCGCCCTTGATGTCGGTCAGGTTCGACTCGGACAGGTCGGCCGCCCCGCCGAACAGCTCCGGGACGGCCGGCGCCAGCGCGTTGATCGCGTCCTGCGACGCATTGCGTGTCGCGATCTCCTCGCCGACGGCGTACGACTTCAAGCCGGCATCCCAGCCCGGGCGGAGTCGGCCCTCCACACGCCGGAGGAACTCCTCGGTCTGGGCGACATT
>DASZOG010000277.1:0-9177 GCA_035550895.1 Acidimicrobiales bacterium
CACGCCTGGCACGGCGACGCCGACACGTCGGCGCCATTGGCGTTGGTCGAGCGGCTCGTCGCCCGTGTCCCGCATGGGGAGCTGACCGTGTACCCGGGCGAGGCTCACTACCTCGACCCGGGGCACCATGCCGAGATGCTCGACTTCCTCACCGCCTGGGCCGCCCGACCCGCGTGACGAACGGAGCGTGCCAATGGCCGAGATCGATGTCGTTCTGAAGCGATTCGAATCACCCGACGAGAGGCGGGAGTTCGAGCTCGGCACGTTCGAAGTCGTCCACCTCGGCGGGACGACGATCGGGCGGGCGACCTACCAGCCCGGGTGGAGGTGGTCCGAGCACGTCGGTCCCTCGCTCGGGTTGAAGCGCTGCCCAGTTGAGCACGTCGGGCTCGTGCTGTCCGGCACGGGCACCGCGGCGTTCGACGACGGGAAGATCGTGGAACTGCGCGCCGGCGAACTGTTCCACATCCCCGCCACGCCGCACGACAGCTGGGTCATCGGCGACGAGCCCTACGTCTCGCTCCACTTCCTCGGTGCCGACACCTACGCCGCGTCACGCTGAGAGCCGGCACGTCGCAGCCCAGTCATCTGCATGTCCCCACCTACGCTGGAAGGATGGTGACAACGCGGTCAGGGTTCCAGATGGGGCGGCTCGACCATGTGCACATCCGCGTGCCGGACCGGGCGGAGGCCGCGCGATGGTACGCGGAGCACCTCGGATTCGAGCCCGTCGAGGAGTACGACTTCTGGGCGAGCGGGTTCGAGGGTGGTCCGCTGCAGATCTCGGCCGATGGTGGCGAAACGATGCTGGCCCTGTTCGAGGCCAGTGAGGGTCACCCGCTCGTTGTTCAGCAGACCGGCGTTGCGTTCAGCGTCGACGCGGACAGCTTCATGTCGTTCGCTCGCTCGCTCCCCTGCGGGATCGACAGCCCGCGCGGCGAGCCGCTCGTCATCACCGATCTCGTCGACTTCGACATGTGCTGGGCGTTCGATCTCGTCGACCCGTGGGGGAACCAGTACGAGCTCAACTCCTACGACTACGACCGCGTCAGGCTCGAGCTGGTCGAGGCGGACGGCGTGGAGGTCGTCCGCTACTGGCCACGCGAGCTCTACACGGCCTACCGCGACTCTCTGTCGTGACACGGTCGCCCTCCAGGTCAAGACAGGTGGGACAGGAGCTCTTCCATGTCGGCCGGGATGGGGGACTCGAACGTCAGGCGCTCGCCGGTCGTAGGGTGGACGAACGAGAGGCGACGGGCGTGGAGCAGCGGGCGGGGCGCGGGCAAGCCGGAGCGCACGCCGCCGTAGTCGGTGTCCCCCACGACCGGATGGCCGATCGCCGCCAGGTGGACCCGGATCTGGTGCGTGCGACCGGTCTCCAGCCGGCAGTCCACGAGCGCCACAGAAGCCGGAACCGTGAACGTGGCGCGCACCTCGTACCGAGTCCGCGCCTCCTTGCCCTCCACGCTGACCGCCATCTTCGTCGCCCGCCGCCCCGAGCGGCCGAGCGGCGCATCGATCACGCCGCGGGCGGCGTCGGGATGTCCCCACACGAGGGCGACGTAGTCGCGCTCGACGTCTCGGCGGGACAGCACCGCGACCAGCGCCTCGTACGCCCGCTGTGTCCGGGCCACGACGAGCAGCCCGGTCGTGTCCTTGTCGAGGCGATGCACGATCCCCGGCCGCGCCGCGTCGCCTACGTCCGCCAGCTCCGGGTACCGCGCCAGCAACCCGTTGACGAGCGTCCCGGACGCGTTTCCCCGCGCTGGATGGACGACCAACCCCGCGGGCTTGTCGACGACGATCACGTCGGCGTCCTCGTGCACCACCGGCACGGCTACGGACGGGTCCGCTGCTGGACCGGTACCGGCAGGAAGCCGCCCCGCGTCGATCGTCACCTCCTGGCCCTCGACGACGCGCACCTTGCCGTTCACCGCCACGGAGCCGTCGAGCTCGACAGCGCCCGCGGCGACGAGCGACGCGGCCGCGGAACGGCTGCAGCCGGTGACGAGGCTGACCACCCGATCGAGGCGCTCGCCGTCGAGCGCGGCCGGGATCCGCTCCGTGGCGATCTCAGCCCTCGCCCGGCGACGACGCTGACGCCCGCGCGGCAGGCGCCTCGCGCCCGCCGAGCCATGCGCTGCCGATCAGCAGGATGCCGCCGATCGTGACCGCCATGTCCGCGATGTTGAACACCGGCCACCACTGGAGGTCGATGAAGTCGACGACCTCACCACGCAGAAACCCCTCGCCGGAACGGAACAGCCGGTCGCAGACGTTGCCCAGCGCGCCACCGATCACGAGGCCCGTGGCGACCGCGCCGAGGCGCCCACCCGTCCGGCCGACGGTGACGAGCAACAGCACGATGACGACCAGCGCCAGGATGCCGATGATCGGGCCCGCCCCCTGCGCCTGGCTGAACGCCATACCGCTGTTGAACGCCAGGTTGAACCGCAGCGTCCAGACGACGTCGATGACGCGCCCGGCTTCCAACGCTTCGAGCGCCCAGTTCTTCGTCAGCTGATCGGCGAGGACGACGGCCGCGGCGACGACCGCCGTGAGCGCCATCCCGCCCCGCCGCGGCGCAGGCGCCGCCGGGGAGGGCTGTTCGCTCACCGCCGGCCGAGCCCTCCGACCTTCTCCTCGACGAGCTCGGTCGCCCACGGGATCGCCCGCAACCGCTCCTTCGGGATCGGCCGGCCGGACACGACGGAGTAGCCGTACGTCCCGTCCTTGATGCGCGCCAAGGCGGCGTCGATGTCGGCAACCATCTGGCGGGCCTGCGCGGACAGCGCCAGGTCCCGCTCCCGCTCCACCGCCAGGGAGTCACCCTCACCCGACTCGTCGTCGAACTGGACATCGCCGGTCTCCTGGTCCTCCATCAGCGCAGCAGCCTCGTCCTCGAGTCGCTCCGCCTGACCGAGCAGCGAGGCTCGCTCGTCCAACAGCGCCACGCGCTGGCCGGCGAGGAACGCGTCGTCGAAGGTGGAGCTGGCGCGCGCGCCCTTGGCGGCAGGCTTCGTGACGGGCTTGGCGGCGGGCTTCGCCGCTGCCTTGCCGGCGGTCTTCGCGGGCTGCTTCGGCCTCCCCGCAGCCTTCGCCGGAGCAGCAGCCTTCCTCGGCGTTGCGGCCGGCTTGGCCGTGGTGGTCTTCTTGGGGGGCGCCTTCGCCGCCTTCTTCCCCGCGGGCGCCTTCTTCCCTGCAGCGGCCTTCTTCGCCGGCGCCGCCTTCTTCCCTGGCGCGGCCTTCTTCGTCGCGCCCGTCCTGCCAGCGGTCGCCGCCTTCGACGCCGGCTTCGCCTTCTTCGCCGTCGTCGCCTTCTTCGCCGGTGCTGCCTTCTTGGACGTGCTCTTGGCGGCCTTGCTGGCGGGGGTGGGGGCCATCGCTACCTCCTGGGAAGCCGCGGGATGGTAGGTGGTCGGTGCGCGCCGTTCAACGCAGGACGCGCGCGGTCACGCCTTGGCGACGTCGATGCCGACCGGCGTGCCGTCGAGATCGACCCGACCACCCTCGATGGGACCGTGGACGACCTCCACCGCCAGCGTCTCGTCCGCCACATAGGGCTCGAAGGGCGCCAGCCGGTCGCGCAAGCCGCGTGGCAGGTCGAGGTGCAGCACGATCCGGTCCGACACGGCGAACCCAGCATCGCGGCGGGCCTGCTGCACGGCACGCACCAGGTCCCGGGCGACACCCTCCGCCTCGAGCTCGGGCGTCATGTGCGTATCGAGCACGACCACGCCGTCGCCGTTCCCGAGGAGCGCGCTCGCACCGTCGCCGGTGACCTCGAGCCCGAGCGTGTACTCCCCCTCCTGCAGCGGGATGCCGCCCGCGACGACAGTGTCACCGTCGCGCGTCCAGTCGCCGGCCCGCACGGCGCGGATCACGGTCTGCGTGTCCGGCCCGAGGCGCGGCCCGAGCACTGCCGGTACGACCTGCAGCACGGGTGTGGCGACGCCGGCTACGTCCGCTGTTGTGCGCAGCTCCTTCACGTTCACCTCGTCCCTGATCAGGTCGGCGAACGGCGCCAGCACGTCGGCGTCCGGTGTGGCGACGGACAGTGAGGCGAGCGGCAACCGCACGCGCAGGCCTTGCGCCTTGCGCACCGACAGCGCGGCGGAGCAGACCTCCCGCGCCCGGTCCATCGACGCGACGAGCTCGGCGTCGGCCGGTACCTCGGACGGCACCGGCCAGTCCGTGAGGTGCACGCTCCGCTCTCCGGTCAGGCTTTGGTAGATCGTCTCGGTCGTCAGCGGGAGGAGCGGCGCGGCGAGGCGGGCCAACACGTGCAGGACGGTGTGCAGCGTGTCGAGCGCGTCGGCCGCGCCGGCCCAGAACCTGTCGCGGCTGCGTCTGACATACCAGTTCGTGAGCGCGTCGAGGAACGTCCGCACGTGGCCGCACGCGCCGAACAGGTCGTACGCGTCCAACGCCGCGGTGACGTCGGTGACGAGCTCGCTCGTCTTCGCCAGGACGTACCGATCCAACACGTGCGTGCTGTCGGTCCGCACTCGCGGTGTCGCGTCGGCGGCATTGGCGTACATGGCCTGGAACGACCACACGTTCCACAGCGGGAGCAGCACGTGCCGGACCGTGTCGCGGATCCCGGCTTCGGACACCGACACGTCGCCGCCGCGTAGGAGCGGTGACGCGACGAGGTACCAGCGCACCGCATCCGACCCGTACGTGTCGAACATGGCGAACGGATCCGGGTAGTTGCCGAGGCTCTTCGACGCTTTGCGCCCGTCGTCGCCGAGGACGATGCCGTGGCTGACGCACGACCGGAACGAGTTCGTGTCGAACAGCGCGGTGGCCAGCACGTGCAACGTGTAGAACCAGCCCCGCGTCTGAGCGATGTACTCGACGATGAAGTCGCCGGGGTAGTGATGTTCGAACCACTCGCGGTTCTCGAACGGGTAGTGCACCTGGGCGAACGGCATCGAGCCCGACTCGAACCAGCAGTCGAGCACCTCCGGCACGCGCCGCATCATCGACCTGCCGGTCGGATCGTCAGGGTTCGGGCGAACGAACTCGTCGACGGCCGGGCGGTGGAGATCGGTGACCGTGACGTCGAAGTCGCGCTCGAGCTCGGCGAGCGATCCGTACACGTCGAGGCGCGGATAGGCCGGATCGTCGCTGCGCCACACCGGGATCGGTGAGCCCCAGAACCGGTTGCGGCTGATCGACCAGTCGCGCGCATTCGCCAGCCACTTGCCGAAGCTGCCGTCCTTCACGTGGTCCGGCACCCACGTGATCTGCTGATTGAGCTCGACCATCCGGTGCTTGAACGCGGTCACCTCGACGAACCACGACGAGATGGCGCGGTACACCAGCGGCTTGCCGCATCGCCAGCAGTGCGGGTACGCGTGGTCGTACGTCTCGTGGCGAACGACGTGCCCGCTCTCCTTCAACGCCCGGGTCACGGGCGCGTTCGCGTCGAACACGTGCTGCCCTGCCCACGGCGGGACGGCGGACGTGTACCGACCCTGGTCATCCATCGGTACGACGGTCTCGATGCCGTGCGCGTTGCACAGCACCTGGTCTTCCTCACCGAAGCCGGGGGCGAGGTGGACGACGCCGGTCCCGTCCTCGGTGGAGACGAAGTCGCCGGCGAGGACGCGGAACGCGTTCGGCTGGTCGGCGAAGAACGGGAACAGCGGGCTGTAGGTGCGGCCGACGAGCTCCGCGCCCGGCACCGTCGCGACACGCGTCGCCTCGCCGAGCTCGCGTTCGTACGCGTCGAGGCGGTCCTCGGCGAGGACGTAGCGCACCCCGTCGGCGTCCTCCATCACGGCGTACTGCACGTCCGCACCGACAGCGAGGGCGAGGTTCGCCGGCAACGTCCACGGGGTCGTCGTCCACGCCAGCACGCGCAACGGCGGCGCGCCGTCCGCCGCTGGCTCCAGCTCGAACCACACCGTCAACGCCGGGTCCTGGCGGTCGACGTACACGTCGTCCATCCGCGTCTCGGTGTTGGACAACGGCGTCTCGCACCGCCAGCAGTAGGCGAGGACCTTGAAGCCCTCGTAGATCAGTCCCTTCTCCCAGAGCGTCTTGAACGCCCACATCACGCTCTCCATGTAGGGCAGGTCGAGCGTCTTGTAGTCGTTGTCGAAGTCGACCCAGCGCGCCTGGCGCGTCACGTATCGCTGCCACTCGCTCGTGTACCGCAACACACTCTCGCGGCAGGCAGCGTTGAACCGCGCGATGCCGAAGTCGGTGATCTCCCGCCGGCCCGACAGCCCGAGCTCCTTCTCGGCCGTGACCTCCGCCGGCAGTCCGTGGGTGTCCCACCCGAAGCGGCGCTCGACGCGCCGGCCGCGCATCGTCTGGTACCGGGGGACGACGTCCTTCACGTAGCCGGTGAGCAGATGCCCGTAGTGCGGCAGGCCGTTGGCGAACGGTGGGCCGTCGTAGAAGACGAACTCGTTGCTGCCGTGCTCGCCGGACGGGCGCGCCTCGACGGAGGCCTGGAACGTCTTGTCCCCCTCCCAGAACGCGAGGACGCGCTCCTCCATGGCGGGGAACGACGGTTGCGGATCGACGGCGGGGTACGCCACGAGCGGTCTCCTGGGCGAGGGGCGTTCGGTTCCAGGGACGAGGCCGGACGGCGGCGCATCGTGCGCCCCGTGCCGCTCCCGCGGTACCACCCTGCTTGGCGGCGCCCCCAGGCACCGCCCGCTCGCTTGCGCCGGCGATCTCGGGCCGGACCCGTCCCGGTCTAGTGAGGCCACCGGCAGGCGCCCGGTGGCCCGTTCTTCGGGAAGCTCAGGGGTGATGGCCCCGTCGTCGCGTTGGCGCGAGTGTACCGGCCGCGCTCGCCGGTCCCGCGGCTACTTCTTCCAGCGGTCGTCGGCGCTCGGACCGCCCTCGAAGAACCGGCGCCAAGCGCCCGTGTCGCCCTCCTGCTCGGCGGCAGACGGCTCGCCGGGCACCTCCGTCGCGGCCGCCGTCTCCTGCGCCACCTGCTCCGGCTGCGATGCAGCCTCCGGCGGTGCGGGCGGCTCGGGTGCCGGCGCCGGCTCAGCGGGCGGGGGCGCGGGCACGGCGTCGCCGCCGGCCTGCGCCTCGCCGTTGGCCGGAGCGTCCGACCACGACGGCGCACCGACGTCGTCCGGGCGCGGGATCTCTCCGGTCTGGTCGGCGGGCGCTTCCGCACTGCCGCCTTCGTCACCAGCACCGAGCGCGCCTGGCGGCGGCGGCAGCGATGCGGCAGGAGCTTGCAGCTCGGGGCGGGGCAGCTCGCGCAGGCCATCCGGATGATCCAGCGCGCGCTGCAGCACGTCGACCGTCGCCGCGATCCGCTCCCGCTGCTCGGTGACGTGCGACGTCAAACGGTCGATGTCGTCGAGGAGGAGCTGGCGCCGGCCCTCGAGCGCCGTCACCTCGCCCTGTGCCTTCTCCGTGATGAGGTCGCCGGCGCGCGTCGCCTCGGCCTCCGCGGCGGTGACGAGGTTGTTCGCCCGCGCTCTCGCTTCGGACAGCACGGTCTCGGCCCGCTCCTCCGCCTCGCGGCGCACGGCGTCCGCCTCGTCCCGCGCCTCCGCAACGGCGGCGTCGGCCGTGCGCTGCGCGATCAACAGCGTCCGGGTGATGGAGTCGACACCGGCGTCCGGCGACGCCGGCGCGGCGGGCGTGGCGAGCGGCGCCTGCTCCGGCGGCGCATCGACCAGGCGCGCCTTCGCCTCCGCCTGCAGCATTCTGGCCTGCAGCTCCTCGATCCCCCGCGCCACCTTCGCCAGGAACGTGCGCACCTGCTCCTGGTCGTACCCCTTCCGGGAGAGCGGGAAGGTCATCGAGCTGATCGCCTTGGGGCTCATCTCCATGTCTCGATATCGTAAAGGTTCCTGCTCGCGTATTGCGGCATGGGCAGTTCGCGCGCTATGGCGCGCCCAGTCCCGCGATGAGCGAGGCTGATTCAGGACACGCCGGCGAGACGGCCGGTGTACGCGGGACGGCGACCGTCGACGCGGCTCTGGCCGATCGTGCAGGCGATCCACCGCTCGCCGGCACTCCACTCGTCCGGGCTCGGCGGGATCGCGCCGGCCTCGACCGTCTGGTTCAGCTCGGCCTGCAGGTACTCCGCCGCCGCCGGATCGCAGTACTCCTGCGCGAACGCGTCGAGGTCGTCGCGTGTCGGGAACGTCGCCTCGCCGCTGGCGACCTCGACGGCGAAGACCATCGTCACCTCGACGAGGTGTTCGTCGTCGCAGGACACGATCTGGAACTCGGGGACGGACTCCTCCTGGTCCCACGTCACGCAGCTGCCCGTGTCGTACGGCCACGGCTGTGCTCCCGCGGTCCCGTCGCCGGGGCTCGAGCTGGCCGGCAACGTCACCGCGGTGACGTCGATGAACCCGCCCGGTGCCGCCCCGGGACCCATCTCGAGCGTGTCGCTGGAACACGCCGCGAGCAGGACGACCGCGACTCCGGCGATCAGATGAGGCCGGGCCCGCATCCGATGGCGGCCTGCAACAGGAAGCAGGCCAGGAGGACGACGAGCGGGGAGAGGTCGAACACGCCGACGCGCGGCATCACGCGGCGCACCGGACCGAGCACCGGCTCCGTCACGGTGTTCAACACGGACGCGACGCGGAACATGATCCCGTCCGGGCTCAACGGGAACCAGCTGAGGATGGCGCGCACGATGATCGCCAACGTGAACAGGTTCAGCAGCAGGCAGATCAGGGACAGCATCGGATGAGCGCCAAGGCGCGTCAGTCGTAATCGCGCTCTTTGAGCTGGCGATGCTCATCAGCGGAGATCGACGACGGCGTGAGCAGGTACACGCCGTGCGCGACGCGGTCGAGCTTGCCGTCGAGCCCGTAGCACAGCCCACTGGCGAAGTCGATCAGCCGCCGGGAGAGGTCGCGATCGATGTCCTGCAGATTGACGATGACGGGCTGGCCGGCGCGGAAGGTGTCACCGACCTCCTTGGCGTGATCGAAGTGGCGGGGGCGGACCGTGTGCGGAGCGCGCGGCGATGAGGAGACGACGGGTCGCACGGCGGAGCCCTGCCGGGGACGGACCGTGACGCCGGACGGATCGCCCTCCTGCGTGGTGCCGGTGGTCGTGCGTTGATCGGCGAACTGGTCCTGCGTCCGGGCGCGGGACGGCATCGGCCGCACCGCGACGTCGCTGTCGTGCGCCGTGGCCGCCCGGGCGCGCGGCACCCGCTCG
>DASZOG010000278.1:0-6553 GCA_035550895.1 Acidimicrobiales bacterium
TCGCCGCAGTGGAGTGAGGCGCGCTCGCGCTTCGCCCGGCGCTGTGCACAACCGTCACCAGCCGTCGTCGTGGATCAATCCGTCGACGGCCCGCGCCCCGATCAGTACCCGCGGTAAACCGCCTCCGGGGTAGGCGGACCCGCCGACGAGGTAGAGGCCGCGCAGCGGGCCGCGGTTCGCTGCGCCGGAGAAGGCCCGGCGCCGGTGGGCGGCGGGTCCGTACAGCGAGCCACCGGGCGAGCGGTACCGCTCGGCGATGTCGCGCGGGACCATCACCTCGGTGAACTGCAGCCGGTCGCGCAGGTCGACTCCCCGTTCGGCGAGCACGCTCAGCGCCAGGTCCCGCGACGGGCCCGGGTCGATGTCCGCCCCTGGTGGGGCATGCACGAGCAGCAGCCAGTTCTCGTCACCTGCTGGGGCGAGGCTCGGGTCGGTCACTACCGAAACGGTGCCAGTGATCGTCGGCTCCTCTGCCGGCCGTCGTTCGAGCACGATCTGGCGGAACTCCGCTGCGGGGTTGGTGGAGAACCACACGTTGTGGTGGGCGATGCCTTCGGTGCGCCCGCGCACGCCGGCCGCGATCACGATCGCGGAGAGCGAGCGCCGCGCCCGACGCGCCCGCCGCAGGAGGGGCCTCACCGGCGCCAGGTCGGCGTAGACGTGTTCCGCATCAGTGCCGGCCACGACCACGTCGGCCGCGATCCGCTCGCCTGCCGCTGTCCGCACCGCGCGGACCTGGTGCCCGGTGTGCTCGATCGTCTCGATGTCGACGCCTGGGCGCAGGGTGGCGCCGGCACGCCGCGCGGCCCGCACGAGCGCGTCGCGCAGGCGGCACATGCCGCCCATCGGGAACCAGACGCCGTGCAGCGACTCGACGTGCGGGAGGCAGGCGAGCGTCGCCGGTGACGAGCGCGGTGCCGTGCCGGAGTACGTCGCGTAGCGCTCGACCCACTGGACGAGGCGCGGATCGGCGAACGACTGCCGAGCTCGCGAGGACAGGTTGCGCCAGCCGTCGATCGCCGCCAGGTCCCGTGCGGCGCGTATCCGGCGGGAGAGCGACACCGCGCCGTTGGTGCCGCTGGCGAGGAAGGCGCGCTGGCTGGTCTCCCAGATCCGCCGCCCGTGGTCGTCGAGCTGGCGGTAGGCCTCGCCGGAGCCGGTGACGAGCTCCTCGAACGCCTTTGCGGTCGCGTCGGCGTCGTCGCGCACGTCGAGGGTCGAACCGTCCGGCCAGGTGTACCGGACCTGCGGGTCGAGCCGGACCAGGTCGAGCTCGTTGTCGAGCGTCGAGCCGGACAGCTCGAACACGCTCTCGAACAGCTCCGGCATCGTCAGCGAGGTCGGTCCGACGTCGAAGTGGAACCCATCCCGCTCGCGCTCGGCCAGCTTCCCGCCGAGGTGCGCGTTCCGTTCGAGGAGGGTGACGTGGTGTCCGGCAGCTCCGAGCCGGATGGACGTGGCCAACCCCCCGACGCCACCCCCGACGATCACGACCTCGGCCACGCGCTCTCCTCACCCGCGGATGATCTCGGCAGCAGGGTAGAACGCAGGCTGTGCGCTGGTCGTGTTTCCGCGGCGGCGCCCGATCATCCGGGGCGGTACATCGCCTGCCCGGCGAGCGCGAGCTTCTGCCATGCCGGGACCCGGACCCGCGCCGAGAACACGTCGTACTCGCGGTGTTCGATGGCGTCGAGGATCCGGCTGCACGTCAGCCGCGCCGTCCGCACGGCGCGGGCGGACCGCTGGGAGAGCAGGCCGATCCCCAGGTCAGCCGACACGTACAGGTTGCGGCAGCGGCCGATCTCGAAGCGCATCAGCGCGCCCCACCGATCGCTGACCCGCTCGCCGGAGTCGGTGCGGCTGCGCTCGGCGGCCGGCTCGGTGCCGTACCGCCGCAGGTCCGCCTGCGGGAGGTACACCCACCCTCGGGCCAGGTCCCCGCTCACGTCGCGGAGGATGTTCGTCAGCTGGAACGCGCGGCCGAGGTCGCGCGCGTGGGGGAGCGCCGCACCTCGGTCGTCCGGTTCCAGGATGGGCAGCATCATCTCGCTGACGACCGCCGCCGCACCGTCGATGTAGGTCACCAGGTCGTCCCACGTCTCGTATCGCCGCACCGTGAGGTCCATCGCCATCGAAGACAGGAACCGCCGGAAACACCGCGGCTCGATGTCGAACGCCTTGACCGTGTGCACGACCGCCTTCAGCAGCGGGTGGGTGCTCCGTCCGACCTGGAGGTCGTCGAACAGCCGGTCGCCGAACGCCTCGAGCCCCTTCGCCCGGTCGTCGGTGGACGCCTGTGCGCTCTCGTCCACGAGATCGTCCGCGTACCTGCAGAAGGCGTACAGCGCGAGGACGTGGTGCTGCTTGACCCGGGGGAGCAGGCGTGTCGCCCAGTAGTACGTCGCTCTCCGCTGTCGGACCAGGCCGCGGCACAGCGCATAGCTGTCCTCCAGACTGACGTCGCCGAGGTCCGTCATGCCAGCTCCGAGACGGCGCGCCCGCCGAGGCGTCAGGATTCCCGCCATGCCACGTAATGGGCGAGCTCGGTGAGCGCCTTGCGCGCGTCCTCGTTCAGCGGCGCGTGGTCGAGGGACTCCAGCGCGTCGTGGACGAGCGCGTCGATCCTCGTCTCGAGCGCGGTGAGCGCCCCGGTGTCGACGAGAACTTGCTGGATGGCACGGACGTCCTCCTCGCTGAGGTCGGCACGCCCGACGCGGGAGAGCACGGTGGCCTGCGCCTCGGTGGCGGACTGCGTGGCGAGCGCCAGGAGCGGAGTCGGCTTGCCTTCGCGCAAGTCGTCACCCACCGGCTTGCCGGTCAACGTGTGGTCGCCGAACGCCCCGAGCACGTCGTCGCGCATCTGGAACGCGTCGCCGAGGGGCAGCCCGTAGGCGGACAGCGCCGGCAGCAGCTCGGCGGCGCGCCCGGGCGCGGCGAGCAGCGCGCCGACGTGCAGTGGCCGCTCGACCGTGTACTTGCCGGACTTGAATCGGGCGATGCGCTCTGTCGTGCTCGGCGTCCGCTCGCGCCGGGCGGTTCCGAGGATGTCGAGGTACTGGCCGATGTTGAGCTCGATGCGCAGCTCGTTCCACACCTCCCACACCTCCCGCGGCACGTCGCGCAGGAGTTGGTCCGCATACACGAACGCCAGGTCGCCGACGAGGATGGCGACGCCCTCCCCGAAGCGGCGCGCCTCGCCGCTCCATCCGTCCTGCTCGTGGGTGTCGGCGAACACGAGATGCGTCGTGCGGATGCCGCGGCGCGTGGCCGACCCGTCCATCACGTCGTCGTGGAACAGAGCGAACGCGTGGAGCAGCTCGAACGCGGCCCCGACGCGGACCGACACGTCGTCGTCCGGGTCGCCCCCGGCGCCGACGAAACCCCAGTGGCAGAACGCCGGTCGCAGGCGCTTGCCGCCGGAGATCAACAGGTCGCGCAGCGCGTCGAGCGGCCAGGCCAGGTCCGGGTCGAGGGCACTCCACCGGGCACGCTCGACGTCGAGCAGCTGCGTGAGGCGGTCCCCGACACGCTCGGCGACGGCCACGAGCGACGGCGGCGCGGCAGGCACCCGTCAAGGCTAGTGGCCTGCTGCCGAACGGCCACTCGTGCGGGCGGTACCGCCGGCCGCGCATCGCCACCGAAACGCGGAACGGGAGCGCCCGCTGGCGCGAGCGCTCCCGTCGCTGGATTGGACGGCGCGAGATCTGTGCCCGGGCGGGACCACGTCCCGGCTCGGCGCCGTCGGTGACTGGTTGGGATTCGCCAGGTGGTCCAGCGAGCCGCGCTAGCGGCCAGCCACCTCCGGGGTCCCAGTACATGCATCGTTCAGCTGGACCACCTCCTTTCTCCGGTAGGCGGCAGTGTAGGAGGTGTTACTCGGCGTTGCGATCAAGTTCGGCGACAACCCGCTCGATCTGCAGCCGGGCCGTTCCGATGCGGTCCCGGCAGAGCCGGATCAGGTCGGCGGCCCGCGCCACCCGTTCGGCGAGGCGGTCCACGTCGACCGCGTCACCCTCGAGCTCGCGCAGGATGCCGTCGAGCTCGGCCATCGCTTCGGCGTAGCCCGGCTCGCCTTCGTCCCTGCCCGCGGCCCCCATCTCGGCATAGCCCGGTTCGCCCCTGCCCGCGGCCCCCGCTGCCGCTGCCCCTTCGTCCGTCACGGCGAGCTCTCCTCCTCGACCCGGCTGCGGAGCGTGCCCGCGGCCAACGTCGTGACGAGCTCGTCACCTGCCGCCACGTCGGCCGGACGCCGCACGAGGTGGCCGTCGCCGGTGCGGGTGATGCTCCACCCCCGCGCCAGCGCGTGGACCGGATCGAGCGCCCGGACCCTTGCCTCGACGTGGTCCAGATGGCGGGCGTCGCCGTCGAGGAGTTGCGGCGCGCGCCGCGCCACGCGCTGCTCGCCCCGATGCAACCGGTCCTCACCGGCCGCCAGCGTCCGCCGGGCCACGACCGGCAGGCGGTGGTGCTGGTGGTCGATGCGTTCGGCGGCGAGCTCGACGGCCGACCTGGTGCGGGCCGCGGCACGGTGGGCGTTGACCGTGAGCAGCCGCTGCGCGTGGTCGACGGCGTCGCGCGCCTTCGAGGTGATGCGTGTCCACGCCTCCTCGGACTGTTCCCGGTACGCGTCGACGCGTTGCACGAGCGTGGCGGCGCACGCGGTCGGTGTCTTCAGCGCGAGGTGGGCGACGTCGTCGGCCACGGTGCGGTCGACCTCGTGGCCGAGGCCCGTGATGACCGGAATCGGTGAGGTGGCGATGGCCCGAGCGATCGGCTCGGCATCGAACGTGGCCAGCTCACTGCGCGCGCCGCCGCCGCGGACGAGCACGATCACGTCGACGTCTCGTCTCGCCAACGTCCGCAGCGCGGCCGTGACGCCGTCGACCGCCCATTCGCCCTGCACCCGCGTGTCGACGACACCCAGCCGGAACCCGAGCCCGCTCTGCTCGAGCTCGTGCGTCAGGTCGTGCCACGCCGCGGAGCCGACGCTCGTCACGACCCCGACGCGCAGCGGCACCGGCGCGAGGACGAGTCGTCGTTGCGCGTCGTACAGGCCCTCGGCTACGAGGCGGCGCACCGTGTCGTCGCGCTGGAGCGCCAGCTCGCCGAGCGTGAACCGGGGATCGATCCCCGTCATCTTCAGCGTCAGCCGGCCACTGCCCGGGAAGAAGTCGAGGTCGCCGTAGATGCGCACCGTCAACCCGTCCCGCAGCGGCCACAGGCGGTGGCGGTGGAGGTGCGGGCGCAGCTTGTTGCGGTGGAACCCGAACCAGCTCACCGCGAGGCGGGCCTTGCCTTCGGTGGTGGATTCGCACAGCTCGAAGTAGGAGTGCGGCCCGCTGTCCCGGAAGCCGGCGATCTCGCCACGGACCCAGACGCCGTAGCCGAAGCGCGATCGCAACGCGCCGTTGATCGCCTCGGCCAGCTCGCCGACGGTGTACGTCGGCTCGCCGGCGTCGTCGAGTTCGAGGTCGAGCGTCGGCTGACTCACTGGTGCCCCGCTCGGGTCTGTGCGCACCTCTGGCTCTCGACCGGTCGGCGAGCACCAGTGAGCCGTTCGCCGCTGCGCGGCGAACAGAGCGCCGTGACATGGAGCTCGCTCCGCTCGCTCACTGGTGCCACCTGCGGGGACGAGCCGTCATCCGGCAATACTGCCCGGCGTGCACGAGCGGCTGGCACCCGGGGTGTTCCAGATCGACACCGAGCTCGGCGGGTGGGGGGAGATGACGGCCGGGTACCTGATCGAGGGGCCGGAGCCGTGCCTGGTGGAGACCGGGAGCCAGACCTCGGTGCCGACGCTGCTCGGCGCCCTCGACGAGCTGAACGTGGCCCCCCATGACCTGGCGAGCGTGGTCGTGACCCACATCCACCTCGACCACGCCGGCGGTGTCGGCGACGTGGCCGCGGCGTTCCCGCGGGCCACGGTGTACGTGCACGAGAAGGGGGCGCGCCACCTGGTCGACCCGACTCGGCTGGTCGCGTCGGCGGCGATGGTCTACGGCGACCTGCTCGACTCGCTGTACGGCCGGCTGACACCGACCGACGCGGCGCGCATCCGGGTGCTGCTCGACGGCGAGCCGGTCCGCGTCAGCCCGACGCGGGCCCTGACGGCGATCGACTCCCCGGGACACGCCAAGCATCACCTCTCCGTGCACGACTCGGACTCCGGATTGCTGTTCGTGGGAGACGCAGTCGGGGTCCGCCTGCCCAAGGTCGGCGTGCTCCGCCCGGCGACACCGCCCCCGGACTTCGACCTGGACCTCGCCCTGGCGTCGATCGAGCGCCTCGCAGAGCGCAAGCCGGCCGGCGTCGCGCTCGCCCACTACGGGTTGCTGCCTGGCGATCCGCAGGAGTCGCTCGGCGAGGCGGCGGAGACGCTGCGCCGCTGGGGTCGCGTCGCGGAGCAGGCGTTCCACGACGGTCGCGACATCGCAGCTGCGCTGGACGAGGCGTTCGGCCACGACTTCGACAGCGCCGAGCCTGAGCATCGCCAGCGGGCCGAGACGCTCAACGGTGTGCACTCCAACGCGGCCGGCTTCCGCCGGTGGCTGGA
>DASZOG010000279.1:0-6639 GCA_035550895.1 Acidimicrobiales bacterium
CGGCGGCGCGGACGGCGCGGGAGTCGGCGGTGGGCTCGGCGCCACGGCGGTACTTCCCCGTCAGCCACCCGCCGTTGAGCGGCGCCCACACGAGCACGCCGATCCCGTACCGCCGGCAGGTCGGCAGGACCGCACGCTCGACGCCCCTGGCGAAGATCGAGTACGGCGGTTGTTCGCTGCGGAACCGCTCGCGTCCACGCCGCTCGGCAACCCACTGCGCCTCGACGATCCGCTCCGCGGGGAACGTCGAGGTGCCGATGGCACGCACCTTCCCCTGGTGCACGAGGTCGCTCAGCGCGCTCAGCGTCTCGTCGACGTCCGTGTCCGGGTCCGGCCGGTGGGCCTGGTACAGGTCGATCCAATCCGTGCCCAGCCGGCGCAGGCTGGCCTCCACGGCGCGCATGATCCAGCGCCGGGAGTTGCCCCGCTGGTTCGGGTCAGCGCCCATCGGCCCGTGGAACTTGGTCGCGAGGACGATGTCATCCCGTCGCCCGCGCAGGGCACGGCCGACGATCTCCTCGGAGACACCGGCGGAGTAGACGTCCGCTGTGTCGACGAAGTTGATGCCCGCGTCGATGGCGCGGCGGAGCATCGCCACGCACTCGTCGGCGTCGGGGTTTCCCCACTCGCCGAACATCATCGCCCCGAAGCAGAGCGTGCTGACCCGGATGCCCGTGTCGCCCAGTACCCGGTATTCCATGGACCTCGGTGTACCAGGTTCCGTTCAGCCGGCTGCAAGCCGGCCGCAAGGACCCCGGCGCACGCTGAGGGCACGAAGCGACGAACTGCCAGTTGGGGGTGATCAGGATGGATCTGACACTGTGGATCGACGACTACACCGGCCGCCGGCTCAACGAGACCGAGCTGCGCCGGGTCCGGCGTCAGGCCAGCCGCGCCTACCGGGCCAACGCGCACATCTTCGAGGACGAAGCCGACGCGCTGGCCGCGCTCGGGGTCGTCCCGATGCTGCGCGGCCGCTGACCCGCTCGGCCAGCCGTCAGCTGGCGCGCCACATCGGCCAGAGCGGCGGGCAGCCCTCGGGGGCGAACTCACCGATGGTCTCGAAGCCGAGACGCTCGTAGAGCCGGCGGCTGTCGACCGAGGTCGCCTCGAGGTACGCGCCCACGCCCTCCCGCTCGCACTGCTCGAGCACGGGCGTGATCAGCGAGGCGCCGATGCCCTGACCCTGCGACTCGGGCAGGACGCCGACGAGCATCAGGTAGTACGCCGGGTCGTGCGGATGGTGGGCGTCCTGCGCGTCCATCAGCGCGAACGTGCGCGGCGCGTCCTCGCCGGCGAGCTCGCCGATCCGGGCGGCGAACGCGTCGATCTGCGCCGTCGTGACGAGCTCCGTCTCCGGCGGCAGCCAGAGGGCGGCTCCCGTGCCGTCGTCGGTCACGCGCGCTTCGCCGTGCGGGATGAACAGGTCGGCGAAGAGGTCGAACATGCGCGGCAGGACGGCCTGGCGCTGATCGCCGTCCGGCACGAGCCAGCTGCCGACCGGATCGTCGTGGAACGCGCGGCTGAGCGCGTTCGCGATCGCCGGTCGATCTGCGGGCATCGCATGGCGGACGGCGGTGGAGAGCTGCTGCGTGGGCACGGGACTGTCCTTTCCAGTGGGGGGCAAGGGCTGCATACGCCCCGGTCGACCCGGCGGTTCCGGCTGCGGGACATGTCATCCGTCACGACGTCGCCGTAGCGCGGCAACCATCGGACTGATGACCCGTTGCGACCGCGTCGTCCACCTGCGCGTCGACGGCCCCGACGCGGCCGGCGTCGTGGAGCTCGTCTTCGACGCACCCCCGCTGAACGCCGTGTCCGGGCCCGCCCGATGGGGACCTGGCAGAGATCTGGCGTGAATTCGATGCGGATCCCGACGTCCGCTGCATCCTCGTGCGTGGCGAGGGGGCGGCGTTCTCGGCCGGTGGCTCGTTCGAGCCGATCGAGCAGCTCACACAGGACCTGACGCTCCGGGCGCAGACGATGCGCGAGGCGCGCGACCTCGTCTACAACGTGATCGACTGCACGAAGCCGATCGTGTCGGCGATGCACGGACCAGCGATCGGTGCCGGCCTCGTGTCCGGCGTGCTGGCCGACGTGTCCGTCGTGGGTCGCTCGGCGAAGATCATCGACGGGCATACGCGCCTCGGCGTGGCTGCCGGCGACCACGCGGCGATCTGCTGGCCGCTGTTGTGCGGCATGGCGAAGGCGAAGTACGACCTCTTGACCTGCCGCCCGCTGAGCGGTGAGGAGGCCGAGCGGATCGGGTTGGTGTCGCTCTGCGTCGACGACGACGCGCTCCTCGACACCGCCCGGGAGATCGCCCACGAGCTGGCCGCCGGAGCGCAGGACGCGCTGCGGTTGACGAAGATGTCCCTCAACAACTGGTACCGCCAGCTGGCCGGGTCGATCTTCGGTGCGTCGCTCGCGTTCGAGTTCATCGGCTTCGCCGGTCCGGAGGTGGTCGAGGGACTGGCCGCGTAGCGCGAACGGCGCCCGCCGCGCTTCCCGTGAGCACGACGCAAGCGCGTCGACCCGTCAGGCTCGGAGGCGTGCGTGCCGGCGGAGCGCCTGTGCCGCAGCCGCGACGTCCTCCTCGTCGTTGTACACGTGGAACGAGAGGCGACAGCCGCTCGCCCGGGTGGCGGCCTTGATGCCCTGCGCGGCGAGCTCCTGCTCGAGGTTGTCTCCCGCAACCGCGACGATCGCCGAGTCGGACGGCTCCCGGTCGAGCGCGGCGCGCAGCTCGTTCGCCAGGCGCACGTCGTGGTCGTGGATGGTGTCGATCCGGACTTCACGCAGCGTGCGGAGTGAGGCGACCGCGCCGACCCACGCGAACCACGCCGCCGAGAGGTCGAGGCGGCGTGCCGTCCGAGGCAGGCGCATCGGTGTGCCGTAGTAGCTGGCATGGACGTCCTCGGCCGCGAACCACGACGCGCCGTGGGGCACCGACATGGCCAACAGGCGCGCCGAGGCGATCAGGAACGCGGTGCCGCGTGGGCAGCACAGCCACTTGTACGCCGAACAAACCACACCGTCGAAGCGATCGAGGGTCAGCGGCAGCCACCCCATCGCTTGCGTCGCGTCGACGATCGTCAGCGCGTCGACGGCGGCCGCCGCGTCGAGCACCGCGTCGTTGTCGACGACCCTCCCGTCCGCGGACTGGACGGCGCTCCAGGCCACGACGGTGGTCGACGGGCCGACAGCGTCGCCCAGCGCCTCGATGGGCGCCGTGCGCACCGTGACGCCGCGCTCCGCCTGGGCGAGGAACGGGAACAGCAGGGCAGTGAAGTCGCCCTCCGGGACGAGGACCTCCGCCTCGGTCGGCAGGCTGGCAGCGACGATCCCGAGCAACGTGGAGGAGGCGGGACCGATGGCGACGGATTCGAGCCGCACGTCGGCGAGCGCGGCGAACTCCCGCCGAGCCTCGTCCGCGGCGTCGTTCCACGACCGCCAGTCCGCCGATCCGACGGTCCATTCGGCGAGTGTGCGCCGCGCCACCTCGAGCGTGGCGGACGGCGGCAGGCCGTACGTCGCCGTGTCCAGGTAGCCGCGTCCCCCGGGCCACAGATCAGAACGAGTCATCCGGCGGAGTGTCGCGCAACGCCGTACGGTGGAGCCGTGGACGACGAGCACCGCGAGCAGCCGGTGCGGCCCGATGAGTACGGCGAGGAGCTGCGCGCACACCTCGCGCGCAACCTCGCCCGCCACGAACGCTTTACCGCTCCACTGCCCGACGGGCACCGCCACGCGGCGGTCGCCGTAGTCGTCGTCGACAGCGACCCGGTCGCGCACGGCACCGACCCGTACCCGTTCAGCCCGGAGCGGATGGCGGACATCCCCGGCGCCGCTCGTCTCGGGCTCTCCGGCAGCATCGACGGAACCGCCGGTGGACCGGCAGTGCTGCTCACCCGCAGAGCGGCGCGGCTCCGGGCGCACAGCGGGCAGTGGGCGCTCCCGGGAGGCCGTGTCGACGACGGCGAGCGCCCGGTCGACACGGCACTGCGCGAGCTGCGCGAGGAGTTGGACCTCGCCCTGTCGGAGTCCGCCGTGCTCGGTGTGCTCGACGACTATCCGACCCGCTCGGGATTCGTCATCACCCCGTTCGTCATCTGGGGTGGTGCCGATCCCGCGCTGCGTCCTCATCCGGACGAGGTCCTCTCGGTGCACCGCGTCGCCTTCCGGGAGCTGTGCCGGCCGGACTCGCCGCGCTTCGTCACGATCCCCGAGTCCGACCGTCCTGTGGTCCAGCTCCCGATCGGGGGCGACCTGATCCACGCCCCGACCGGCGCCGTGCTCCTCCAGTTCCGGCGTGTCGCGATCGAGGGGATCAGCGAACGGGTCGCCGGTTACGAGCAGCCGGTCTTCGCTTGGCGCTGACCGGCGTCGGCCAGCTCTGGTCAGAGCGCGGTGGCGCGGGGCAGCACCTCGGCGAAGCCGGTGATCGTCTCCTCCAGCCCGGCGAACAGCGTCTCGCGCCGCACCGCGGCCAGGTTCATGCTCACGCTCGTGAATCCCATCGCCGCCAGCCGTTCGACATGCGGCAGGCATTCCGCCGGCGTGCCGGCGATGGCGTAGCGCTCGACCATCTCGTCGGTGACCAGCTCGTCGAGCTCGGGCGGATCGAAGCGATCGTGATCGAAGTACCAACCGGTCGCCCTGCTCAGCGCGGCCTCGATGGCCCGCAGCCGCTCCGCGTCGACATGCAGGTCGTCCGGGCGGACGAGCGTGAGGTAGTGCGCGACGTAGCGCTTCACGCTGCGCCGGGCCAGCGCACCATCGGCCGACACGCACAGCGTCATGCGCGGCGCGATCTCGACGTCGGTCGCGTCGCGCCCGGCCATCGATGCGCCTTCGGCCAGCCAGCTCCGATACTGCGCGGCGACCGCAGGCGACAGGTACCGGGCGCCGACCAGCGCAGTGTCGGCGAGCTCGCCGGCGAGGCGCATCACCGCCGAGCTGCGCGTGCCGATGGCGATCGGGATCGGTGTCGCCGGTGGGCAGAGGAGCGCCGCGCCGTGGAGCCGGAAGACGTCGCCGGCGAAGTCGACGGACTCGCCGGAGAGCAGGGCCCGGACCGCGATCAGTGCCTCGCGCAGTGTCCGGGCCGGGCGTGACGTCGCGATGCCGAGCGGCTCCAGGCCCGCGCCGACGCCCAACCCGAGGAAGGCCCGGCCGTCAGCCAGCTCGTGCACCGACGCGATCGCCGCGGCCAGCATCGCCGGATGGCGCGAATACGGGTTCGTGACCATCGGGCCGAGCTGCACCCGGTGAGTCGCCTCGGCGCACGCGGCGAGCACGACGAAACAGTCCTGCTGCAGCGCGACGTCGCTGATCCCGAGCCGCCCGAAGCCGGCCTCCTCCACGAGGCGGGCGAGGGTGACCGCCTGGCGGGTGGGCAGCCCGGGCGTGATCTCGGCCTCGACGAGCACGGCCCGCGAGCGTGCCTCCTCGCGGCAGACGCGCGCCAGGTTCTGCGGGAGATCCGGGTCGATCTGCGACCCGAAGCTCCCGAGGTTCGCGATCGCAGCACCGAACGCGGCCCGGATGCGTCGGTGGCGTGCTCGGTAGCGTCGCCAGCGTGACGACCACGGAGAACCGCACGCCGCGCCACCTCGGACCGGAGGAGACGCGCGCGTTCCTGGTCCGCCTGTTCACCGCCGCCGGCGCCTCGGACGCGAACGCGCTCGTCGTGGTCGATCACCTGCTCGATGCGAGCCTCGTCGGTCTGCACTCGCACGGCGTGCTGCGCGCGCCCGACTACCTCGACTACGTCGAGCAGGGCGTCATCGCGCCCGCCGCCGAGCCGCGTCTCGAACGTGAGGACGGCTCGGTGGCCCTCTACGACGCCGCCCGCTGCTTCGGTCAGGTCGCCGGCCGCCTCGCGGTCGATGAGGTGGCCCGCCGGGCGGTGGACGGATCAGCCGTCGTCACGGTCCGCAGGGCGGGTCATCTCGGGCGGATCGGGGCATACGTGGAGGACCTGGCCACCGCCGGCCTGCTCGGACTGGCGTTCTGCTCGGTGCCGGCCAGGTACCACAACGTCGCGTGGTTCGGCACTCGTGAGGGCAGGTTGGGAACGAACCCGATCGCCTACGCGTTCCCGACAGGCGGCGCCCCGGTCGTCGCCGACTTCTCGACCAGCGCGCTTCCCGAGGGCAAGGTCCGCTTCCTCCGCAACCAGGGCCTCACCGCGCCGGACGGCGCGCTGCGGGACGCGGCGGGGCAACCGACGGCGGATCCCGCCGTGCTGTACGCCGACCCGCCGGGAACGCTGCAGCCGCTCGGCGGCGCGCAGGGTCACAAGGGCAGCGCGCTGGGATTGCTGGTCGAGGCACTGGGGACGCTGCACGCCGGCGAGGCGGTCGACGACCCGGCGCGGGAGAACAACCTGACGCTGATCGCGGTGCGAGTCGCGAACGACTTCCCGACTCTCGCCTCCTCGCTCGTCGACCACGTCCACCGCTCCGCGCCACTCGACCCCACGGCGCCGCCGATGGTGCCCGGCGAGCCCGAGCAGCGCGCCCGGGCCGCGTCGGAGACGATCGTCGTCGACCCGGTCACGTGGCAGCGCCTCGCCGTCCACGCCGCCCGCCACGGCGTAGCCCTCCCTGGGTGACTTCCGTTTCTCGGCGCGGA
>DASZOG010000280.1:0-9197 GCA_035550895.1 Acidimicrobiales bacterium
GCGCGCGCTCCACGACACGCTCGGTGCCTTGGAGGACGTCGCCGCCGCGGTCGTCCGCCAGCTCGCGCCGAAATGAACGGGATAGTCCGTCAGCCGGTGGACGTCGTGGCCGCTCCCGCTGCGGTCGTGGTGGTGCCGGCGGCGCCTGCGGTCGTCGTGGCCGTGACTCCGGCGAACTCGGCCAGGTCGGTGCCGATGATCACGACGACGTTCGCGTTGCCGAGCGCGTTCGGATCCTCGAGCGGGAACTGGGCCGGGAACGATTGCACCGAGTCGATCCCGAGCATGTTGCCGACGGCCCGCGCCTGCTGCTCGAACCCGGTGCTGCCGTAGACCCCGGAGCCCTGGAACTTCGAGTTCGCCGTGGTCGGCTCGAGCGTCGGCACGCCCGCGCCCTGCAGCGCTTCGGTGACCCGCCCGGCGAGCCCCTGGACACCGGCGCCGTTGACCACGAGCACCTGCGCCGTCGTGAGATCCGTCGCCGCCGCGGTCGTCGTCGGCGCCACGTCGGTCGTGCCGGTCTCGGGCTCGGTGACGTCCGGCGTGTCGGCGGCCGACCCGTCGTCGTCGTCGAACGCGCTCCGCAGGATGATGAACCCGAGGATCAGCGCAACCACGACGAGCCCGACCTGGACCACCGGGCTGACGCCACCCGTGCGCGCCGGCGGCCGACGGTTCGCCTGGTTCACTGGTGCCCCATCCCGCTACGTCCACGGGTTCGGCCGCGACCTCGGCGGGGCGCACCAGTGAATCGTTCGCCGCCTCGCGCCGAACAACGATCCATCAGATGGAGCTCGCTTCGCTCGCTCATCGGACGGCCTTCGCACCGGCGCGTGCTCCCGCTGCCTCGACACGGTCGCGACGGCGCCGATCGCGCAGCCGACGCAGCCGCCGGACCAGGAGCGGATCGTGGACGAGCGCGTCGGGCGAGTCGAGCAGCGCGTTGAGCTCGACGTAGAACGTCTCGGTCGTGCACCCGAGGCGCTCGCGCACGACGACGTCCTTGGGTGTGTCGAGCGTCCACCACGTGCGTTCGAGCTCGAGGATGTCGCGCTCACGGTCGGTCAGCGGCACGGCGAAAGCCTGCCCGACCGCCTTCGGCGTTACAAGCACCCCCCGGCGCAATAGCCTGCGTGTGACGCGTGATGCCCCGCGTGCGCCGGGTTAGCTCAGCTGGCAGAGCACCTCTCTTGTAAAGAGGATGTCGTCGGTTCGATCCCGACACCCGGCTCTTCCCGTCTCCGGCTATGCCCGGTGGCGGGCGACCTCGTAGCAGGCGAGCGCCGCCGAGGCGGCGACGTTGAGCGACGACAGCGCGCCACGCATCGGGATCGCCACGAGCAGGTCGCAGCGCTGCCGGACCAGGCGCGACAGCCCCGGCCCCTCGGCGCCGAGCACGAGCGCCACGGGTCCCTGTGCCAGCTCGCTCAGGTCGAACAGCGACGCGCTCGCCGCGTCGTCCAGCCCGACGACCCAGATGCCCTTCCGCCGGAGGCGTTCGATCGCCGACGGCAGACCTGGCACCAGCGCGATGGGCAGGTGCTCCACCGCGCCGGCTGCCGCCTTGGCCACCGTCGGAGTCACGTGAGCTGCCCGGTGCCGCGGCAGGACGACCCCGGTGACCCCTGCACCCTCGGCCGAACGCAGCAGCGCGCCCAGGTTGCCGGGATCGGTGACACCGTCGACGAGCACGAGGAACGGCGCGGCGCCGCGGCGGCCGGTCGCCAGGTCGTCGACGTCGGCCTCGGCGAGTGGAGCGGCCTTGGCCAGGACGCCCTGCGGCGCCTCGCTACGGGCCTCAGCCTCGAGACGCTTGCGGGCGACCTGCTGGACCGGGACGCGTTGGTCGTGCGCGAGGGCGATCAGATCGCCGACGCCCCCGCGCTCGGCCACGTCCGCGGTCACCCACAGCTCGTACACCCGTCGCCGGCCGGCGAGCAGCAACTCACGCACCGCTTGGCGCCCCTCCACCTGCTGGCCGCCGAGGCCCGAGCCACCACGCGGCCCGTCGGTGCGCCGCGCTCTGGCCTGCCCCTCGCCGGCGCGGGGCTTCCCGCGTGGGTCCCGCCGGCTGCCGCGCGACGGTGCGCCGGTGGTGCGCTTGGCGCCTCGCCGGCGCGGCGGTGGAGTCATCGCCCTGTCATCCCGCCGTCACCACCGCGACGGCGAAGCAGGCGACGCCCTCCGCGCGTCCGAGCGCGCCGAGTCCTTCGGCGCGGCGGCCCTTCACCGTGACCGGCGCGGCGCAGGCCGCGGACAGCAGCCGCTCCATCTCCGCCCGGTGGGGAGCAAGCTTCGGCGCCTCGCACACGACGGAGCAGTCGACGTTGCCGATGTCCCAGCCTTCCTCGCGCACCATGCGGGCCACTTCGGCGAGCAGCGCGAGCGAATCGGCGCCGGCCCACCGCGGGTGGGTGTCCGGGAAGTGCTGACCGAGGTCGCCGAGACCCGCGGCGCCGAGGAGGGCCTCCGCGCACGCATGGGCAACGGCGTCGGCGTCGCTGTGACCACTCAGCCCGCCGCTGTCCGCGAAGCGCACGCCGCCGAGCACGAGCGGGCGCTGCGGGTCGTCGCTGAAGCGATGGACGTCGAACCCGTGGCCGACCCTCACCCGCATGCGACGACCTCGCCGGCCGCCGCCAGCCGGCGCGCCCACTCCAGGTCGGACGGCACCGTGAGCTTGCGGTTGCCCGGCTCTCCCGGCACGACAACCACCCGGCCGCCCGTCGCCTCCACGAGCGCGGCGTCGTCCGTCGCCTGCGGCTCATCGGCGTGCGCGGCACGCAGCGCAGCCGCGGCGAACGCCTGGGGTGTCTGCACGGCGACGAGGCCGGTGCGGTCGAGCGTCTCACACACCACATGGTCGGCACCGGCCCGCTTGACGGTGTCGGTGACGGGCAAACCGGGCACTGCACCGTGCGCCCCGGCGGCGACGGCATCGACCACCCGGCGGAACAGGTCCGCCGAGGCGAACGGCCGGGCGCCGTCGTGCACGACGACGATGTCCGCCAACGCCGGCACCGCGTCGAGCCCGGAGCGGACCGAGGCGCTGCGCGTGGAGCCACCTGCGACCTCACCCGGTCCCGCGCGCATGCCGGGAGGAACGACGACGACCACGCCGTCGCTGACCTCCCGCGCCGCGGCCACTGCCCAGTCGACGACCCTGCGGTCGCCGAGCGCCTCGAACTGCTTCGCCGACCCGAACCGTTCGCCCGTGCCGGCGGCCACGACGATGGTCCACACGGCGGCGGGCACGCCTGGCGAGGGTAGTACCGTGCAATGATCGACGACCCAGCGAGTCGATGCGCAGAAGCATGACGTACGAGGACGTTCTCGCCGCGACCGAGTTCTTCGGGGGCCTCGACCGAGAGGCGCTCGAGAAGCTCGACGTATCCGCCACCACCCGCCGCCTCGTCCGCGGCGACGTGCTGTTCTCCGAGGGCGACGACCCGGACTCCCTGTACGTGGTGCTACGCGGCCGCATCGCCATCGCGACGAAGTCGTTCGACGGTCGGGAGAGCGTCCTGGCGCTGATGGAAGCCGGTGATCTGTTCGGCGAGCTCGGGCTGCTCGACGGCCTGCCCCGCTCCGCCGAGGCGAGGGCGCTGGAGGGCTCCGAGGTGCTCCACGTCCCGTACGAGCCGATCGAGCTGATCCTGCACGAGCGACCCCAGCTGTTGTGGGGCGTCGTACGGATGCTGGCGAACCGGCTGCGGACGATGGACGAGGCACTCGCCGACTCCGTGTTCCTCGACGTCACGGGACGGACCGCAAAGCGGCTGCTCGAGCTGGCGGACGGCGCCGACGAGTTCGTGCTCCCCGTGACACAGGAGGAGCTCGCCGGGATGGTCGGGGCCTCGCGGGAGCGGGTGAACAAGGCGATCGCCAGCTTCATCCGGCTGGGCTGGATCGACCAGCACGAGCGCCGCTACCGCATCCTCCAGCGCGATCGCATCGAGATGCGCTCCCGCTAGACGTCGACGTACCGAGCGTCCGCGAGCCCGTTCACCAATTCGGCCTCGGCGAGCTGGGCGTCAGCGAGCTGGACTCGGCGGACGTCGCCGTCCGCCACCACGTAGCCGCGGCCGGCCGGCTGGCGGAGTACGCGTTGGCGCGGCAGCACGACGCCGAGCACGTCGCCGTCGACGTCTGCCGTGGGCCAGAGGACGATGCCGCGCCGCTGCCGCCGCAGCGCAGCCGTCCAGTGCCCATACGCGGAGCGGAGCGCGTCGGCGCGCCCGGCGGCGACGACGATCGCGTCGCGTCCTGCGACGAGCGCGCCGAGGACACCGCCCGGATCCTCGATCAGCTCGGCATCGTCGAGCACGACGACGAGGTGGCGCGAGTCGTGCACGGTGAGATCGGCCACCGTGTCGGCCGTGATCGCTCCAGGCGGAGCGGTGCCGCGGAAGCCGAGTGCGGCAATGACCGCGTCCGGACGGGCGTGGCGCAGCGCGTCGGCGATCAGCCGCAGCGTCGACGTGCGCCCACTGCGCGCCGGCCCGCTGACGAGGAGATGGTCACCGCGGTGGAGGTGGAGGAGGGCAGGCTCGAGCGTCGCGTCGTCGATGCCGAGCGGCAGGGACCACGCCGTTCCGGTAGCCGTGGGCGGCGGGAGGTCTGCCGGTGCGACGACGGCAGGAAGTGTCCGGACCGGCGCTGGGCGCAACTCGACGTCCGTGGCCGGCCACATGCGCGCCACGTCGGCGACCGCCACCTCGGCATCAGCGTGGTGGGCGATCTGCAGCTCCAGCCCGCTGCGCAGCTCGACACCTCGACCGGGGGGCATGCGCCTCGCTCCCGCCGGGAAAGTGTTGTGGTCTGGCGCCGAGCGGCGCAGCGTCAGGCAGCTGGCCACGGTCCCATCGAGCGCGCGCGGCAGGCCGGCGTCGCTGCTGGCGCCGACTGCCACCACGATCCCGACTCGAGGACCGGTGGCCAGAACGCGGTCGAGCATGGCCGTCGCGTCGTGCTCGCCAGAGTCGTCGAGGGCACGGCGAAAGCCGACGACATCGTCGATGACGACGACCACGTCCGGCCGGGCGCCGCCCGCAGCGCTGCGCCGCTCGTCCAACTCGACGTCGAGGCGATCGAGCAAGCGGAGCTGCCGCTCGCGCTCGGTCGCTCCGATGATCCCGCCGCAGTGGGGCAGGTCCGCGAGTGTCGCCAGACCAGCCGCGCCGTTGTCGACGGCGTAGAGGTGCAACCGCTGAGGTGCCGTCGTCGCCGCGGCGGCGAGCGCCGCTGTACGCAACGTCGCCGTGGTCCCGCTCCCGACCGCGCCGATCACGACGAGATGGCCGGCGGTGCGCTCCCAGGAGAACGGGAACCGCCGCTGCCGGCCAGGATCATCCACAAGGGCGATCGCCCCCTGCGGAAGCGCGGACGCGGGAAGGATCTCCGGCAACCGGTCCACCCACGGTTTGGCGGGTGCGCGGGACCCGTGCGCAGCAGCCGCCTCGCCGATCGCCCGGACGACGGTCGCCAGCACGGTCGGCCGGTCGTCGTCGGTCTCGCGGCCATCGTCGACGCGCTCGACCTGCTGGGCGTCGAGCGCCGGGAGGGGAACGCTGCCGCACGCCACTTGCAGCGGCACGAGCTCGCCGAGGCCGAACCGGGCCGTCGCCCGCCCCGGGCGGGCGCGGGGCAGCGTAGATGCGGACGGATCGCCGACGACCTCGGTGGAGTCGGCGGCGTCCTGGACGCGCAGCGCGATGCGTAGGTTCGTGTTGGCGCGGATGTCGTCGCTGACCACGCCGGCCGGGCGCTGCGTGGCGAGGACGAGGTGGACGCCGAGGCTGCGACCGCGCTGCGCGATCGCGACCAGCGACGCGAGGAAGGCTGGCCGCTCGCCGGCGAGGCCGGCGAACTCGTCGACCACGAGGACGAGTCGGGGCACGGGTTCGTGCGCCGGTAGGCGCCGGTACGCGGCGAGGTCGCCGGCACCCGCGTCGCGCAGCAGCTGCTCGCGCCGCGTCAGTTCGGCACCGAGGCTGCACAGCACCCTGTTGGCCAGACCGTCGTCGAGATCGGTGACCACACCGACGACATGTGGCAGCTCGCGGCACGCGTCGAACGCGCTCCCGCCCTTGTAGTCGACGAGGACGAACGTGAGGTCATGCGGGGACTGGCTCACCGCGAGCCCGACGACGAGCGAGCGGAGCAGCTCGCTCTTGCCCGCGCCGGTCGTCCCGGCCACCAGCGCGTGCGGCCCATCGCGGACGAGGTCGACCTCGACGGGCCCGGAAGCACCGAGCCCGATCACCGTGGCCGGACGCGGGTCGGGTCCGTGTGCCGTCCACGAGGCGACGAGCTCTTCCGGCTGCAGCGTCGCCGGCGGCAGGACGTCGAGCAGACCGACCACGGCGCACAGCTCGACTGCTTCTTCCGCCTCGGGGTCGTGCCAGCGGGCGAGCCCGCGTGCGGCGCGCTCGGCGTCGGCCAGCGCGACGCCGGCCACGGTGAGGCGTTCCGGGACCTCCGTCGACTCCACGGCGCGCAGCGTCGACGCGCCGTCGGCACGGACCTCGAGGACCGCGGTGCAACAGGCAGGCAGCGACGCGGCGTCCGGGGCGAGCACCACCATCGCGATCGACAGCTGGCCGGCGAGCAGCTGGCGCAGCGCGTCCGACCGTGACATCAGCAGGGCCGGACCGTCCACGACGACGACGGTGTGGCGCCGGCCGGCCGCGGAATCGACCGCACTGGCGAGCAGATCGACGTCCGCCTCTTGCCCGACAAGTCGCGTCGCGCCGTCCGTGGCGTGCGGGAGCCAGGACATCCACTCCCACTGGTGGCGAGCAGGATCGCCGACTGCGGCGAGAAGCATGTCCGCCGGACCGTGCAGCGCGGCAAGTTGCACGACGATCGCGCGTGCGACGGCGCGGGCCATCGTCTCGTCACCCACGATGCCGACGACGTTGCCGTTCGTCAGGGCGAGGGGCAGCGGGACGTCGCGCAGGTCGCCGGCCGCCTCGAGGAGGGCCCAGACGGCCGGATCCTCGGTCGGTGCGGAGGGGTCGAGCACCGGCCGGCATGACCGGGAGCCGACACCGAGCGTGACCCTGTAGGCATCGGGCGACGTGGCCCGCCGGGCCCAGAAGCGTAGGTCGGGCCGGGCGCAGACGTCGAGCGCAGCGGTTGCGTCGAACACGTCGGCCCAGGCGCGCGAGATGACGGCGCGGCGATGGAGCTCGAGGTCGCCGGCGAACCGGGCGAGCTCGGCGTCGGCCTCGGCGCGGGCTCGGCGCCCCGCGCGCCATGCACGGACGGCGTGCACTACCCGCGGAACGAGCGTGGCGATGGCTGCCGCACCACCGAGCAGCAGGAGCAACGGCTGGCGCAGGACGGCCATCGCGACGACGCCCACGGCCAGGGGCGCCAGCAGCGTGGCCCAGCCGACAGGGCCGGCCGACGACGGGGACTCGACGGGAGCTGGCGGCCGCGGTGCCGGGAGCGGTGGCGCTGCGGACGGCAGTACCGGGCGGCGCCACGGAACCGTCCACTCACCGGGAGCAGGCAGTTCCTCGGGACCGCCCTCAGGGGTGTCCGGCACGGGGCTGGCGCGCATGAGGAGCGGACCGATGCGGCTGATCCGGGCGTCGCTCGTGCCGACGGGTGCCGTGTCGGTCAGGTCGACCCAGTCGACGTCGCCGCTCGGTGCGATCCGGGCGACGGCGTGGTGACGGGCCACGCCCGGGCCCGCGACCCGAAGGTCCGCGCCGTGCGCCGCACCGACGACGACCTCCCCGGGCGCCACGTCCCACGCCCGCCCCGCGGCAGCCCCGCCGACGATCGTCAGGCGGACGACCGCCGGCGCGACCGCCGGCTGCTCTGGAGCGCTGCCGCTGTCGTGGACGACGCTGATGACCGACCCGTTCCGCACACCAGCCGCGACGAGCGGCACCGACGAGTCGACGGGCCGACCGTCGACGGTCAGCGACTGCGGCGGTCCGATGTCGAAGCCGAGCGCGTGCCCGAGGTCGCCGACGGTCGCGCCCGGCCGGACGACGACGTCCACCCGCTCGCCACGAACGCCCAGGCCGAGCGGAGAGGCGCAGCCGTTCGGTCGGCGATGCCCGCGGAGGTCGATGCAGTGGTCCACACCGCCACCGTGGGACCGCGGGCTACCGCCACGGCAACCGAGCGGTACTCATACGAGGCACCGTCAGCATCGTGGGCGCTCGACGCGGCACGTCCTCACGCCAGCCGCCCACGGCGCGTCACCAGAGGGACTCGAGGGCCTGCCGCCTGTCGGCGGGCAGCGCAGCCAGTGTCTCGGCGACGTCGACCTCGTACTCGAGCACCGCGGCGTCCTCGACTTCGTTCTGCGTGGCACCGAGGGAGAGCGCCAGGCGGCGCATGGGGAGGTTCTCGGCGAGGACCGTGCCGTGCAGCGACACGATGCCGAGGCGGTCGGCGACGACGGCCGCCGCCTCCATCAGCACGCGCCCGACACCGCGATGCTGGTAGTCATCGACGACGGAGATGGAGAACTCCGCCTGCTTCGCGTCGCGAGTCTCCCGGATGACGCGCACCACGCCGATCCCGGCGCCGTCCTCGCCACCCGCCGGCGACGGGCAGGCCGGGTCGAATGCACCGATCGCCACGTGCCGCTCGCGGTCGACGGCGACCAGATGCTCGAGCATCGGCTCCGTCAGGTGCGGCTTCGCCGTGAAGAACCGCTTGTAGCGGGACTCGTCACTGAACCGCTCGAAGCCGGCGAGCAGCTCGGCCACATCCTCCGGCGTGCCGATGCGCAACCGCAAGCAGGTCCCATCGGACACATACGTGGTCACCACCGGCACCGGCACCGATCGTACGGCGGCCGATGCGGCCGTACGATGCAAGCGCTCCCGGGCCGCTAGCTCAATGGAAGAGCAACGGACTTTTAATCCGCGGGTTCAGGGTTCGAGTCCCTGGCGGCCCACTGCCCGAGACCGGGGGGCTCCGGTCAGGTGCGGGCGGGGATTTGTTGGACGGCCCATTCGTTGCCGTCCGGGTCTTTGAAGCCGGTGAACCGGCCCCAGGGGAAGTCCTGGACCTCGCCGGCGTCCACCCCGCGGTCGACGAGATACGCACGCGCCGCGTCGGCGTCGTCGACGACGACCTGCAAGCCCTTCACCGAGCCCGGCACACTGTCGACGAGGTTCGTGCCGAAGGCGATCGAGCACGCCGAACCCGGCGGCGTGAGCTGC
>DASZOG010000281.1:0-4400 GCA_035550895.1 Acidimicrobiales bacterium
TTGTGGCCCTTGTACTTGATGGCCACACCGGCGCGCACGTCGACCTCGAAGTGGAAGCGAGGCTCGAAGAAGAAGATCGCGTCGAAGCCGAGCCAGCCGTCGATCGACACCGGCCCGAACTTCGCCTGGGCGCGCAGCGTCGCTCCGGCCTGGACGGTGGCGGCGGCGACGGCGAAGTAACCCTCGATCGTGATCTTGACGACGCTGATGTTGAACCCGACGGCGAGGCGGTCGATCGGCGCCGGTGTTCCCGGCGGGATGTCCTTGAACCGCGGGTGGAAGCCGCCGGCAGCGAGCACGAAGCTCGGCTGCGCGCCGAAATCAGCTTGCACGACGAGCATCCCGCTGAGCGTGATCTCGGCGACCTTGGAGTCGCGCAGGCGGGCGACGAAGCCGAGCTTCTGCGCCTCGGCGTCGTAGAACCCGAGGATGTCGACGAGCAGCTTCAGCAGCGGCGGGGTACCGGTCTTCTCCGGCAGCATCTGGACGCGCAGCTGGCCGACGAGCACGAAGCGGGAGAACTCGACCGGCGCGTCGCCCGGCGGGAGCACGTTGTCGAGCTGGACGATGAACCCCATCGAGACGACGACGATCTCGGGCGTGCCCCACCCCAGCTTGAGCATCGGCCCGAACGTGATCGACCGCACGGTGACCGGGAACACGACGCGCAGCCGGTTGACGATCCGTGGGGCGTCGGCGACGGGGTTCTTCGGGAACAGGATGTCGTCGAGGACGCCGTCGCGCAGGCCGGTCGTGAGGGCGTCGACGCTGACGCCGTGGTGGAGGCCGATCATGCCGCCGACGCCGTTGAGCGTGAACCCGAACCCGAGCTGGATCGGGGGGAACTCGAAGTAGAGCAGGAGCAGCAGCGCCCATCCCTCGCCTCCGTCGGGCAGCGGCACCTTCGTCGAGAGCAGGCCGATCGCCTTGACCGAGACCGGACCGATCGTCAGCTCGAGCGCGCCGGCGTACTCGCCGCGCACGTGGTCGATGAACAGGTAGCCGCCGCCCTTGACGATCCCGGCGTCGAGGGCCAGGCCGAGTCCGTTCGGCGGCTTGAACCCGAGCGCCGCATCGAGGACGCCGAGGTTCCCTTCGCGGAAGGCGGCGTCGAGCTGCATCCCGATGCGGTCGACCGTGGCGGTGAACGGGCCGAGGTGCAGGCTGAACGCGCCGGACAGCTCGAGCGTCAGGTCGCGCCCGCTCTGGCTCGGGCCGAGCGCGATCTCGAGGTGGTGGATCGTGAACACCCCGAACAGCGACGCGTTGATCGGCAGCACCGCGCGCGCCTGCGCGCCACCCTCGATGCGCAGACCGTGCTCGGTGTCGAGCGTCAGCACGAGGCCGAGCTCGATGCGGATCTCTCCGCCGGGCAGGCCGGACAGCAACCCGTCGCCCTCGGTGAGGTCGATCACGAGCGCCGCCTTCTCCAGACCGACGCGCAGCGCGGCACGATCACCCGCGAGCTCGACGCCTACGAGGAACCGCTCGACGTCGACGCGCGTGCCGTTCGGGCTCCCGATGCGGAACGCCGGGCCACCGGCGCGCGCCGTGGTGACGTCGAAGCGGACGAACGCCTGCGGCGCGCCGCCGGCCGTGAACCCGAGCGGAGAGGACCCGACCGGGATCGTCAGGTCGAGGCCGCCGGTGACGCCCGTGAGCAGCTTGAACGTGGTCGCTCCGCGCTGGACCTCGGCGTTCAGCGCCCCGCCGAAGCTGAAGAACAACGCCGGCCCCCGGTGCTCGGTGGGTAGGGCGAGGAACGTCACCGAGAGCCTGGCGCCGAGCGGCTGGTCGACGGGGCCGAACAGCAGCGTCACCGCTCGCGCCGACACGAGATCGGCGGCGGGCGTGGTCGACGCCGGATCGGAATCCCAGCCGTAGTAGGCCTCGAAGTAGTCGGTCGGGTCTCCGGGATCGGCGAAGAGCTTCTCGGCGAGCTTGTCGAGGGTGGTGATCACGACCCACGTCAGCGCGCCGATGCGCTGCAGCACCGCCTCACCGGTGCCTGGCGGCGGCGGCTCGCCGCGCAGCAGGCCGACGACCACGGCCGGATCGAGCTCCTCGACGGCCTCCGGGTCCTCGGTGACGAGCAGCAGCAGCTTGCCGAGGCCGTACACGAAGCTCGACCGGACGCGGACGCTCTCGCTCGCCATCACCCGGAACAGCAGGTAGAAGACGTCCCACCCGCTGGCCTGATCCTCCTGCAGGTCCTCGCCGAGAGCGATCAGCGCCTGGACGATGTCGGCGATCTCGGCGGCGGTCTCGGCGAACGACGCCTTGTCCGGGTCGAGCCCGGCGCCGAAGGTGGCGATCTGGTTCTTCTGCGCCTCGGGGATGTCCTCGCCCGCGGCAAGGCCGAGGTCTTCGCGGATCGCGGTCGCCAGCGCCGGGTCGCCGAGGTTCTCCTGCACCCAATCGGCGGCGTCCTTGAACCAGTTGATGACCTTCTCGAAGGCGTTCGGCGTCTCATCCGCCATCGCGCTGGTCCTCGTGTCGCTCGGTCACTGGTCCACCGTTCGGGTGGATGGGGTGACCGGGTCGCCACTGCGTGGCGACTACCGACCGTGCTTGTTGGACCTCGCTTCGCTCGGTCATGTCGTGACCAGCTCTGGGCGCGGCTCGGTCGTCGCCGCGAGCGCGATGGTGTGGACGGTGTTCTCGGCGAACGTCGTCGAGTCGGGAGCGTCCCTGGACAGCAGCGTGTGTACGACGGTGACCGCTCCTCCGCCGTCGACCGTGAAGGACACCAGCCCGATGTTGTTCGTGAACACCATCTGGCGGAGGTGGTCGAGGTGGGTGAACGCGGTCTGCGCGTGCCGGGCGGCGATCAGCCGGTAGCCGGGGACCGGGTCTCCCGGGTTCAGCTCGGCGGCGAGCAGCGGCTGGCGTAGCAGCGGGGGTCGGGTGCTGTCCGGGCGCGTGTCCCGCGCCATCGACAGCCGCCACCGCCAGTCCGGGGGTTTGTCGCCGGGGATCGTCGTGCCAGCCGGCCACAGCCGGGCCGGGACGAGGGACGGCTTGCGCCGCAGCCGGGCGCGCCGTCCGGGGCCGATCACCGCGCCGGCGGGCACGGCGATCGACGACTCGTTCGTCCACGCCAGGCGCTCGGGTTGCGGCCCGGCCTGGTAGCGCTGCAGCAGCGCGCTGCTGCGGAGCACGGCCTCGACGATCGCCTTGAAGATGTTGCGCGACGGGCTGGACGTGAGCTGGACGATGCGCGCCGGCGGCGGTTCGGGGCTGCCCTTCCGCCAGTAGTCGACGATCAGGCTGCAGCCGTAGTGCACGTCGCCGGAGAGGATCACCGCCTTGCCGTGCGGCGCGAGGCGCGCCAGGAGCTTCTCGAAGGCGACCTCGTCGGCGAACCACGACTCGGCGTCGTAGTGCTCCGCACCGACGGGGCGGCCTTCCGGCTCGCACGGTCCGAGCGGCTGCTGCACGGTCCCGCCGCCGGTGGCGACCTCGGCGAGGCCGACCTTCATGTCCTGGATCGTCTGCAGCAGCGGTTGGGCGATCGCGTCGATCAGGTGCGGCCCGACGACGGGAGGCGGGGAGACGACGAGCAGCAGCTCGCGCCCGTCCGTCAGGTTGGCCGGCACCTGGTCGTTCAGACTCGCGCCGAGCAGGTTCGCCGGCAGCACACCTTGTCCCTTGAACTGTCGGCGGGTGCGCGTGTCGAGGACGGCGACGAGGTGGCGCGGTCCCGGGACCCGGTAGTGGAAGTCGGGCTGCTTGGCGACCGTCCCGGGGATCCCGGTCAGCTCGTCGAGGCGGTCGGTGTTCGTCTGCGCCGCCGGGTAGGGACCGTTACCGGCGAAAGCCTGCTCGATCTGCTCGAGCAGCTGGCGGTTGTGGTTCGGCTTGTTCGCTTCGTCGGCCGCGCCCCACTTCTTCGGGTCGTTGCCCCAACCCTGGAACACGGTGTACGCCATCACCCCGTTGCGCGCCACGTTGCGCCCGAGCGGCCGTTCCGGGCTGTAGGCGCGGTTGCGCCAGCGGGCGTTGAGGTTCCAGTCGTCGGTGACCTCGTGGTCGTCGAAGATCATGTAGGTGGCGACGTTGGCGAGCACGCGGGCGACGCGCGGTACGGCGTCCCGGAACAGTTCGACGCTGGTTCGCTCCGCGTCGAACGACTTTTCCCGCAGCTCGCGGAAGGTCTTGCCCTGCGTCGCCGCGCACGCGTCCCACCGCGTGAGGTGGTCGGCGATGGACGCGGCCGCGCCGGTCGGCGACTTCAACACGTCCGCAGCCGTGGCCAGCGGACTCCACACCCGCGGGCTCCACACAGCGAGATACATCGCGGCGTACTCGCCGAACGCCATCAGGTGGCTCGCGGCGTCCGTCGACGAGAAGCCGGCGAGCTCGCGCATCGGCCGCTGGCGGAACATCGCCGGCAGGTT
>DASZOG010000282.1:0-2871 GCA_035550895.1 Acidimicrobiales bacterium
GCCACCGCAGCAGTGGCCGGGAGGTTGTCGGAGAGGTCGGCGAGGCCGAGTCGCTCCAGCAGCTGATCGGCGCGCTGGCGAGCGCGGGGTGAGCGCCGCCTGGCCGACGGACCACGATCGCACAGCCGCGCCGGTGAGCGCGCATCCCCTGCACGACGAGGCCTCACGTCGTCGGTACGAAGTCCTCGGCGGTGAGGTCGAGCGCGGGCCGCATCGCCTGGCGCGCCTCGTCCGGCGTGCGCGCACCGACGATCGGGTGGGCGCCGCGCGCGATCAGCCAGCTCAGCGCGACGTGGCTGGTCGTGGTGTCCTGACGCTCGGCGACGTCTGCCAGCAGCGCGCGCACCCGTCGGGGGCGTTCGGCCGCAGTGGTCGCCCAGCGCAGGTTCCGCCGGAGATCGGTCGGGTGCAGCGCGCCGAGATCGAAGCCATCGGTGAGGAAGCCGCTGGCGAGAGGGGACCACGCCAGGAACGGCACGTCGTGCTGCACGCACCAGGCCGCGGTGCCGTCCGTCTCGGGGTCACGGTGGAGGAGCGAGTACTGGTGCTGGACGACGGTGACGGGGCCGACGGCGATCGCCCGGTCCATCAGGCCGGCGTCGTGGTTCGACAGGCCGGCGGCGCCGACAACACCCTCTTCGACCAAGTCCATGAGCGCCTCCCAGGCGCGCTCGATCGGCGTCTGCGGGTCCGGGTCGTGGATCTGCACGACGTCGATGCGCGCGACACCGAGGCGCTCCCGGCTCGCCAGGACATCGGCGCGCACGGCTGCCGGGCTGGTGTCCTCGACGAACGTGCCGTCGTCTCGGCGGATCGTCCCGCACTTGGTGAGAATGGGCGCGTGCGACGGGATCTGCCGCAGCGCCTCACCAACGATCCGTTCGGCACGACCCCACCCGTAGAACGGAGCAGTGTCGATGAACGCGGCGCCGGCATCGATCGCGGCGAGAACGGTGTCGACGGCGACGACGTGGTCCTGCGGACCCCACCACAACGGTCCCTCCAGTGACGACCCGAGCGGTGCGGTCCCGAGCCCGCAGCGCACCGGCCCGATCACCGGGTTCACGAAGCGAAGATGCCGGCGCCGCGCGTCACGAAGGCGAACGTACCCGCCGGCGACGAGCCACGCCTTGAACCACCAGGGACTGCCCCGATGTCGACAGCGATCCGCCAGGCGGTCGGCGTCGTACGGCTCGAGCCGAGTCGGTTGGAACACGGCTCGCCCGTGTGCGGTTCCATTCCATGACACGTCTACGAAAGGTGGAGGCATGACTGAGGCAATCGAGCGCGCCATCCTCGCTGGGGGCTGCTTCTGGGGGGTTCAGGAGCTGGTCCGCAAGCTCCCGGGCGTCATCGCGACCCGAGTCGGATACACCGGCGGTGACGTCCCGAACGCGACGTACCGCAACCACGGCACGCATGCCGAGGGCATCGAGATCACGTTCGACCCGGCCGTGACGAGCTACCGGGACCTGCTCGAGTTCTTCTTCCAGATCCACGACCCGACGACGAAGAACCGGCAGGGCAACGACGTCGGGATGAGTTACCGGTCGGCGATCTACTACACCTCCGACGAGCAGCGGCGCGTCGCCGAGGAGACGATCGCCGACGTCGACGCGTCGGGCCTGTGGCCAGGCAAGGTCGTCACCGAGGTGGAGCCGGCGGGCCCGTTCTGGGAGGCCGAAGCGGAGCACCAGGACTACCTGCAGCACTACCCGAACGGCTACACGTGCCACTTCGTCCGGTCGAACTGGAAGCTGCCCCGCCACCAGCCCGCGTCGTAGCGCGGTCCCGGCATTCGGCGCCACGGGCGAGGCGTGCTGGCGCGGTCGTCGGATGCGGCGAGCGGTACGGTCGCCGCGTGCGCTACGGCTTCAAGACCGCTCCGATGAACACCACGTGGTCGGCGATGCTCGACATCTGGAGGGCCGCCGACGACCTCGAGACGTTCGAGTCGGCGTGGAACTTCGACCACTTCGAGCCGATCTTCTCGGATCGCTCCGGTCCGTGCATGGAGGGATGGTCGATGCTGGCGGCGATGGCGGTGGCGACGTCACGGCTGCGGCTCGGCTGTCAGGTGACCGGGATGCCGTATCGGCATCCGTCGGTGCTCGCGAACATGGCCGCCACGATCGACGTCATCAGCAGTGGCCGCCTGATCATCGGCCTCGGCGCCGGCTGGAACCAGGACGAGTCCGACGCGCTGGGCATCCGCCTGCCGCCGTTGAAGGAGCGCTTCGACCTGCTCGAGGAGGGCGTGCAGGTGATCGTCAAGCTGCTCAGCGAGGACCGCACGTCCTTCGCGGGTCAGCACTTCACGCTCACCGAGGCGTGGTGCGAGCCGAAGCCGGTGCAACGGCCGCACCCTCCGATCGCCATCGGCGGCAACGGGGAACGGCGCACGTTGCGGATCGTCGCCGAACACGCGCAGCACTGGAACTCGACGCTGTCCGATGTCGAGGCGTGGAAGGCGAAGTGTGACGTGCTCGATCGCCACTGCGCCGACGTCGGCCGGGACCCGACATCGATCGAACGGTCCGTGAACGTCCGGCTGGCCGCCGGGGACGATCCCTTCTCGCTGCAACCTGCCGTCGCCCGCTGGAAGGATGCCGGCGCCGATGTCTGCATCGTGTACCTCGGCACCCCTCTCGATGTCGCGGTCATCGAGCCGCTGGCCGCGGCCTTGGCAGAAGTCGGCTGACCGTCACTCGCCGGCGGCGGCGACCACCGACAGCCACTTCCTTGCACGTCGTGGCGCGGCCCAGAGCAGGCCGCCGAGGTGGTACGCGCCTCTCGCGCCCGGCGCAGATCCCGCCGTCTGCGTCATCCGTCCCCGCGCGCCCAGGGCTGAGTGCGCCAGCCGCGCGCCGC
>DASZOG010000283.1:0-10062 GCA_035550895.1 Acidimicrobiales bacterium
ACGGTTGGAAGGACCGCCTGCGCGCCATCGGGGTCGTGCTCAACACGAAGCGGCAGGGTTCCAGCACCTCGACGGTAGTGGCCGCACCTCGCGAGGCTGGTGCGGCGCATGGTGCGTTGCCCGTGCCCCGATGGTGAAGGAGAAGCGATGAACACCAAGCGACTGGCCGTCATCGGCCTCACCGCGGTGGTGGTGACCGCGCCGGCGGTAGGTGCACTCGCGGCGAGCGGTGACGACCATCCACCGACGTTGATCGAGACCGTTCGGACGGCAACAGAGGCCTTCCACGACGTCAACAACGCGACGGGCTACGCGTCGCTCGGCGCATGCGTGAGCGGGCCGGAGGAGGGTGCGATGGGCATCCACTACGCCAACGCGCCATTGATCGGTGATGGCGTCCTCGACGCGAGCCAGCCGGAGTTGCTGATCTACGAGCAGCGTGACGGACAGCTGCACCTGCTCGGTGTCGAGTACATCGTGCTCGCCGCGCAGTGGAACGACCCGGCCGCCGGCAACCCGCCCGGTGCACCCGTGCTGCAGGGCCAGTTGTTCAACTACGTCCCCGCTCCGAACCGGTATGGCCTCGATGCATTCTACGAGCTGCACGTCTGGGCGTGGCGGGACAACCCGAAGGGCCCGTTCGCCGACTTCAACCCGGACGTGACCTGCGCCGAGTACGCCGGCGAAGTCACGGCCGGAATGGACCACAGCGGGTAGGGCTCCACGTCGCCTGATCTCCTGAGGCAGCGGGCGACGCCGAACCGTTCCGCGGAGTAGCTCGCCCGCTGCAGACTGTCACGCGTCGAGGTGGATGTTCGCCAGGTGGCAGTCCACCGTCCGGTCGCTGATGACGAGCTCGGGCGCCGGGCCGGGGCCGCGGGTCAGCGGCGGGCTCGGTGGGCGGTGTCGTAGCCGACGAGTTGGTCGCGTTCCCGGGCGACTCTGACGCCGAAGTGGTAGCTCAGCCGGCCGCCGAGCCAGCCGGAGACGCTCAGCAGGAGCAGGGCCACGATGCTGAGCACGATCTGGCCGGTGCTGGTCTCCTCCTCCACGCCGCGGTCCTCCCGCCAGATCCACGACGCCACGAAACACGCCAGCACGATGACGTTCAGCGTCATGTGGATCAGCGCGGTGCGACCGGCGGTGCTCCGCTTCGGGAGGCGAGTGAAGTCCAGCAGCCCGAAGATCGCGGCGACGGCGGCACCGATGATGCCGAGAGCGATCATCCACCACGCTGCTCGGGCGAGCCCGCCGCCGTTGTCAGCGGCGCGGGATCCGATGTCGAGCACGAGGCTGCCGATCCACGCGCCGATGGGCACGGTGACGAGGATCGGGTGGAACGGATGACCGTACGGACCGGCGGCGACCGACACCGGATGCTTCGCCCGGTCCAGGCTCTCATCCACGTGCGCTGTTCGTTCGTCAATGGCCATTTGAAGACGCCCTCCCTTCAGCGGGGTGCGCGTCTCCTACCCAGGTCGCCGCTGTGAGCGATCACGCATTACGACACGCAGGCGTCAGGACTCACCGACGACCCGTAGCCGGCCCCCGGCCGGCACCGCCCAACGCGGCGATTCGCCGCCGTCAGCACACCGAGCGCATGTGCCGTCGCGTCGTCCGCGGGTCCGCGCCGCAAGGACTTCGGGATCGACATCGCCCTGCCGGCGGGGGTCAGCGGCGCCATGCTCGGAGGCCTCGTCAAGGTCGAGCTCGGCGTCCCAGCTCGTCGAGCCGCCGTTCGACGCCTGAGCACGGGCCCGGAGACGAGATCGCGCTCGACCGACCCTTCTACCCAGCGCGACCGGGTGGCACGAGGCACCAGCACCTGCTCGCCGCCCACTTCGCGGACACGATGAACGACCTCCGCAGAGCGTGCGAGCGTAAGCCGCCGCTGTCCCGCCAGGCGTGCTCGGTGTTCTGGACGCTCGGCGGGAACCAGGTCGGTCGAGCAGCGCTCGCCGGATGGCAAGACCTGCTGCGGCCGGTTCTCCGGATGAGCCCACCGGTCGCCCTGTGGCCGTTCCACGGGGACCTGACTGGCCTCCTCGTCACCGGAAGGCCCGTCGTGGCGGAGACGTATCCGGCCGAGTTCTACGCCCACCTCGGGCTACCCCGATTCGCGAAGACGACGCGCGCCGGCCGACTGGGCTGCATTCCCGCGCTGGAGGCCACCGCGCTCCGAGTCGGGGCCAGCCTGACGACGGACGTTCGTACCGCGTTGGCAAGCGGGTTCCGTTCGGACGACGAGTTCGACGCGTTCGCCGGCGCGCTCGGGATGCTCAACGTCCTCGCCGGTCACCGACCTGCCGACCCACCGCACGACGACCGCGTGGCACGGACCGTCGAGGGCTGGATCCTCGGCGCGGGCTGACGGCAGCCGACGCGTACTGTTCCCCGCCATGCGCGTGCGTCGGGTGGTCACCGGTCATGACAGCGACGGCAAGGCGGTCGTTGCCAGCGACGCTCAGGTCGATGGGTTCCGATCGCCGCTGATGCCCGGTTCGGAGTTCCACCGGCTGTGGGGTGGCGACGAGACATCCCGCTTCCCCGACGACGGCGCGCTCCCCGCGCACGAGACGTTCTTCCCGCCGGTCGGTGGTTTCCGCTTCCTCCTGTTCAGCGTCCCGCCGGACGGGACCCCCCCGCCGTCAGACACGGTCGACGTCGAGACCGCGCGAGCTGAGCTCGAGGCGGCCCTCCCGGGAGCGGTGAGCTACATGGAGCCCGACGCGCCCGGCATGCACACCACGGACACGATCGACTTCGAGGTCGTGCTCGACGGCGAGGTTTGGCTCGAGCTCGACGACGGTGTCGAGGTCCACCTCCAGCCCGGCGACACCGTCGTGCAGAACGGCACCCGCCACGCTTGGCGGAACCATGGCGCCACGCCCGCCCGGCTCGCCGTGTTCATCGTGGGCGCGCACCACGACCGTGTGAAGCGTCCCTGAGGCACGCGCGCCGGCGGACCCGGCCCGTGGCCCTGGTTCACGTGAGAGCGGCGACCTCTGCGTCGGTCAGCTCGACGAGCGCCGCGGCCACGTTCTCCTCCAGATGCGCCACAGAGGATGTGCCGGGGATCGGCAGCATCACCGGCGACCGGCGCAGCAGCCAGGCGAGCGCCACCTGTGAGGGCGTCGCGCCCGTCCGTCGTGCGGCCGCGTCCAACGCCGACGCGGCCGAGCCGGTGAGCGTTGCCGCGTCAGCGACCGGACGCCACGGGATGAAGCCGATGCCTGCCGCCGCGCACGCCTCGAGCACGTCCTCGGACGAGCGGTCGGCGACGTTGTACAGGTTCTGCACGCTGGCGATCGGCACGATCCGCCGCGCCGAGTCGAGCTGCGCGACGGACACGTTCGACAGCCCGACGTGGCGCACCTTGCCCTCGTGGCGCAGCTCGGCGAACGTGCCGACCTGGTCCTCGAACGGGACCTGCGGATCCGGGCGGTGCAGCTGCCACAGGTCGACGCGTTCGACGCCGAGGCGGCGGAGGCTCATCTCGCACTCCTGGCGGAGGTACTCCGGGCGCCCGACCGGGAGCCATCCGCCGGGCCCGGTCCGCACCAAGCCGGCCTTCGTCGCGATCACGAGTTCCGCGGGATACGGGCGCAGCGCCTCGCGGATCAGATCCTCACTGACGTAAGGACCATACGAGTCGGCGGTGTCGATGAAGTCGACGCCGAGCTCCACCGCGCGGCGGAGCACGCGGACGGCCTCGTCGTGGTCGGCGGGCTCGCCCCAGATGCCGGGACCGGTGATCCGCATCGCGCCGAAGCCGAGGCGGTGGACGGCGAGATCCCCACCGAGCGCGAACGTGCCGCTGGCGTGGACAGGTCGATCGATGGTCGTCATCCCGCCAGTCTGGCGACGAATTCACGTCACGGAGCTGAAGACCTCGGTGCGCAGCTGTTCGTAGCGATCGAGGCGCGCGTCCGCGGTGCGGCCGAGCGAGAGGTCGGAGACGATCAGTTCGTCGATGCCGAGGTCGCGGTAGGCGGCGACGTGCTCGGCGAGTGCTGCGGTACCTCCGATGAGGACGCGGTCGAGCGGCACGCGCTCGCGGATCGCTGCCACGGACGCTTCGTCGAGCGCGCCGTCGTCGACGAAGAACAGCGCCTGCGCGCTGCGTCGCAGCGTCGCCGGGTCCCGGCCTTCCCGCGCGCACGCCGCCGCGAGTGAGTCGAGCGCCGGACGGAGCGCGTCCGGCGTGCCCCACGTGTTCCACTCGTCGGCGTAACGGGCGGTCAGTCGCTGCATCCGCGGACCCGCCGAGCCGACGAGGATCGGCAGCGGCTGCTGGACCGGCTCCGGCTCGCATGGTGCGTCGGTGACCTGGAAGTAGCGGCCGGCGAACGTGGTGCGCGGCTCGCGCAGCATGCCGTGCACGATCCGGATCGCCTCTTCGAACCGGTCGACACGCTCCCTCGGCGGAGGCAACTGGACGCCGTAGGACCGGTGCTCGTTCACCTGCCATCCGGCGCCGATGCCGATCACGAAGCGTCCACCGCTGATCCGGTCGATCGTCGCGGCGCGCTTCGCCAGCAATGCGGGATGGTGGAACGTGGTCGGCGAGACGAGCGTCCCGAGCCGCAGGCGGGGCACCACCGCGGCCAGTCCGGCGATGGCCGCCCAGCACTCGAGGATCGGCCCGGGAGCTGGCGCTCCGTCGGAGGTGTTCGGCATGTAGTGGTCGGCAAACCACAGACCGTCCCATCCGGTCGCTTCCGCCGTGGTGGCGACGCGGAGCAGCTCGTCCCACGGTCGTGCCGGGCTCGGCCACACGGAGAAGCGCATCTCGGCGACGGTAGCGGCCGAACCTTCAGCTGGCGGGAGGTGGTAGGGGCGGCGCGCCGGCCGCGAGCGGCAGGCGGACCTCGAGGCGAGCCCCGCCGCCCGGGGCGGTCGTGGCAGCGACCGAGCCACCCATCTGTGTCGCCAGCTGCTGGACGATGGCCAGCCCGAGCCCGGAACCGGCCGGCGACGGCGTGCCATCCGGTCCCATCGCCGCTGGGCGCGCGGGCCGCGTCGCCACGTAGAGCCGCGCGAACACGTGCGGGCGCTCGGCCTCGGCGATGCCGGGCCCGTCGTCGTCGACCGTCATCAGCGCCTCCCCGCCGGCGATGGAGACGCCGATGTCGATGCGCGACCGCGCGTAGCGCTCGCCGTTGTCGAGCAGGTTGCCGAGGATCTGCTGCACCCGCGCCGGGTCGGCATGGACGACGACCGGCCGACGGGGACCATCTTCGAGCCGGCCCGCGTCGCCGTCGGACACAGCGATCGACAGCCCGGCCCGCGCGGCATGCGGTCGGTGCGCCTCCACGACCTCTGTCACAGCGGCGCGCAGGTCGAAGTCGACCGGGTGGAGCGTGAACGTGCGGGCATCGAGCCGCGCGAGGTCGAGGAGGTCGCCCACCAGCCGCTCCAACCGCTGCGCCTGCGACTCGATCACGCCTGCGGCGGCGCGCACGTCGGGCGCCGCTCCGTCGGCGATCGCCTCCGCGTAGCCACGGATCGACGTCAGCGGCGTCCGCAGGTCGTGGCTCACCGAGAGGAGGAACTGGCGCTCCGCGTCCTTCGACTGCTCGAGGCTCGCTGCCATCGTGTTCACCGCGCGAGCGAGATCGGCCAGCTCGTCACCTGGCGAACCATCGCCGGGATCGGGCAGCCGAGCAGAGAGCTCGCCGTCCGCGATACGGCGCGCGGTCGAGCTCGCGTCGCGCACCGGCCGCGCCAGCCGGCGCCCGAGAACGAAGGCGACGATCGCACCGAGCACGAGGGTCGCCACGGCCGCGAGCAGGAACCAGCGCGCCGCGCTCGCCAGGCCCGGACTTGCCTCCCGCGTCACGACGGCCACGATCGTCGTCCGCGCTCGTTGCGCCGGCGCGGCAGCGAAGACGAGCGAACCGCTGGCGCCGCTCGCCGTCTCCCCGGCGCGCAGCACGTCCACGTCGAGGTCGTCCCGGCCCACGCCGTCGGGCAACGTCCCGGTGATCGCTCCTGCCGGACCGACGAGCACGAGCTCGGCGCCGTCGACGCGCAGCGCCTGCCGCACGGCGCGCACGACGCGCCGGTCGACGGCGCGGGCGAGCGGCCGTTCCGATCCGGACTCGTCGTCGATGGCGACGACCGTGGCGACGAGGGCCTCCGCCTGTGTCCGGAGCTCGTCCTCCGTCGTCCGCTTCGCCTGCGACCGAGCGATGGCCAGCGTGATCACCCCCGCGACGACCAACGTCGCCGCCACGGTGGCGACGATCGCGACGACGAGCCGGCGTGTCATCCGAGGCGGTAGCCGACGCCCCACACCGTCGCCAGCGGCAGCTCAGCACCGAGCTTGCGGCGGAGCTGCCGGACATGCACATCGACCGTGCGCTGATCCCTGTCCCAACCGGGTCCCCAGACCCCGTCGAGGAGCTGCTGGCGCGACAGCGCCATCCCCCGGTGGCGAGCAAGGAACTCCAGCAGGTCGAACTCCCTGGTCGCGAGCGCGATGGCCTCGCCGTTGCGCAGCACTTGGCGGCCGGCGACATCGATCTCGACGCCTCCGCCGACCGTCACCCACTCACTGCCGCCGGCCGCCGAGCGGTCCTGGCGGCGGCGGATCGCCTGCACCCGCGCAACGAGCTCGCGCGGCGAGAACGGCTTGACCACGTAGTCGTCGGCGCCGAGCTCGAGACCGGCGACGCGATCGTCCTCCCCGTCGCGGGCGGTGAGGAACAGGACCGGCGTCTCCGCGCGGTCGTGCAGGCGGCGGCAGACCTCGAGCCCGTCGATTCCCGGCAGGCCGATATCGACGATGGCCAGCACGGGTCGATGCTGATTGACCAACTCCAGGCCGCGCTCACCTGTCGCTGCGAGCAGCGGCCGGAAGCCGGCGCGGCGGAGGTACAGGTCGAGCAGGTCGGCGATCGCCGCATCGTCCTCGACGACAATGACCACCGACGCCGTGCTCGACTCGGTGCTCACGGACACATCGTGGCCGCGCCGGCAGGCGGTGGCGCGGTCAGCAGTGCTCGGCCGCCCAAGTGTCGAGCCGCTCGCCCCGCTCCACGACGCGGACCTGGTGTTCCGTGACGCGCGCGATGCGGGCGTCGACGCGCTCGACCGCCTTGGCATCGCCGGCAACCTCCGCTGCGGCGCGGGCGTCCTGCAGGAGCGCCAGCCGGCCCTCGACCAGCGCGGCGTGGTCGGCACGCAACTGGCGGATGCGGTCGAGGTTCTCGCAGACGAATGCGGCCCGGTACCCGTCGGGGACCGGCGCGCTCGCGCCGGGGACAGTGTCGTCCTGGGCGACGGCGATCCCGGCACCTGCTCCGACGACGAGCATCGGAGCGGCGGCGAAGGCGAGGACAGACGGACGGATGCGCATGGTGACTCCTTGCGGTTCGGTGCGGATGCGCCCATCCTTCGCAGAAGATGTGAGCAAACGATGAGGACCGGTTCCGGATCGGCGCGAACCGCCGCGGGCGATCCGGCGTATGCACTTCCCCGACGAAAGGACCTCCGATGGCCAAGTACCGCAGCCAGCTGCCGCAGCTCGACGCCGAGGCCTTCCTGACCGACGGTGGCCTCGAGACGACCCTGATCTTCGACGACGGACTCGAGCTGCCCGACTTCGCCGCGTTCACGCTGTTCGAGAATCAGGCCGGGCGCGACGCGATGGACCGCTACTTCGGCGCGTACGCGCGCATCGCGGCGCGGGACGGCGTCGGCATCGTGCTCGAGACGGCGACATGGCGAGCGAGCCCCGACTGGGGGACGCACCTCGGGTACGACGCCGACAAGCTCGCCGAGGCGAACCGCGCCGCGGTCGAACAGCTCGTCGGCGTGCGCCAGCGGCACGAGACGCCCTCGTCACCGATCGTGATCAGCGGGAACATCGGCCCGCGGGGTGACGGCTACCAGGTCGGTGAGGTGATGAGCGCGGAAGAAGCCGCCGACTATCACAGCTTCCAGACGAACCTGTTCGCCTCCACCGAGGCGGATCTCGTCACCGCGCTCACGATGACCTACCCGGCCGAGGCGATCGGCGTTGCTGACGCGGCGCGCGCTGCGGGGATGCCCGTCGTGCTGTCGTTCACGGTCGAGACGGACGGCTCGCTGCCCTCCGGCCAGTCGCTGCAGGAAGCGATCGACGCCGTCGACACTGCGACGGACAACTACCCGACGTACTACATGGTGAACTGCGCGCATCCGGACCACTTCGCCGACGTGCTCACGACCGGCGCGGCGTGGACGCGGCGGATCGGTGGCGTGCGCGCCAATGCCTCCCGCAAGAGCCACGCCGAGCTCGACGAGGCGACCGAGCTCGATGCCGGTGATCCCGCCGAACTCGGCGCGCAGTACCGGGCGCTGCGCGAGGCGCTGCCGAACGTCGTCGTCCTCGGCGGGTGCTGCGGGACGAGCCACGTCCACATCGACGCGATCAGCCGGGCGAACGCGGTCTCCGCCCGCTGACCCTGTCGCCGCGGGGGACCCTCCCAGGCGCTCGTACGCTGCCGGCCATGCCCCTCAGCGACGAAGAGCTCGAGTTCCTGCGCGCGAACCGGTCGGCGGCGATGATCACCGTCGGCGAGGACGGCGTGCCGAAGGTCGTACAGGTCGGCGTCGTGCTGATCGACGGGAAGCTGTGGAGCAGCGGCGTGCCGTCACGCGTGCGCACGCGCCGGCTGCGGCGCGACCCCCGGTGCACGCTGTTCGTGTTCGACGGGCGCTACTTCTGGCTCGCGCTGGAGACGCGGGTCGAGATCCTCGACGGTCCGGACGCGCCAGACCAGAGCGTGCGCATGTTCCGCGAGATGCAGAACCGACCCGAGGGGGCGCTCGGGTGGTTCGGCCGGGAGCTGGACGAGGACGAGTTCCGTCAGGCGATGATCGACGAGCAACGCCTGATCTACGAATTCCACGTCGAGCGCTCCTACGGGATGCTGTCGGCGCCCGCCTGAAGGGGACGCGGCGGGTCGCGTGTGATCAGGCGGCGGAGGGCGGCTCGTGGAAGTCGCCGGCGCCAGGGCAGGGCCGCAACGTCGCCGCTGTCTCGACGAGGCGGGTGAGAAGGCGGCCCTCACCCCCGGAGAGCAGCTCTGCGGACCGGCCCCGCCGGCGAAGCGTGGTCACGACCGTGCCCCGGGCACCGGCGACCGCGATCGAGCGGATCCGCTCGCGGCGGGGGTGCCTGCTCGGGCGGGCGACGGTGTCGTCGAGGGGCGCCGCCCAGCCCTCGCACACCAGCGCCAGCCCGACGTACTCCTCGTCGGGCAGCAGGCGGAACAGGTCGAGCATCGTGTACGGATCGCCCTCGTCGAGGTGGCGCCACGTGAAGTCGGCGAGAACGCCGTAGAGGCGGGGTGCGCTGCCCCAGCCGAGCCGCTCGTGCTCGTCGTCGAGCGCGAGCGCCAGGATCGAGAATCGTTGCTGCACATCTCGACCGTGGGAACGGGACGGGCGACCGCGGCAACCGCCGGGCCCCGGCCGGCTATCCGCCGAGGGCGGCCGCGATCTCGCGTGCCGCGGCGACGACGTGGCGCCCGAACCGCGCTCCCGGGCGGCGGGTGAGACGTTCCACGGGCCCGGACACGCTCACCGCACCCACCACCGCGCCGTCTCCGAGTCTCACCGCCGCGCTCACCGAGGCGACGCCGGGCTCACGTTCCTCGACCGATTCCGCCCATCCCTGTGGGGAGACCGCGGCGCGTGCGCCGTCCAGCACCTTCCCTGCAGAGCCCCGCTCCATGGGCAGCAGCGCCCCTTCGGCGACGATCCACCGCAGCGCGTGTGGAGAAGCGAGCGACACGACGCAACGGCGCCCGTCGCCCTCCGCCACGTACAGCTGCACCGACTCGCCGGTCTCATCGCGCAACTGCGCGAGCACGGGCGCGGCGGCAGCGCGCAACGGGAAGTGCTCCGCGGCGGCATGTCCGAAACCGATCAGGCGCAACCCGAGGGCGAACCGCCCGTCCGGATCGCGCCGGACGAGTCCGTGGCGCTCGAGCCGGACTGCCAGGCGGTGGACGGTCGCCCGCGGCAGGCCGGTGGACGCGGCGAGCTCGCCGAGTGACCGCGGCGTGT
>DASZOG010000284.1:0-8681 GCA_035550895.1 Acidimicrobiales bacterium
CGACTCGTGACGTACTCGTAGATCTCCAGGTGTCGGGTGTCGTCGCTCAGCAGCACACGACCGACGGCGGAGTTCGGGCGGTCGCTCGACGGCACCCGCCGGCCCTGCCCGGCGCGGATGACGCTCACCTCGTCCGCGCGGTGCACCGGCAGCAGTGCCGAGGGTTCTGTGCCGAGAACTTCGGCCAGCCGGTAGAGCGTCGAGATGGAAGGGGTCGACAGCCCTCGCTCGACGGCGCTGATGAACGGTTGGCTGACGCCGCACTGATCGGCGAGCTCGCGCATCGACAGTCGCGCCCGCTTGCGCGCCCGGCCGATCGCGCTGCCGACGCCGGAGCGGATCTGATCGATGTCCGGGCCGTCGATCGTCGACGTCACTCCTCGTCTCCCGCGATGAGCTTCGACGCCACCTCATCGGCCACGGCATGGAACTCATGGCTGCGGGTCAGCTCCGGGGTGCGCGGCCGGGGCAGGTCGACGGTGATCGTGGCCAGGATCGTCGACGGTCTGGGGGACATGACCACGATCTCGTCGGCCAGCAGGACGGCCTCATCGATCGAGTGGGTGACGAGCAGCGTCGTGGTCACACGCGCCATCCAGATCCGCTGCAGCTCCATGTTCATCCGCCGGCGGGTCATCGCGTCGAGCGCACCGAACGGCTCGTCGAGGAGCAAGACCGTCGGCTCGGTGACGAGCGCGCGGGCGATCGCCACCCGCTGGCGCATGCCACCGGACAGCTGGCGCGGCCGCGCCGACTCGAAGCCGGTCAGGCCGACCAGGCGGATCAGGTCGGCGACGGCCGACTTCGATACCTTCGCCCCGGTGATCTGGAGCGCCATCCGGATGTTGTCCTGGACGTTGCGCCACGGCAGCAGCGCCGGATCCTGGAACGCGACGCCGATCTGGTGGTCGTCGCGCGACGCGGCCGGGGCGCGCCCGTGGATGCGCACGGTTCCGGCAGTCGGTTCCTCCAGCCCGGCGAGCATCCGCAGGACGGTCGACTTGCCACACCCCGACGGGCCGAGGAGTGCGGTGAGCGTGCCCATCGCCGCGGTGTGATCGACCTGCGCGATGGCGACGAGCGGCCGGCGGTCGAGCACGAACTCCTTGCGCACGCCGTGCAGCTCGAACCCTGCGGTCTCGGTCACCGGCCCGCGGTCCCCGGCGAGGGAGCCGATCCCTCCTCCGGCAGCGACGGCGGACTCCCCCACGGCCGTATCCCTCGACGCACCTTTCGAGTGTTGCTGGTCAGCCCACGTCACGAGGAACGCAGCTCGTGCGCTTCCTCCAAGAGCGACGTGTCGAGGAAGTCGTCGACGGACGGGAGATCCGTCTCGCCAGCGGCCTCGAGCCCCGGGAGCACCTCGTTGCCCATCCGCTCGGGATCGACGGAGAGCAGCCCGTTCTCCTCCGTGAAGTCGCTGTCCATGAGCGCGATGTACTCCGGGTTGGCGGCGACGGCGTACTCCTCGTTGATCTCGGCCTCGGCCCCATAGGTCTCGACCAGGATCGGGATGACCGCCATCGGATCGGCGCGGTTGTCATCGGCTCCGTTGAGTAGAGCGGCGAGATAGCGCACGACCAGATCGCGGTTGTCGTCGATCCATGCCTGCGACGCGAACAGGATGTCGCCGTACGACGGCAGGCCGAAGTCGCTGTACGACGCGGCCTCGGCCTCGTGACCGGCCAACCGGAGTTGGATCGGCTGGTTCGTCACGTAGGAGATGATCACGTCCATCTCGCCGTCGACCAACGGCTGCGGATCGAAGCTCATCGGGATGAACTCGTACTCCACGGGGAGACCGTTGATCTTGAGCAACGCCTCGAACTGCACCTGGTCGCCCTGTGGACCCCCGACGCGCAGGCCGACGAGGTCTTCGGCCGAGCTGATGTCGGTGCCGCTCAACCACGTCAACCCGAGCGGGTTGCGCTGGTACATGGCCCCGATGACGACGAAGTCCGAACCCTCGTTGTTGGCCCGCGTGATGTCGAGCTCGCTGGCCGACAACCCGACGTTGCCGTCGCCGGCGGCCAGGACCTGGACGACGGCGGGGGTGTTGGGGCCACCGTGGCCGAGTTGCGAGGTCACGTTGCGCTCGGCGAAGTGGCCGTTCTCCTCGCCGAGGTACCACGCCGCCCACTCGACGTCGGGGACCCAGTTGAACTGCGTGCCGACGGTCCCCGCCTCGCCGCCACCCGCATCGTCGTCGTCCCCGCAGCCCGCGAGGAACGGGATGCCGGAGACGACGGTGAGCCCGCCCACCATCCGTGCCGACCTGGCCAGGAACGCTCGCCGGTCATAGCTCTGAATCATCTGGAACCTCCAAGGGACTGTCGGGAACCTGTCTGGTCAGGTCTGGTCAGGTCTGGTCATGTCCATCTGACGTGGACGGCGCGTTCGAACTTGCCCGCCAGGGCGAAGACCACCAGCGATGCGGCGACGACCACGAGCGCGGCGCCGAACGCCCGCGGGAGCAGCAGCAGGTTGTAGGCCCGCGAGAACTCGACCCCGAGCCCACTTCGCCCGATCAACGTCTCACCCACCACCGCGGCGATGACCGCCGTTCCCGCTGCGATCCGGAAGCCGCTGGCGATGTGCGGCACGGCGGAGGGGAGCACGACGCTCCTGAACCTCGAGTTCCCCCGGGCGCCGAGCGAGTCGACGACGTCGAGCGCAGCGGGGTTCGCCGCCTGCAGGCCGGAGCGGGTGTACACGAACACCGGGTAGAAGACCAGCACGGCGGCGAGCAGGCGGACCGTCGTGGGTTGGTAGCCGATCACCCTGGCGAAGAGGGGGAACAGCGCGACGAGCGGGGTCGCGGACATCAGGACGACGACCGGGATCGCGATGCCGGCGAGGAGGCTCACCCGGAACGCCAGGAGCGCTGCCGCCATGCCCGCCGCCGCGCCGATGGCGAGCGCGATCGCCGCGTTGGTGAGCGTGGCGACGGTCGCCGAGAGGTATTCGCCGGGCGAGGACGAGATGTCCTCCCACACCGCCGAGGGACGCGGCACGACGATCCCCGCGACGTCACCGAGCTCGATCCAGGCCCACCAGACGGTGACGCCGACGACCGCCAGTCCCAGGATGGCCGCGGCCTCGGCCACGATCACGGAGAGCCGGTTGGGACGCGCCCTGTGGTGTTCCGTCCCCTCGGCGATCGTCGCCCCGAACCGCTTGCTCAGCAGCACCCGCGTGCCGGCGAGCACCGCGAAGGCCAGCAGACCGATCGTGGCGCTGAGCAGCGACGCCGCCCAGAGCTGCGACGGCCGCGCCGACTGCATGGCCGTGATCAGCAACACCCCGAGGCCGCGCGGCGCGCCGTACCACTCACCGAAGATCGCGCCCGCCAGTGCCGCCGGCGCCGCCAGCTTGAGCCCGTCGGCGATCGACGGCCAGGCGGCCGGAAGCTGCACCGACCACAGCCGTTGGCGCCGGGACGCGCCGAGCACGGAGGCGACGTCGTGCGCCGCAGCGGGCGCCGCGCCGAGGCCGATCGTCGTCGAGATGAAGACGTAGAAGAAGACCGCGAGCGCGGCCACCGCGGTCGGCCCGCGGCTCTTGCCGAGCACGATGATCAGGCACGGGGCGACGGCGACCCACGGGGCCGCGTTGGCGATGGCTGCCAGCCTCGTGATGCTCCGCCGAAGGAACGGCACGCTCGCGGCGACCAGCGCAGCGACGAACGCCAGCGTGCCCCCGATCAGCAGCCCACGGAACGCGGACCACGTCGTGGCCTTGACGGCTCGCCAGTAGACGTCACTCGAATCGCCGAAGATCGGCTCGATGGCCTCGAACGGGGTGACGACCATGCCGCTCGCCCAGCCTGCCCGGCCCCCGTACGTCCAGATGGCGAGCAGGATGAGCACGCCGACAGCAGGGAGGTAGCGGTCGGAGGTCAGCCATGTCGAACGCGCGGGTGCAGAGGTCTCGATCGCCGGCGCCACCGCTGCCCCCTCCTGCGTCCTCACGGTGCCTGCCTTCCGGCCACGGACAGCATGCGCTGAACCCCCGCTCATAAACAGTACTTATCGTGGTGGCGGAATGACAAGGTGTATGCGAGACATCGAGCGAGTGCGGACGGCGCGACGGCGCGACGACCGATCATCGACACCTATGGCGACGACTTCCACCGCGAGAGGAGGCCAGCACCGTGGATCCACCGCCGCATCCACGCCTGGAAGCGGCCGCGCTCGGTAGCACCGGCCTGCGCGTCACGCGCCTGGGCCTCGGCACCGCTCCACTCGCTTCGGTGTTCTGGGGCAACGACGAAGCGACGGCGCGGGCCACTGCCAGCCGCGCCCGCGATGCGGGGGTGACGTTCTTCGACACGGCTCCGCTGTACGGCGCGGGTGAGAGCGAGACCCGCCTTGGAGCGGCACTGCGCGGTCGCCACGACGAGGTGGTCATCGCGACGAAGGTCGGCCGGCTCCTCCATCCCGGACCGGACGGTGCGCTCGAAGCCCGCTTCGACTTCAGCTACGACGCGGTCCGCCGGTCGCTCGACGGCAGCCTCGCCCGCCTCGGCGTCGATCGGGTCGACGTCGCGCACATCCACGATCCCGACGACTACGTCGGAGACGCGCTTGCGGGCGCACACCATGCGCTGGTGGACCTGCGCGAGCAGGGTGTGATCGCCGCCGTCTCCCTCGGCACCAACTCGGTGCAGACGGCGGCGACGTTCCTCGACCGGTGTGACCTCGACTGCCTGATGGTCGCCGGCCGGTACACCCTCCTCGACCAGAGCGCGGCCGGGCTCGTCGACCGTTGCGCGCAGCGCGGCGTCGCGTACCTCGCCGCCGGCGTCTTCAACAGCGGAGTCCTCGCCCGGCCATCCGAGCAGGCCTGGTACGACTACGCACCCGCGGCCGGCGCCGTGCTGGCGCGGGCGCGCCGGATCGAGCGCGTGTGCGCCGACCACGCCGTGTCGCTGCGGGCGGCAGCGATGAGGTTCCCGTTGACCAACCCCGGGGTCACCGCGATCGTCGTCGGCATGGCGACGCCCGGTGAGGTCGACGAGAACGTCGCCGCGATGCACACCGCCGTGCCCGACGAGCTGTGGTCTGCGCTCGCGGGCGCCGGGTTGCTCACGCCGGACACAAGTCCAGGAGGACGAGGATGAAGATCGACAGCGTGCGCGCCGTGCTCACCGGGCACCGGATCCTCCACCCGGAGATGCAACGCAGCTGGGCGCTCGTGAGGATCGAGACCGACACCGGCACCGTCGGCTGGGGCGAGGCGTCGACGAACTGGGGACACTCGTACCCGACAGTGTTCCGCACGGTTGTCGAGGACGTGTGCACGCGGCACCTCACCGGGCGCGACCCGCTCGCGATCCGCGACCGCGTCGCGGAGCTGAAGGTCGCGCTCGACGGCTACCTCGGCTGGGAGGGCCTCACCTCGCAGACGATCGGGGCGATCGAGATCGCGCTGTGGGACATCCTCGGCAAGTCGCTCGGCGCACCGATCCACCAACTGCTCGGCGGCCATGCCTACCCGATCCCGCTGTACGGCACCGGGACGACGATGTTCGAGCAGTCGTTCGACTGGCACGCGCACTACTTCGACCAGTGCCTCGAGCTCGGCTTCACCGGAGTGAAGGTGCGCCTCGGCCGGGCCGTCGACGACGACGTCGAGCAGGTGCGGGTCGTGCGCGAGCACGTCGGTCCAGACGTGTTGATCGGCGTCGACTCCTACTGGTTCCACGACGCCGACAGCGCGATCGAACTGACGCGGCGGATCGCCCCGCATCGCATCCACTTCTTCGAGGAACCCATCCCGCAGTACCAGATCGAGGGGCTCGAGCGGCTGCAGCACAGCTCGCCGATCCGCGTCGCGGTAGGTGAGCGCGTCTATTCGCCGCGGGCGTTCGCCGAACTGGCCCGGCGTGACGCCGCCCGCGTGTTCGAGCCCGACGCCACGCTGTGCGGGGGCCTCCTGTCGTGCATGGAGATCGCCGACATCGCCGGGCGTGGGGCGATCGAGGTCATCCCGCACATCGGCGGCCCGACGGTCGTCGGCCTCGCCGCCAACCTGCAGTGGGCGACCGCAGCGCGCGTACGGCTGTTCGAGTTCGACATCGAGCCCGACCAGCCGATGATCACGAGCATCGGCGAGAATCCCGGTCTGGCCCTGGCCGATCTGCGGGGTGGGACGCTGACCGTGCCCACCGGGCCTGGTCTCGGGGTTGACGTCGACGAGGACGAGCTCGCCAAGCACCCCTATGTCGAAGGCGAGACCTACGCCGATCTCTTCCCAGAGCACGAGTCCGGCCGTACCGCCCACGCCGGCACCCGCGACGACCCGGCGTGACCACTCGCTTCTGACGCGGTTTGGGCGCACGTCGTGCGCCCAAACCGCCAGTAAACGACCGGCGAGCTGGGTACGGACCCGGCGTGGGCTCGATCGACGAGTACGACCTCCCGCCGCAGGTTGTCCTGGTGTGGCACGGCCTCAACGACGCGGAGAACCTCCACGAGTTCCTCGCCGCGGACATCGAGTGGGGTGAATGCGACGTGCGCCGCGATCCGCTCGGTCGGCTGGTGCTCCGTCACGACTCGTTCGCGGCGCGACCGTCGTCCGACGGTGAGGTGCTGCTCGCGCTCGACGCCGTGCTCGCCTCGCTCGTCGAGCAGGGCCGCAACGTGAAGCTCGACCTGAAGGACGGACCAGACGTCATCGACGACACGTTGGCGGCGCTCGTCACCCACCGTCTCGCCGATGACCGCGTGTGGTTCAACGGATCCTTCGAGGTGCTGCGGGAAGAGGGCTTCCGCACCCTGCGCGCGGCACGCCCGGCAGCGGTCGTGCAGTGCTCGGTCGACTTCCTCCGCCCCCTGGTGCTCGCTGCGCCGGACCAGGCGCGGGCGGTGCTCTCCGTGATCGGCGACTGGGGCGTCGACCGGATCTCGCTCCGATGGCAGAACGACGACCTCGACACGGTGCTCGATCGCCTGCGGGCGTGGGGCCACGAGGTGAACCTCTACGGCGTCCCGGATCTGAAGTCGTTCCTCCGTGCGGTGATGCTGCTGCCCAACTCCGTGACGGCGGACTTCAACTTCCCCGCATGGGGGTACCACGGGCACGGCTCCGGCCAGCAGATCGACGACTCGGCCGCCGCCTGACAGGGCCGCGGAGGCGATGCGGCTCAGAAACCGAGGCGGTGTCCCTCGGCCCAGATGGCGAACGTGCGTCCCGCGCTCGCCTGCGTGTTGACGAACAGCGTGTTGCCGTCGGGGCTGACCGCCGCACCGGCGAACTCGTCGCCACTGAAGCGGTTCTGGGCGAACGTCTCCAGGTTGCCGTCCCGATCCAGCAGGCGGACGAAGTTGGTCCCGTCGGTGCTGTCCTCGCAGATGACGATCGTGCCCCGCTTCGTGAGCGTGATGTTGTCGGGGAGGTCGAGCACATCCGGGCCGGGCGACTGGAAGATCAGCGTCAACTTCTTCCGGTCCGGATCGAGGCGCCAGATCTGCCCGTGCCCGTTGCCGTACTCGTTGAGCGGGTTGCCGGTGAACTGCGTCGCACCGCCGCGGGTGCAGGAGAAGAAGATCGCACCGCGCCGGTACCAGAGTCCCTCCGGGCGGGCGAACATCGCCGCGTTCTGGGCGAAGCCCTGCAGGCTCACCGTGCGGATCGCCGTGTCGTTCGGCGCCCCTCCGCCGTCGAAGTCGGGTTCGGGGATCTTCACCCAGTCGACGCGGAACTGCGCGCCGACCTCGAGCTGCCCGCCGAGCTCCGTGGGCTCCGTCGCCCCCTGCACCCTGAGCATCTCGAGCCGCCCACCGTCGACGATCCGCTGCGCGTGGCGCCCGTGGCGGGGGCCGCGATACCGGTAGACGCCGGCCGGGAAGAGGAACTGGTCCTCGGTCAGGTACAAGTAGCCGGAGTGCGGGTCCACGGCTGCCGCCTCGTGCGGCATCCGCCCGACGCTGCGGATCGGCTCGACCTTCGGGTACTCGCCAGGCCCCCATCTCGGATCGACCTCGTACAGGTAGCCGTGCTGCTGCTGGAAGTCAGGGCCCGCGCCGGCGAAGTCGGGCCCGACGTCGGGTCCGTTGACCGTCTCCTCGACGCTCATCCATGTGCCCCACGGCGTCGGGCCACCTGCGCAGTTGAACGACGTGCCGGTCAGGCTGACCCAACTGCCGAGCAGCTCGCGGGTCGCCGGATCGACCTCGAGCGTCGTCGTGCCGCCCTGCGTCACCGGGTCGTACGACCGCGCCGGGTCGCCGAGCGGTGCGCCGCTGAACTGCAGCTCGTGGTTGCGCACGAGCCGGATCCGGCCGTGCGGGCCGGCGAAGGCGGCCATCCCGTCCTGGCGGCCGGACGTGACGACACCGTCCGTCATCACGTCGCCGGTCGCCCCGAAGGACCGGTACACGTAGCCGGCCGGCAGGGCGAGGCGGATGGCGCCATCGGCGAGGTCGGCCACGTCTGCCAGCGGCCCGAGACGCGGCGGCGTCGCCCGCCGGCCCGGTGTCGCGTGCGCGACGATCCCCTCGAACGGGCCGGCGAGGGCGAGCGCACCCGCCGCCCCGATTCCGGACTTGAGCAGTGTCCGGCGGTCGATACCGCTCATGGAATCCCCTCCTCCGCGAGCATGGCCGCCGAACACCGTACCGGCACCCCTCAGGCGGCGACCTCCGCCGTCGTCGGGTCGATGACCGTGTGCACACGCT
>DASZOG010000285.1:0-11459 GCA_035550895.1 Acidimicrobiales bacterium
CACGCCCCTTCCCGAACCCTTCCCCTTCGCGCCGACTCGGGCAGGGCTCAGGCCGGCCAAGCCGGCCTTCTGCAACTCACGTTCACAGCAAGCCCAATGCGGACTTCACGTCGTCGAGACGGCTCGTCGCCTCCCAGGTGAACTCGGGCAGCGGCCGCCCGAAGTGCCCGTAGGCAGCGGTCTTGGCGTAGATCGGGCGGCGCAGGTCGAGATCGCGGATGATCGCCGCCGGACGCAGGTCGAACACCTCGCGCAAGGCGTGTTCGATCTTGGCCGGGTCGACCGTGTGCGTGCCGAACGTCTCGACGAGGATCGACACCGGCTGGGCCATGCCGATCGCGTACGCGACCTGCACCTCACAGCGGGTCGCGGCACCCGACGCGACGATGTGCTTCGCCACCCACCGCGACGCGTACGCCGCCGACCGGTCGACCTTCGACGGGTCCTTCCCGCTGAACGCACCACCGCCGTGGCGGCCCATGCCGCCGTACGTGTCGACGATGATCTTCCGCCCGGTGAGGCCGGTGTCGGCGTGCGGGCCGCCGAGCTCGAACGTGCCCGTCGGGTTGATGTACACCGCGTAGTCGTCGTCGCGGTACTCCTCCGGGACCATCGGGCGGATGACCTGCTCGACGAGGTCGGGCTTGATCAGCGAGTCACGGTCGATACCCGGCGCGTGCTGCGTGGAGATGAGCACTGCCCGCAGCGACACCGGCTTGCCGTCCTCGTAGTCGAACGTCACCTGCGTCTTGCCGTCGGGCCGGAGGTACGGGATGGAGTCGGCCTTGCGCACCTCCGACAAGCGCTCGGCGAGGCGGTGGGCGAGCCAGATCGGCAGCGGCATCAGGTCCGGCGTCTCGTCGCAGGCGTAACCGAACATCATTCCCTGGTCGCCGGCGCCCTGGGAGTTGAGCAGGTCCTCGCCGCTGCGCCCGACGCGCACCTCCTCGGACGTGTCGACGCCCTGGGCGATGTTCGGGCTCTGCTCGTCGATCGAGACGACGACGCCGCAGGTGTTGCCGTCGAAGCCGTAGCTCTCCCGGTCGTACCCGATGCGCTTGATCGTCTCCCGGGCCAACTTCGGGATGTCGACGTACGCGGTCGTGGTGATCTCCCCGGCGACGACGCACAGCCCGGTCGTGAGGAGCGTCTCGCAGGCGACACGGCCTTCCGGATCCTCGGCGAGGATCGCGTCGAGCACGGAGTCCGAGACCTGGTCGGCCATCTTGTCGGGATGGCCCTCGGTCACCGACTCGGAGGTGAAGGTCCAGCGGGTCAAGGTTGCTCCTCGGAGTGATCTCAGAATCGACGGTGCCGGCAGGCGACGACCTCGTCGAGCACGGCTCGGGCGATCGTCGCCTTCTCGGCGAGCGGCACGTTCCGCACCTCGCCGCCGGAGGAGAAGATCGTAACCGCGTTCGTATCGTGATCGAAGCCGACACCAGGCGCCGAGACGTCGTTGGCGACGATCAGGTCGAGGTTCTTCCGGGCCAGCTTGCGCTGCGCGTTCTCGGCGACGCGGTCCGTCTCGGCGGCGAACCCGACGAGGACCTGCCCAGGCGGCTTGCGGGCGCCGAGCGCGCCGAGGATGTCGGGCGTCGGCTCGAGGACGACGGTCGGCACGCCCTCGTCCTTCTTCAGTTTCCGCCCGGCGGGATCGGCGGGGCGGAAGTCGGCGACGGCCGCGGCCATCACGATCACCTCGGCCTGCCCGGCGCGGGTGTCGACGGCGGCCTGCATGTCGGCGGCGGTCTCCACGGGAACGACCTCGATCTGCAGGCCGCCGAGCTGACGCGCTGCTGTGGCCTCGGCGGTGGTCACGAGGGTCACGGCCGCGCCGCGCCGCGCCGCCTCGGCGGCGATGGCGTGGCCCTGCTTCCCGGAGGAACGGTTGGTGATGACGCGCACGGCGTCGATCGGCTCGCGCGTGCCGCCGGCGGTGACGAGCAGGCGGACGCCCTTCAGGTCCTGGGGCGTGAGGACCGCCTCCACCGCGGCCACGATGGCCACGGGGTCGGCCAACCGTCCGGCACCGACGTCACCTCCGGCGAGGCGGCCGGTCTCGGGCTCGACGACGTGTACGCCGCGCCGGCGGAGCAGGGCGACGTTGTCGACGACGGCGGGGTGCTCCCACATCTCGGTGTGCATCGCCGGGCAGACGACGACGGGAGCCCTTGTCGCCAGCAGCGTCGCCGTGAGCAGGTCGGACGAGATGCCCGCGGCGTACGCCCCGAGGACCCGCGCCGTCGCCGGGGCGACGACGATCACGTCCGCCGTCTGGCCGAGGCGGGTGTGCGGGATCGGGTCGGCGTCGTCGAACAGCGACGTCCGCGGTCGCTCCGAGGCCAGCGCGGCGAAGGTGGTCAGACCCACGAAGCGCTGCGCGCCGGCGGTGAGCAGCGGCACGACATGGGCGCCGGCGTCGACCAAGCGGCGGCAGACCTCGATCGACTTGTAGGCGGCGATACCCCCACTGATCCCGAGGACGACGCGTCGACCGGCCAGGGCCGAAGCGCCGGCGTCCACCCGCCGCCCGTTCAGCTGGGCTCGGCGGGCGCCTCGCCGGCGGACACCGCGCCTGCACCCCATTGGCCGCCGTCGACGACCTCACCGTCGCCGTCGACCTCCGGCTCGTCCGGCAACGCCACGGGGACGATCTTGTCGGCGGCGATCTCCTCGAAGCCGATCGACAGCGGCTTGCGGGCGACGGAGGTGACCTGCGGGGGCACGATCGTGCCCAGGCCCTCCCCGAGCTGGCCGAAGTAGGAGTTGATCTGGCGGGCCCGGCGGGAGGCCAGGGTGACCAGGGCGAACTTGGAGGCCGCCCGGTCGAGGAGCTCCTCGATCGGGGGGTTCATCATCGTCTCGTGCGAGCGGGCCATGGAGGGAGAAAGGATACCGCTCACGCGCCGGTTCGACTCGGATGGCCGGTTCGGCTCATGCCGCCCGTTCGGCCCGGATGATGCTCAACAGCTCGTCGACCGTGCGCGAGAGGTCGTCGTTCACGACCACGTGGTCGGCGAGCGCCTTGCCGACGGGCTCCTCCTCCTCGGCCTTGCGCAACCGTGCCGCGACCCTGTGCCCGGCGTCCCCCCGCTCCCGGAGCCGGCGTTCCTGCTCGGCCCGCGACGGCGGGAGCACGAAGATCAGCAGCGCCTCGGGATGCTTGGCCTTCACTTGCTGCGCCCCGCTGACCTCGATCTCGAGGACGATGTCCTGGCCGGGGGCAGGATCGGGGATCGGGCTGCCGTAGTAGCTGCCGAGGAAGTCGGTGTGCTCGAGGAAGCCGCCCGCCGCGAGATGCGCCTCGAACGTCTCCCGGTCGGTGAAGACGTACGCGTCCTCGGGCTCAGCGGGACGGCGGGGTCGCGTCGTCCACGACCGGCTCAGCCACAGCGAGGGATCACGGCGGACGAGCTCCGCGACGATGGTTCCCTTGCCGACACCGCCGGGGCCAGAGATGACGATGATCAAGCCGTGCTGATCACCGGTCAGCTGCTCAGGCGCTCGAGGAGCGCCTTGCGTTGCTGCGCCCCGAGGCCCTGCACCCGCCGGTTCTCAGCGATCTCGAGCTCGGACATGATGTCGCGGGCCTTGACCTTGCCGACCCCGGGCAGCGACTGCAGGAGCGCGGTGACCTTCAGCTTGCCGATCGCGGGATCGGACCCGGACTGGTCGAGCGCGTCGGCCAGGCTGAGCTGACCCATCTTCAGCTTCGCCTTCACTTCGGCCATCGCGGCGCGGGCGGCGGCCGCCTTCTCGAGGGCAGCGGCGATGTCTTCCGGGCTACGAGCGGGAGGGGTTGCCATGGAGCGGCACCATAGCAAGGGGCCGGGCCCCGGACGCGGCATCACCGGCGACGACGTACCCGTCACGCAGGCATGTCACGGAGCGGCGGGGACGCGGGCAGCTGAGCGGAGGGGTCAGCGAGCGCGTCCCGGATGCGGTCGCGGGTGGCGAGCGCGACGGCGCGGGCGGCTTCGGCGAAGTCCGCGCCGGCCGAGGCGTGGACCACGGCGCGCGACGAGTTGAGGAGCAGCCCCGTGCCGGCGGGTGTCACGCCGGCCCGCACCGCGGCCGCGACGTCGCCGCCCTGCGTGCCGATCCCCGGCACGAGGATCGGCACGTCGCCGGCCACTGCCCGCACAAGGGCGAGCTCGCCGGGCGCGGTCGCGCCGACGACGAGACCGGTCTGGCCATGTGGGTTCCACTCACCGACGACCTTGCGGGCGACGTGCTCGTACAGCGGGCGCCCCCCCACCTCCAGCGCCTGGAGGTCGGCACCCCCGGGGTTCGACGTCCGGCAGAGCACGAACACGCCGCGATCAGCGCGTTCGAGGAACGGAGCCAGCGCGTCACCACCGAGGTACGGGTTGACCGTCACCGCGTCCGCGCCGTAGCGGTCGAACACCTCGGCGGCGTAGTGCAGGGCCGTCGAGCCGATGTCCCCGCGCTTGGCGTCGAGGATCACCGGCACGCCGGGGTGCTCGCCGTGCAGGTGGGCGACGAGGGCGGCGAGCTGCTCCTCGGCGCCGGCAGCCGCGAAGTGGGCGAACTGGGGCTTGAACGCGCACGCCAGGTCGGCGGTGGCCGCGGCGATCTCGCGACACCAGGCGAGGAGCGGTGCACGGTCGCCACGCAGCGGTTCCGGGACCCTCGCCGGGTCGGGATCGAGCCCGACGCAGAGCAGCGATCCCGACGCCTCCCAGCTCCGGCGCAGCGTGCCGGCGAACGTCACTCGCTCCACTCGATGCCTCCCCGGTGCGCCGCGCCGACGAGATCGGCCGCGCGGGCGACGCCACGGCGCTGGCACCACTCGCGCAGCTCGGCCAGGACGCGAGCGGGCGCCCGCGGGTCGGCGAAGCTCGCCGTGCCGACCTGCACCGCGCTGGCCCCCGCGAGCATCAGCTCCACCGCGTCGCGGCCCCTGCGCACGCCACCGACCCCGACGATCGGCAGGTGCGGCTGCGCGGCCCGCACGTCGTGGACGGCGCGCACCGCGACCGGATGGATGGCCGCTCCCGACAAGCCACCGCCGCCGGCGCCGAGGACCGGTCGCCCCGTGTCGGTGTCGATGACCATGCCGAGCAGCGTGTTGACGAGCGTGACCGCCGCCGCGCCTCCGTCCACGGCCGCCGCCGCGATGTCGCCGAGTCCGGCGCAGTTCGGGCTCAGCTTGGCCCACCGTGGCAGCCCGCTCGCGCCGGCCGCGGCTACGGCCGCCCGCGTCGCCTCGGCGTCGTGGGCGAACATCGCCTGGCCGGCCCGATCGGCGTGGGCGAGGTTCGGGCAGGAGAGGTTGATCTCCACGGCGACGACGCCGGGCGCCCCCGCGAGCGCCTCCGCCGCGGCGGCGTACTCGTCGACTGTCCGGCCCCAGATGCTGGCGACGACACGCGCTCCGGTCGCGACGAGTCCGCGGAGGTCGTGCTCCCGCCACGCCGCCACGCCCGGGCCTTGCAGCCCGATCGCGTTGAGCATCCCGCCCGGCACCGGGTGCAGGCGCGGCGATGGGTTCCCTGGCCAGGGGAACGCCGCGAGCGACTTGACCACGACTGCGCCGAGCTCCCCGAGCGCGAGGTACGCGCCGAGCTCCGCGCCGTGGCCGGAGGTGCCCGACGCCGTCGTCACCGGGTTCGGCAGCTCGACCGCGCCGACGCGGGTGGTCAGATCCGGACCGGCGGTCACCCGCCGTGGTACTCCTGCAGCGAGCGGACGCGCAGCGGTTGCGCGGCGCGCTCGGCCATCCCGTGCACGGCGGCGAGGGCCGCCTCGACCGTCGTCACCGCGCTCACGCGGTGGACGTTCGCCGCCTGGCGGATGGACGAGCCGTCGGAGCGGGGCCCGCTCCCCTGCGGCGTGTTGACGACGAAGGTCACCTCGCCACTGGCGATCAGATCGACTGCCGTCGGCCCGTCCCCGTCGCCGAGCTTGTCGACGACCAGGTCGACGTCGAGCCCGTAGCGGGCGAGGTACGCGGCGGTGCCGCGGGTGGCAGCGACGCCGAGGCCGAGCTCGCGCAGCCGGGTGGCGACGACCAGCCCGGCCGGTTTGTCGCCGTCGTTCAGCGAGAGGAACGCCAGGCCCCGATCGGGTAGCACCGTCCCGGCGGCAGTCTCGGCCTTGTGGAACGCGAGGCCGAAGGTGGAGTCGATGCCCATCACCTCACCGGTGGAGCGCATCTCCGGCCCGAGCGTGGTGTCGACCTCGGGGAAGCGGCTGAACGGCAGCACCGCCTCCTTCACCGCGACGTGGTCCACCGCGACCTGCCCGCCGGTGACCTCGGGGACGAGCCCCTCGCCGCGCAGCTCGGCGAGCGTGGCGCCGACCATCACCCGGCTGGCGACCTTCGCCAGCGGCACTCCGGTGGCCTTGGCGACGAAGGGCACGGTGCGGCTGGCGCGCGGGTTGGCCTCGATGACGTAGACCTGGTTGCCCTGCACGGCGTACTGCACGTTGAGCAGCCCCACGACGTCGAGCGCGTCGGCGATGGCCCGCGTGTACGCCTGGATGACCTCGACGACCCACAGCTGCAGCGTCTGCGGTGGGATCGCGCAGGCCGAGTCGCCGGAGTGCACGCCGGCCTCCTCGACGTGCTCCATCACGCCGCCGATGAGCACCTCGCCGGTCCGGTCGCGGATCGCGTCGACATCGACCTCGACCGCGTCCTCCAGGAAGCGATCGACGAGCACCGGTCGTTCCGCGGACAGGCCGCCTTCCCGGCCGAGGCTGCCGAACCCGACCAGCCCCAACCCGTAGAGGCCGGCCATCACCTCCTTCAACTGGCCCTCGTCGTCGACGATCTGCATCGCCCGGCCTCCGAGCACGTAGCTCGGCCTGACGAGCACCGGGAAGCCCACCCGGCGAGTGATCTCGAGTGCCTGCTCCAGGCTCGTGGCCGTGCCGCCCGGCGGCTGCGGGATCTGCAGCCGGGCGCACAGCGCGTTCCACTTCTCGCGGTCCTCGGCGACGTCGATCGACGCCGGCGGCGTCCCGGCGATCAGCTCGACCGGGAGCCCCGAGGCGAGCTTCAGCGGCGTCTGCCCGCCGAGGGTGACGATGACCTGCACGTCGTCGGTGGGGCTCGCAGCGCGCTCGGCGTCGAGCACGTTGAGCACGTCCTCGTGGGTCAACGGCTCGAAGTAGAGACGGTCACTCGTGTCGTAGTCGGTCGACACCGTCTCCGGGTTGCAGTTGACCATCACCGTCTCGTAGCCGGCGGCGCGCAGGGCGAAGCTGGCGTGGACGCAGCAGTAGTCGAACTCGATGCCCTGGCCGATGCGGTTCGGGCCGCTGCCGAGGATGATCGCCCGCGGCCGCCCGCCGGCGCGCACCTCGTCTTCGTCCTCGTACGTCGAGTAGTGGTACGGCGTCTCCGCGGCGAACTCGGCGGCGCAGGTGTCGACGGTCTTGAACGTCGCCCGCACGCCCGTGGCGAGCCGGGTGGCGCGCACTTCGTCCTCGGACGCGCCCCACAGGTGGGCGAGCTGCGCGTCGGAGAACCCGAGCTGCTTCGCCCTCCGCCACGCGGCCCGGGGCAGATCGCGCCACACGGCTGCCTCGAGGACGGCGCGCTCTTCGACGATGCGCGCGATCTGATCGAGGAACCACGCGTCGATCCGGCTGGCGGCACACAGGTCCTCGATCCCGATGCCGCGGCGCAGCCCCTCGGCGACGTGGAAGATCCGCTCCGGCGTCGGCCGGGCGGCCGCCTCCAGCAGCTCGTCGTCGTTCAGCAGGGCGTACACCGCCTCGCCGGGATCCGCGTTCAGCCCGGCGCGACCGGTCTCCAGCGAGCGGAGCGCCTTCTGCAGGCTCTCCGGGAACGTCCGTCCGATGGCCATCGCCTCGCCGACGCTCTGCATCTGCGTGCCGAGGACGCCGCTCGTGCCGGGCAGCTTCTCGAACGCCCAGCGGGGCACCTTCGTCACGACGTAGTCGATCGTCGGCTCGAAGCTGGCGGGGGTCTTGCGGGTGATGTCGTTCGGGATCTCGTCGAGCGTGTAGCCGACGGCGAGCTTCGCCGCGATCTTGGCGATCGGGAAGCCGGTCGCCTTGCTCGCCAGCGCGCTGGAGCGGCTGACCCGTGGATTCATCTCGATGATCACCTGCTCGCCGTGGCGCGGGTCGACGGCGAACTGCACGTTGGAGCCGCCCGTCTCGACGCCGACGCGGCGGATGCAGGCGAACGCGGCGTCGCGCATCTGCTGGTACTCGACATCGGTCAGCGTCTGGGCCGGCGCGACCGTGATCGAGTCGCCGGTATGCACACCCATCGGGTCGACATTCTCGATCGAGCAGATGACGACGCAGTTGTCGGCGCGGTCGCGCATCACCTCGAGCTCGAACTCCTTCCAGCCGGCGATCGAGCGCTCGATGAGGATCTCGCCGATCGGGCTGGCGGCCAAACCGGCAGCAGCGATCCGGCGCAGCTCGTCGCGCGTCCCAGCCAGGCCGGTCCCCTTCCCCCCGAGGATGAACGCCGGGCGGACGATGACCGGCAGGCCGATCTCGTCGGCCACGGTCAGCGCGCCTTCGAGGCTGTGGGCGATCCCGCTCGGCGGAACGGCGAGACCGATCTCGACCATCGCCTGCTTGAACCGCTCGCGGTCCTCCGCGGTCTCGATCGCCTCGGCGTTGGCGCCGATCAGCTCCGGCGTCCCCGGGCGCCCGACGAGCCCGGCGCGGTACAGGTCCATCGCCAGGTTCAGCCCGGTCTGGCCGCCGAGCGTCGGCAGGACCGCGTCCGGTCGCTCGCGGGAGACGATCTCGGCCAGGACGTCTGGCGTCAGCGGCTCGACGTACGTCCGGTCGGCGAAGTCCGGATCGGTCATGATCGTCGCCGGGTTCGAGTTCGCCAGGACGACGCGGTACCCCTCCTGACGCAGCACGCGGCAGGCCTGCGTACCCGAGTAGTCGAACTCGCACGCCTGGCCGATGACGATCGGGCCGGACCCGATGATCAGGATCGACTCGAGGTCGTCGCGGCGGGGCATCAGCGCGTGGCGTCCTGCTCGTCGATCAGGCGCCGGAACGTCTCGAACAGGTACCGGCTGTCGTGCGGCCCGGGCCCCGCCTCCGGATGGTGCTGCACCCCGAAGGCGCGCAGCCCGGGCGCATGCAGGCCCTCGCACACGCCGTCGTTCAGGTTGACGTGCGTCGCCTGGACGCCGGCGGGCAGCGTGGCCGCGTCGACGACGAAGTTGTGGTTCTGGCTGGTGATCTCGATCCGGCCCGAGCGCAGATCCTGGACGGGGTGATTGCCGCCGTGGTGGCCGAAGGGCAGCTTCACGGTGTCGGCGCCGAGAGCCAGCCCGAGCAGCTGGTGCCCGAGGCAGATGCCGAAGACGGGGACGTGGCCGAGGAGCTGGCGGACGGCGTCGACGGCGTACGACACCATCGCGGGGTCACCCGGACCGTTGGAGAGGAACACGCCGTCCGGCTCGCGGGCGAGGACATCGGCCGCAGGTGTCGAGGCGGGCACGACCTCGACCGTGCCGGCGCGCGCCAGGTGACGGAGGATCGTGTGCTTGATGCCGAAGTCGTAGGCGACGATGCGTCGCGCCCCGTCGCGCTCAGCGTCGCGGGTGCGCTCGACGACGTAGGGCTCGGCCGTGGTGACCTGGGCGACGAGGTCGATCCCGTCGGTGCCCGGCTCCTGTTGCGCCGCGGCGCGCAGCGTCGCCTCGGAAGCGGTGCCGAACGCTCCCGGCAGGGCGCCGTGGTCCCGGATGCGGCGCGTCAGCCGGCGCGTGTCGACTCCGCCGATGCCGGGGATGCCGAAGCGGCGGAGCAGGCCGTCGAGATCCGACTCCGCCCGCCAGCTGCTGTGCCGGCGGGCGAGATCGCGCACGACCACGCCCCGGCAGAACGGTCGGCGGGCCTCGAAGTCCGTGCCGTTGACCCCGTAGTTGCCGATGTGCGGGTTCGTGAAGGTGATCATCTGCCCTGCGTACGAGGGGTCGGTGATCACCTCCTGGTACCCGGAGAGCACGGTGTTGAAGACGACTTCCCCGCTGGCCACACCCGCGGGTGGCTCGGCGCCGATCGCCTCGCCCTCGAACACGGACCCGTCGGCGAGGACGAGGGCCGCCTCGCGCACGCTCACTCGCCGGACCTCCGCCGCATGTTCATGCAATCTACCGCATAACCATTCAGCTCTCGGTCTGCGCGATCCCCGAGATCCGGGTCGCAGCGATCGCGCGACCTCGTGCTCGGGCTCATCGTCGGGCTCATCGTCGGGCTCATCGGTGGGCCTCGCCGTCGATCACGACGGACCGCCCGCCGAGAACGGTGTGGCGCACCTTGCCGCGCAGCTGGCAGCCGGCATACGGCGTGTTCCGGCTGCGGCTCGCCGACCGCTCCGGCACGACCTCCCACACGACGTCCGGGTCGATCACCGCCAGATGCGCCGGGCGGCCTGGCTCGATCGGCCCCCCGTGGCGGTCCGCGACCCCGGCGATCGCTGCCGGCTTCCACGACAGGCAGGCGAGCACCTCCGCCAGGTCGAGGTCGAGCTCGGCGATGGCCACGCCAAGAGCCGTCTCCAGGCCGAGCATTCCCGGCGGGGCCAGGTCGAGCGGCTCCTCCTTCGCCTCCGGGGAGTGCGGCGCGTGGTCGGTGGCGATGGCGTCGATCGTGCCGTCGGCGAGCCCGGCCTTCAGCGCGGCGATGTCGGCTGACGAGCGCAGCGGCGGGTTCACCTTGAACACCGGGTCGTAGCCGACGAGCGCCTCGTCGGTGAGCATGAGGTGGTGGGGCGTGACCTCGGCCGTCACCGGAAGGCCGTCCGCTTTGGCGGCGCGCACGAGGTCGACGCTGCGCGCCGTCGACAGATGCAGTAGGTGGATGCTGGCGCCGGTCAGGCGGGCGAGCTCGATGTCGCGGAAGACCATCAGCTCCTCCGCAACGGCTGGCCAGCCCGGCACGCCCAGGCGGCTGCAGCACGGGCCCTCGTGCATCACCGCACCCCGGGTGAGGCGGGAGACCTCGCAGTGCTGGGCGAGGGTGATCCCGAGGCCGGTGGCGTACTCGCAGGCCCGGCGCATGACGAGCGGGTCCTGCACGCCGTTGCCATCATCCGTGAACAGGCGGACGCCGGCCGTAGCCAGCTCGCCGAGCGGGGCGAGCGCCTCCCCTCCGCGCCCGACGGTGATGCACCCGGCCGGGAGCACCTCGCACAGCCCTGCCTCCTCGCCGAGACGGCGGACGAGCTCGACCACGGCCACGGAGTCCGCCGGTGGATCCGTGTTGGGCATGGCCACAACGGCCGTGTACCCGCCGAGCGCGGCAGCACGGGAGCCGGACTCGACGGTCTCCGCCTCCTCCTGGCCCGGCTCGCGCAGGTGGGCGTGGAGGTCGACCAGTCCCGGGGCGACGACGCACCCCCCGGCGTCGAGCGTCTGGTCGCCGCGAACGCCCCGGCCGACCTCGACGATCCGCCCGTCCTCGACGGCGAC
>DASZOG010000286.1:0-17504 GCA_035550895.1 Acidimicrobiales bacterium
CCATAAAGGTCGCCAAGCATCTCGATCTCGGTGCCGAGGACGTGATCATGACGGTCGCCACCGACAGCGCTCTGCTTTACGCCAGCGAGCGGCGCAGCTTTCTCGCTCGCCGCTATCCCGACGGGTTCGACGAGGTGAATGCCGGCGAGCATGTTGCAGATCGACGACAGCCCGAAGTGGTGCAGCGTCGCCAGCACCTGCTGCGGGACGAGGCGGCGATCGGCGAGGTAGCCGAGCCCGTCATCGCAGGCGAACATCACCTGCAGCTGATCGGTCGCCCGGTCGCTGACGGCGACGACGACGTCGGTGTTCATCACGTTGTGGATCAGCGGGATGTGCTTGTCGCCGATGCCCTGGATGTTGTGCTCGCCGAACCCGTTCTCGAGCATCGTCGGGCACTGCATCGCCTCGACGGCGACGATGCGCGTGCCCCGCGCCTCCTTCAGCCGGTCCCCTGCGCCGAGCGTCCCGGCCGAGCCGGTCGCTGAGACGAACGCGGCCAGACGCAACTCGGGACGCCCGATCGACACCGCGGCGTCCTCGAACACGTGCTCCAGCGCCCGGCCGGTGATCTCGTAGTGGGCGAGGTGATTGCCGAACTCGCAGAACTGGTTGAGGACGAAGTTCTCCGGATCGACGGCGAGTTCCTTGCAGGCGTCGTAGATCTCCTTGACGTTGCTCTCGGTCCCGGGTGTGCGGACGATGTTGGCGGGGTCGGCCACCCATCGCTCGAGCCAGTCGAAGCGCTCCCGGGACATGCCCGCCGGCAGGACGGCGACGCCGCGGCAGGCCATGATCCGGCTGATCGCCACCCCGCCGCGGGCGTAGTTCCCGGTCGATGGCCAGATCGCGCGGTGCCGGGTCGGGTCGAACTGGCCGGTCACGAGGCGCGGCGCGAGGCAGGCGTACGCCGCCAGCACCTTGTGCGCGGCGATCATCGGGAAGCGATCGCCGAGCGCGACGACGATCGGGCTCTCCACTCCCGTCAGCGCCTGCGGCAGCACGACGTGGTCGGGCACGAGCGTCCGCTCGCCGTCGGCGTCGTTGTACCAGTGCACCCGCCAGAGGTTGCGCGGATCTGGGTCGTCCCGGTCGACGCCGGACGTGCGCCCGCGGTCGATGCGCGCCGGGTCGGCGAGCTCGGCGAACGTCGGCAGGACGATCTGCCGCTCGCGGAAGCGCGCCACCGTGCGGGAGAGGGCGTCGTCGTCGACGACGTCCGCGGCGAGGCCGAGCTGCCCGGCGAGCGCGTCGACCGCGAGGAGCGTCACACGGGAAGTGTGGCAGGCGCGCCCTCGCCGACTGCCTCGCCGTCGCCGTCGTCCTCGAAGATCCGTTCGCCGCGTCGCAGGCGGGAGGCGGTGCGGACGACGGTGGCCAGCTCGCGCCGCGTCGGCGTGTGCGCGGCGAGGAACCTGGCCAGGCCGGCGAGGATGAGGGCCGACTCCTCCGATCCCTCCGGCCACGCGCAGGCCTGGCGGATCGCGGCCTCGTACAGCTGGAACCAGTGGAATCCGGCGTCCTCGCGCACGAGCGCCGAGCCCAGCGCGGCGATCAGGTCCGCCGGCGCGCCACCGGCGGCGAGGTAGCCGTACGCCTCGTTCGCCGCGTGGTCGACGGCGCCCTGCACGTCCCAGGCCGCGGACAGCTGCTCGAGCGTGCCGGCGGTCGTCTGGGGCAGCCGCGCCGCGGGCACGTTCAGGAACCGGTCCAGGTAGACGCGCAGCGCGCCGTGGACGACGCCGCGGAGCAGTTCCGGCGTCGCGCCCTGGCGGACGAGGCAGTGGTACAGCGCGTTGGCGTACGTGAACGCGTGGTGAACCGAGTTCCAGTCGCCCGGGTCGTTGTTCAGATGGAAGCGGGTGATGCGCAGCGCGGCCGCGTACGCCAGGGCGCGGCCCAGCTCCTCACCCGTGGCGCCGGCACGGACGGCGTCGAGCACCGCGTCGACGACTGCCTGCGGGTCGTCCGCCAGGATCGACCAGCCCAGCTTGGCCACGTCGACCGCCGGCGAGGCGACCTGGCGACCGGTCGCCAGCGCGCCGGCGAGGCCGTCCGACGCGGCTTCGGCGATGGCCGCCAGGTCGTGCGGGTGGCGCCACTCGCCGGACTCCTCCGAGCGCTCGGCGGCGCAGGTCTGGCGCACGAGCGAGGTGAGCACGTGGTCGTAGCCCGGGCCGGTGTGGTCGAGCGCCTCGATCGCCTTGTTCGTGAAGTCGAGCGTGTGGCCCTCGTCGATGAACAGGTGGTCGGTCAGCGCAGTCGTCATCGCCCGCTCCGCCGCGTCGCACCCGGCGAGCTCGACGAGCGTGGCGAGCGCCCGCTCGGCGGCGTCGGACGAGCGCGTCTCCACGAAGCGCCGGTACCACGCGGCGACGATGGCGGCGTCCTGCCCGGGCCCGCGCAACGCCGGCTCGGGGAAGCGGGGCGCGTGACCGCGCGTGTCGCGGCTGACGAACGCGAGCGCCTGCACCAGCGCCAGCGGACGATCCGCCGGCGCGAGGTGCGGGAGGACGTTGGCCATCGCCACCAGGACCGTCAGGCCCGAGCCCCAGCCACCGGCGCGGTTCGCGATGCCGTAGTCGAGCGCCGTGCGCAGGATCGGGCCGGGCGACGGGTCCGCCTCGAGGAGGCCGAGCACGGACTTCGCCGTGACGAGGGTCAACCCCTGTTCCAGTCCGTCACGCAGCCGCTGCGACAGCCGGCCGACGGGATCCGTGTCCGGGCGGGCGCGGACCCACACCTCCTCCTTGTCGACCTCGACGTCGAAGCCGAGCGCGTCGTCGGCCCAGGGGTCGAGCGTGCACCCGCTGACCAGATCGAAGCGGGCGTGATGCCAATGGCACGTCAGCAGCCCCGCTTCGACGGTGCCCTGGTGGAGAGGAAAGCCGAGGTGCGGGCAGCGGTCTTCGATGGCGAACGGCCGATCGGCGTGCCACACCACGAGCACGGGACGCGAGCCGAGCTTGGTCAGCAGGCGCCTGTCCCGGCGGAGCTCGTCGATCGTGCCGGCTCGCACTGCGTCCACGGAGCGCCTCCTCGATAGGGCCACTTTCGCAACCTGAGGCTTATGTAACGCTGCTGGGCGGCTTTGGTCAAGTCCCTTCTTGCGGAATCCAGCTAGCCTCCCCGATGGATGACCGAGCTCTCCGATGCCAAGCGCCGCATCCTCGACCGGCTGAAGGTCGTCGAGCACGCGACCGCACCCGAGCTCGCCGAGCTGTTCGGTCTCACCGACACGGCCGTCCGCCAGCACCTCGAAGTGCTCGAGGAGCTGGAGCTCGTCGAACGGTCGCCCTCCGAGCCGAAGGGTCGCGGCCGCCCGCCGGCGCGGTGGCGGCTCGCCCCGGCGGCGAACGCGCTCTTCCCCGACCACCACGCCGAGCTCGCCGTCGACCTGCTGTCCGCGATCCGCACGGCGCACGGGCAGAGCGGCCTCGACCGCGTGCTCGACGCTCGCTTCGCGGGGCAGCTGGCGACGTACCGCGAAGTGCTCCCCGATCCGGAGACGGCGAGCGTGCGCGTGCGGGTGCGCCGCCTGGCGGACATCCGTTCAGCGGAGGGCTACCTCGCCGAGGCGGTGTCCGACGGCGACGCGATGGTGCTCGTCGAGCACCACTGCCCGATCTGCGAGGCCGCCGGCTCGTGCCCCGGTCTGTGCCGCGCCGAGCTCGACCTGTTCCGCGCCGCCCTAGGCGACGACGTCACCGTCGAGCGCACACAGCACCTGCTGTCGGGCGACGCCCGCTGCGCCTACCGCGTCACGAAGCGCCCGTAACCACGAGCCACCCGCTTCGGCCGCGGCGTCCGACGAGGTCTGGGCGCGCGGTGAGCGCGCTCGCTAGCGACGGCGGTCGTCGGGCGGGAGCTCGCTCGGGCCGACGTGGGCCTGCAGCCACGCGTTCAACGGCGCGGCGCCCTCCCACGTCTCGACGATCCGGCCCTTCGCCTTCGCGGTGTGCATCCACTGCGTGACCGGCCAGGACCGGCCGGCGACGAGTCCCTTGCGGCGGAGCAGCGCGATGCGCGAGTGGTCCTTCGGGTAGCCGCGCGGCGCGGTCTTCAGCTCGTCGTGCGCGCTGACGTCGTATCCGCCCGCCGCGAGCTGCTCGACGAGGCCGGCGATCTCGGTCCCAGTGGACTCGGCGTCGACAGCCTCGCGGAACCGCGCCAGCTGGTCGCTGGCCATCATGTACATGCCAGTACCGGCGTACAGCCCGTCCGTTCCGAGGTGGAAGTAGTACGCGCTGCCCTCGTGGTGGCCGGCCGCTGCTGCCCACTCCTTGTACGGCGTCTTGTCCTTGCTGAACCTGACGTCCCGGTACGGGCGGAAGACGTTGAATGGGCCGAATTCGTCGTCGAGCTCGGCGCACAGCGCCTCCAGCGGAGCGCGCACCTGCTCGTCGTACATCGCCTTGTGCGCCTGCCAGTAGGCCCTCGAGTTCTCGGCGTGGAGGCCTTCGTAGAAGTCGAAGAGCTCGGGCGGAAAGCCCCGGAACCGCATCACCGAGACGCTACCGGGGCGCCTGCATCCGATCCGAGAGGCGGCGGTGCCAGCCGAGCGTCTCCTCGACGCTGTCGCTCACGAGGCGGCCGTCGCGCACGACCGGCCGGCCGGCGACCACCGTGTGTCGCGCCGCGACAGGCCCGCAGCGCAGCCACGCCTCGACCGGGTCGCTGATCGCGCCGGCGAACGGGATGCCCTCCAGGGGCCAGCACACGAGGTCGCCTGCGGCGCCCGGCGAGAGCTGGCCGAGCTCACCTGCGCGACCGAGGCACGCCGCGCCGCCACGCGTGGCGATGTCGAGCGCGTCCCGCGCCGCCCACGAGTGCGGTCCGGTGCGCATCCGCCCGAGCAGCAGGCACATCCGCGCCTCCAGCCACAGCGACGCGCTGTCGACGGAGGAAGAGCCGTCGCAGCCGAGGCCGACGTGCACACCGGCGGCGATCATCGAGGACACCGGGGCGATCCCGCCACCGCCGATCATCATGTTCGAGCTCGGACAGTGCGCCACGCCGACACCGGCCGCGCCGAGGCGGGCGATCTCGGCGTGGTCCGGGTAGATGCAGTGCGCGACCCACGACCGCCCGGTGCACCAGCCGACGTCCTCGAAGTGCTCGATCGTGCGCATCCCGAGATGCTCGGCGGCGAACCGGTCCTCGTCCGGGTCCTCGGCCAGATGGGTGTGCAAGCGCACGTCCAGGCGCTCGGCGAGCTCGGCGGTGCGCCGCATGAGGTCGCTCGTCACCGAGAACGGCGAGCAGGGAGCGAGCGCGATGCGGACCATCGCGCCCGGCGCCCGGTCGTGGTGCAGGCCGACGAGCCGTTCCGAGTCGGCGAGGATCTCGTCGTCGTCCTGGACGACCGAGTCAGGCGGCAGGCCGCCGTCCTTCTGTGAGAGGCTCATCGAACCCCGCGTCGGGTGGAAGCGCATACCGAGCTCGTGCGCGGCGCGGATCTCCGCCGAGATCAGGTCGCCCGCGCCGCGGGGGTGCACGTAGAGGTGGTCCGTCGACGTCGTGCAGCCACCGAGCGCCAGCTCGGCGAGGCCGACCCACGCGGACACGTAGGCCGCCTCCTCGTCCAGGCGGCTCCACAGCGGGTACAGCGTCGTCAGCCACTGGAACAACGTGCCCTTCGTCGCCGGGCGATGGGCGCGGGTGAGGTTCTGGAAGATGTGATGGTGGGTGTTGATCAACCCGGGCGTGACGAGACACCCGGACGCGTCGAGCACCTCGTGGGCCGGCGGTGGCGGGTCCGCCGGCCCGCCGACAGCCTCGACGAACCCACCCGTGATCGCCACCCATCCGCCGGCGATCTCGCGCCGCTCGTCGTCGACCGTCGCCACGAGCTCGGCGCCGCGCACCAGGAGGTCGGACATCGGACTCGGACCGTACCTGTACGTTCCCGGGCATGGCTGAGCTGTTCCTCGGTGAGGTCGTCGACCCGGCGAAGCACGAGCGCACGGGCACGAAGGTGGAGCTGCCGACTGGGGACTTCACGACCCACGGCGTGATCGTCGGCATGACCGGCTCGGGCAAGACGGGGCTCGGGCTCGTGCTCATCGAAGAGTGCCTGCGCGCCGGGATCCCGACGATCCTCATCGATCCGAAGGGCGACCTGACGAACCTCTGCCTGACGTTCCCCAACCTCGCCGCCGCCGACTTCGAGCCGTGGGTCAACGAGGGCGACGCGCAGAAGGCGGGCGTGAGCGTCGCCGACTTCGCCGCGCAGCAGGCGAAGACGTGGTCGGAGGGTCTCACCGGGTGGGGCCTCGGCGGCGAGCAGATCGGCGCCTTGCGCGCGGCGACGTCGTTCAGCATCTACACCCCGGGATCGACGGCCGGCGTGCCCGTGAACATCATCGGGTCGCTGCAGGCGCCGGCGGACACGAGCGACATGGAGGTCGTGCGCGACGAGATCGAGGGCTACGTGTCGGGGCTGCTGGGTCTTGTCGGGATCAAGGCGGACCCGCTCTCGTCGCGGGAACACATCCTGCTGTCGAACCTGATCGAGACGGCGTGGTCGCAGGGACAGTCGCTCGATCTGCCGGTGCTCGTCGGCCAGGTGCAGCAGCCGCCGCTGCGCAAGCTCGGTGTGTTCGAGCTCGACACCTTCTTTCCGCCGAAGGAGCGGACGGAGCTGGCAATGAAGCTCAACGGCCTGCTCGCTTCACCGTCGTTCTCGGCGTGGGGCAGCGGCCAGCCGCTCGACGTCGACACGTTGATCCGCTCGCCCGACGGGAAGCCCTGCGCGGCGATCGTCACGACCGCGCACCTCTCCGACGAGGAGCGCCAGTTCGTCACCGCGCTCGTGCTGTCGAAGGTCGTGACGTGGATGCGCCGGCAGAGCGGCACGACCGACCTGCGCCTGCTCGTCTACATGGACGAGGTCGCCGGCTACGTGCCGCCGAGCGCGATGCCGCCGACGAAGAAGCCGATCATGCTCTTGATGAAGCAGGCGCGGGCGTTCGGTGTGGGGGTCGTGTTGTCCACACAGAACCCCGTCGACATCGACTACAAGGCGATCTCCAACGCCGGGACGTGGATGATCGGACGGCTGCAGACCGAGCGCGACAAGCAGCGCCTGCTCGACGGGATGAGCGCTGCGGCGGGCGGCGTCGACATCGGCGCCGTCGGCGACACGATCAGCGGCCTGGGCAAGCGCGAGTTCGTGCTCCGCCGCGCCGGGAAGGACACTCCGGAGGTGTTCACGACCCGCTGGGCGATGTCCTACATGCGTGGCCCGCTGACCCGGGACCAGATCGAGGTACTCGCAGCAGACGACTCCCGCCGAGCCCAGGCCACCCCACCGGCCGGCCCCGCCGAGCCAGTTCCCGCGCCAGCCACGGCGCCCGCGACCGAAGCTGGTGCCGCCGCGACGGCGAGCACGGCGGAAGCCACTGCAGCCACGGCGCCCGCGGCCGAAGCTGGTGCCGCCGCGACGCCGAGCACGGCGACCACGGCGACCAAGGCGACGCCAGCTGACCCGGCAGCCGCGGCCCTTGCCGTGGACGAGTCGCCGGTGGCGCCGGAGGTGGCGTCGAGCGTCGGTGTCGCCTACCTCGACGTCGCCGCGCCCTGGGCCGCGGGGCTCGGCGCGAAGACCGGGCAGCGCCACGCCGCGGCGGCGATCGCTCGCGTCGCGCTGCGCTTCGACGACGAGAAGGCGGACCTCGTCGCCGATCAGGAGTACGAGGCCGTCCTCTTCCCACTCCCCGACCGCGCCGACCCTGCCACGGCCGTCGACGTGGACTACGACGACCGAGACCTGCGCGCCGAGCCCCCGACCGGCGTCGTGTACGTCCTGCCGGCGGCGCCGATCAAGGAGAAGCGGTTCTGGACCGATCTCCAGAAGGCGTGGACCGACCAGCTGTCGCGCAACATGACGATGGAGATCTACGTCAACCGCGACCTGAAGCTGTACTCCCGCGCCGGGGAGACCCAGGAGCAGTTCGCCGCGCGGTGCCAGGAAGCGGCGTCGGCGAAGGCCGACGAGGCCGCGGCGAAGCTGCGCGACAAGTACGAGGCGAAGCTCGATCGCCTGCGCTCACAGATCGACACCGCGCAGGACCGTGCCGCGGTACTCACCGCCGAGCAGCAGGGCCGTCAGACGGAGGAGCTGCTCGGCACGGCCGGGAGCATCCTCGGCGGCTTCCTCGGCGGCCGCCGCAACGCGGGCAGCATCCTCGGCTCACTCGGGACGGCGGCCGGCCGCCGCCGCCGCAGCTCGACGTCGGCGCAGCGGCTCGAGGCCGCACAGAACAAGGTTGCCGACCTCGGTGCGGACTACCAGGAGCTCGAAACGGAGCTCACCGCCGACCTCACGGAGATCACCGACCAGTGGTCGGAGAAGGCGGCCGCAGTCGAGCCCGTCGCGGTCCGCCTCGAGAAAACCGACGTGCGCCTCGTCGACCTCCGCCTCGTCTGGATCCCCGTCGGCTAGTGCCGTGGCCATGAACGGTCGCCCCGTTCACGCCGAGTCAGGGGCGTCGCGCGCAAGGCGCGAGGACGAAGGAATAGCCGTGCGCTCCTTCGAGGACGAGCAACGCTGCGAGCGGCGCCATCTGGCCGGCGTGGCCGGCGAACGTTTGTGGGCACGGCACTAGCTCCTATCCTCGGGCGACGTCACGCGGGCGTGGCGGAACTGGCAGACGCGCCGGGTTTAGGTCCCGGTTCCGCAAGGAGTGGGAGTTCGAGTCTCCCCGCCCGCACGTTGGAGGCGAATCATTCGCCGCCCGCGATCAGGCCGCTGCACACAGCAGACGCCCTGGCGCTCGCGCCGTTCGCGGCCGGCCCACCGGACCCGTTGGCTGCGGCCGCAGCCACGCGTTCCGTGGCAGGGCGGCGCGCCGCGGTCACTCCCGGTGCCCGACTGGGTTCGCACGAGCGTCAGTTGAGGCGATGGTCTTGCGCTCAATGGGCAGAAGAGCTGACGATGGCATCTCGCACCCACCCGCTGGAGGAGGCATGACGATGCCCCGTGTCCGTGCCCGCCGCGTCACCCAGGTCGTTGCCGGTGCAACTGCGCTGACAGTTCTCGCCGGGGTCGCTCCCGCATCAGCGAACCCTGCTGGCACCCGAACGGACCAGGACCCCATGCTGGTCCCCGTCCTACCAGGAGCCGAAGTCGAAGCCCTCATCACGGTCGGCGAGACGCTCCCGGGCGGCTATCGCTTCGAGTCGATCCCCGATGGGATCGCCCTCAAGACACGCGGGTCCGGGCGTGTCGACGTGTACGTCAACCACGAGACCTCTCGGGTCCCGTTCCCGTATACGCCGGGCACTCCGACCGAGGCCAACTCGCAGAACGACTTCGACAACTCGCAGCTCAGCCACCTCATCTTCAACCAGCGGAGCGGAGGCATCCTGAGCGGCAAGATGCTGATCGAGAGCGACGAGAACTTCCAGCGCTTCTGCTCGAGCTTCCTGGCCACGGCCGCCGAAGGGTTCGACCGAGACATCCTGTTCACGAACGAGGAAGGCATCGACTGGGTGAATCGCTCCGGCAACGCCTGGCCGGCGACGATCGGGGCGGACGAGGCCCGCCAGATCGGGCTGGTGGTGGCGGTCGACATCCGCACCGGCAAGCGCCAACCGATCTGGGGGATGGGTCGCCACAACCACGAGAACAGCGTCGCCATCCCAGGCTTCGACGATCTCGTGCTCCTCTCCGGCGACGACACCTTCACCACGACCCCGGCGCAGTCCCAGGTGTACGCCTACATCGCGCCGGATACGGACGCGGTCTGGGACGACGAAGGCGACCTGTGGGGCTTCGTGTCGGACGACCCGACGCGGCAGAGGTACGAAGACTTCGCGCCCGGTGACACGACGTCCGTGTCCGGTCATTTCGTCAAGGTGCCCAAGCTCATCGCCACCGGCCGCAACCCTGACGGGACCGAGCTGATGGCCGCCGACGTGCCCGCATCACTCGGAGGCCCGTTCCCGCTTCCCCCGAACGACGGCAGCTGGCAGCGTGACCCGAGCGGTGTCGGCATCGACGGCCCGCAGTGGGTGCTCGAGAAGTGGGCCCAGGACAACGGTGTGTTCCGCTTCGTGCGCGTCGAGGACATCGCCTACGACAAGCGTCCCGGTATGGGGAACACGGTCTACATCGTGGACTCCGGTCGGGGCACCGCCGGCGTCGCGCAGGCAGGCCGGTCGACGAACGGACGCGTCTGGAAGCTCGTCTTCGACCCGAACGACCCGACCAAGGTGACGTCGATGTCGATCCTGATCGAGGGCGACGACAACCCGGTGAAGACGCCGACGGAAGTCCACCAGCCGGACAACATCGAGTCCACCGCGAACGCGCTGTACCTCACCGAGGATCCCGGATCGAGCCAGCAGTTCCCCTTCGGTTCGACGGATCCGAACACCACGACCGCCCGGGTGTGGCGCTACGACCTCGCCGCCGGATCCCTCGCGATCGCCTTCCAGGTCGACCAGTCGGCCGACGAAGGTCCGACCGACGTCGATGCCGCGACAGCCGGGAACCTCGGCGCATGGGAAGCGAGCGGCATCGTGGACGCCTCCGCCGCGTTCGGCCCGGGCGCGTTCCTCATCGACGTTCAGGCCCACACGCTGTGGGTCGAGAAGGCACCCGGCGCCGACAACGTCCCGCCTGACGGGCCCGACTTCACCGACAAGCGCGAGGGCGGACAGCTCCTGTTGGTGCGCGTCCCGAACGCGTAGCCGATTCCAGCTCGTCCCGCGGTTGACGTCGCCGCGCCGCGGCGACGCCTCGCCTAGTTGACCTGCTTCTCGCGGCCTTCCCAGTAGGGCGCCCGGAGCTTGAATTTCTGCAGCTTGCCCGTCGCAGTGCGGGCCAGCTCGGAGCGGACCTCGACGCTCGTCGGGCACTTGAAGTGGGCTAGGCGATCGCGGCAGAACGCGATCAGGTCCTTCTCGCCGACGTCCTGACCGGGACGGAGCACGACGAGCGCCTTGACGGTTTCCCCCCACTTCTCGTCCGGCACACCGATGACAGCCACCTCCGCCACGGCAGGATGCTGGAACAACGCGTCCTCGACCTCGATCGAGCTGACGTTCTCGCCTCCGGAGATGATCACGTCCTTCTTCCGGTCGGAGATCTGCACGTAGTGGTCTTCGTCGAGCGAACCCCCGTCGCCGGTGTGGAACCACCCGTCGCGGATCGCGTCCGCCGTGGCGTCCGGCTGCTGCCAGTACCCGTCCATCACCACGTTGCTGCGGGCCAGCACCTCGCCTGATTCGTCGACGCAGATCTCGACGCCGAGTGCGGGGGAGCCGGCGCGCCCCAGGCGCTGCGCCCGTTCTGCGGAAGTGAGCTCGTCGTACTCGGCCCGTCGCCGGTTGATCGTCAGCAGCGGGGCGGTCTCCGTCAACCCGTAGATCTGGTTGAACTCCCAGCCGAGCTCGGTCTCGACCCGCTCGATCGTCCTCGTCGGCGGCGGAGCACCGGCGACGACCATCCGCACCTGGCCACGGCCGGGGATGTCGCCATCCCAGGCGGAGGCTGCGTCCAGGATCGCCGCGACCACTGCCGGGGCGCCACACATCAGCGTCACTCCGTGCTGCTCGACGCGCCGGAGGATCTCGGCCCCATCGACCTTGCGGAGGACGATGTGCCGCCCGCCCATCCCGGTGACCGTGTACACCATCCCCCAGCCGTTGCAGTGGAACTGCGGCAACGTGTGCAGGTACACGTCGCGGTCGTCGACCCCCATGTGCCAGCCAAAGGTCACCGCGTTCGCCCAGATGTTGCGGTGCGTCATCTGCACGCCCTTCGGGCGAGCCGTCGTGCCGCTCGTGTAGTTGATCGTCGCCGTAGCGTCCTCGTCCGGCGACCAGGGCACGGGTTCGACGCCGAAGCGGTAGAGCAGCTCGTCACTCTCGGCACCAAGGACGTAGCGGCGCTTGCACTCCACCGACGCGAGCGCGTCGTCGAGCTCAGGATCGACGAGCAGCATGCTCGCCCCGGAGTGATCGACGATGTAGCTGATCTCGGGCGCGCTCAGCCGGAAGTTGATCGGCACGAGGATCCGCCCGGACGTGCTCACGCCGAAGAACGAGGTCAGCAGCCGCGCCGAGTTGTGGCTGACGATCGCGATCCGCTCGCCCTGCCCGATGCCGAGCTCGTCGAGCGCTGCCGCTTGCGCCCTGGCGCGATCGGCGACCTGGCGGTAGGTCAGCGATTCCCATGGCTCGGCGGGCTGGTCCGGTTCGTCCACGATGCCGATCCGGTCGCCATAGATCAGCTCGGCACGGCGGATGAAGTCGACGACGCTCATCGCCACCTTCATGCACAGACCTCCCAGTGCGACGGTCGCTAGTGAGCGACGACCGTACCCGCTGGACTGCTACACACGTCCCGCGTGAACGTGCACGACGTCCCGACCCCGGCGCTCGTCGTCGACGCCGACGCGCTGGAGCACAACCTGGCGGCGATGGCCGCTGCACGGCCGGGGCCGTCGCTGCGACCCCACGTCAAGGCCCACAAGTGCACGCGTTTGGCCGCCGAGCAGGCGGCACGCGGCCACGCCGCGTTCACCTGCGCCACACCGCGCGAAGCGCTCGGGATGGCCCGCGCCGGGCTCGGCGAGGATCTGCTGATCGCCAACGAAGTACTCGACGCCGGCCGGCTCGAGGCGCTCGTCGGCGTGGTCGAAGCGGGCGAGGCACGGATCACGGTCGCCGTCGACTCCGAGGCGACGGTCGCCGCCGCCGCGGCGGCCGGCCTGCTCGACGTCCTGATCGACGTCGACGTCGGGCTGCCCCGCTGCGGGAGCGCGCCGGATGCGGCCGGTGCGCTGGCGGACCTCGCCCGATCACGTGGCCTGAACGTGCGCGGCGTGATGGGCTACGAGGGGCACCTGATGATGGTCGCCGACCGGGAACGCCAGCGCGACGACGTAGCGAACGCGATGGACAAGCTCATTGCCGCGCACGACGCGGTCGGCGGCGAGATCGTCTCGGCCGGAGGCACCGGCACCTACGACCTCCACGACCGGGTCACGGAGGTGCAGGCGGGCAGCTACGCGCTGATGGACACGCAGTACGCCACGCTCGGGCTGCCGTTCCGGGCCGCGCTGTTCGTCGACGCGACCGTGATCTCCGTGCGCCCGGACTGGGCTGTCTGCGACGCGGGGTTGAAGGCCTTCGGCATGGACCACGGCAACCCCGCGCTGCTCGGCGGTACCGTCTGGTACTGCTCGGACGAGCACACGACGTTCGCCCCCGACGACGGCTCGGCTGTGGCGCCCGGGGACCGGGTTCGCCTGCAACCGGCGCACGTCGACCCGACCGTGGCGTACCACGAGCGGATGCACCTCGTGCGCGGTGACGAAGTCGTCGACGTGTGGGAGGTGGACCTCAGGGGTTGGTGAGCGCGGCGAGCAGCGCCCGGAGCGAACGCCCGCGGTGCGAGACTGCGTGCTTCTCCGCTTCCGACATCTCGGCGAACGTCCGCCCGTCTCCCTCATCGGGCACGAACACCGGGTCGTACCCGAACCCCCGCTTCCCGCGCGCCGACGTCGCGATGCGACCCGGGCAGATTCCCTCGGCGGACACCTCCCGCCCGTCCGGCCAGCGCACGAGGGCCACGGCCCGGAAGCGCGCCGTTCGCTCCTCGGGCGGCACCCCGTCGAGCTCGGCGAGGAGCTTGGCGACGTTGTCCGCGTACGTCGCCTCCTCACCCGCGAAGCGCGCCGCGAAGACGCCCGGTGCGCCGCCGAGCGCGTCGACCTCGAGCCCGGTGTCATCGGCGAGCGCGGGCAGGCCGGACGCTTCGGCGATCGCCGCCGCCTTCAGGCGGGCGTTGCCCTCCACCGTCGACGCGTCCTCGACAACGTCCGGAATCTCTGGCGGCCGTGGCCGGAGCTCCACCGCGTCACCCAACAGCGCAGCGATCTCGGCCACCTTGTCCGAGTTCGCCGAAGCGCAGACGAACGTCGGCCGGGCACCCATCAGCGACGCAGCGCCGGCGGCTCGGCCACGTACTCGGCTTGGAGCGCGAACAGCTCGCCGATGCCGCGCTCGGCCAGCGCCAAGAGGTCGTCGAGCTCGCCGCGGGTGAACGGCATGCCCTCGGCGGTGCCCTGCACCTCGACGAAGCGCGGTCCGGAGTTGTCGAACGGTGACGTCATCACGACGTTCATGTCGACCTCGGCCCGCGCGTCCTCGACGTACGGCAGGTCGAGTACCGGAGTCCCGTCGACGATCCCGACGCTGATCGCCGCCCCGTGAGCGGTGAGCGGCAGCTCCCCGATCGCGCCGTGCTGCACGAGCCGGCTCAGCGCGTCGTGGAGCGCGAGGTAACCGCCACAGATCGACGCGGTCCGCGTGCCGCCGTCGGCCTGCAGCACGTCGCAGTCGACGACGACCTGGCGCTCGCCGAGCACGACCAGGTCGGTCACGGCACGCAGCGACCGGCCGATCAGCCGCTGGATCTCCATCGTCCGCCCTCCCTGGCGGCCGCGGACCGCCTCGCGGTCGACGCGCTCCGGTGACGAACCGGGAAGCATCGAGTACTCGGCGGTGACCCAGCCGCGGCCCTTGCCCTTCATCCACCGGGGGACGTCCTCGTCGACGGACGCGGTGCACAACACCTGGGTCCGCCCGAAGGCGACGAGCACAGAGCCGGCGGCCATCTCCGTGAAGTCGCGTTCGAAGCGCACCCGGCGCAGCTCGTCCGGTTGGCGTCCGTCCGGTCGGGGCATCGCTCTCCTTCAGGCGTTGGTCTCGGGCGCGGCGACCGTACCCGGCACCCACCGGCTCGCCGCCGCCAGCTCCGGACCGAGCAACCGGCGGCCGAGATCGGCGAACCAGGCCACGTCGCCCGAGGACAGGAAGCGGTGCTCCCCGACCGAGGCGTCAGCGCCGCCCGGGCGGAGCAGCCCCGCTGTCCCGAGCGCGTCGCGCACGGCGAACGCGGTCTCGTCCGCCGAACTGACGAGCACCACGTCGTGACCAAGGACGTCGCCGATGACATGGGCGAGGAACGGGTAGTGCGTGCACCCGAGGAGCAGCGTGTCGACCTCCGCGGCGCGGATCGGCGCCAGCAGCCGTTCGGCGAGGATCGTCACCTGCTCGCCCTCGGTCTCGCCGCGCTCGACGAACTCGACGAACCCGGGGCAGGCCGCGGCGGTCAGGTGCACGTCGGCGCCCGTCGCCACGACGGCGCGCTGGTACGCGCCGGAGCCGATCGTGCCCACGGTGCCGATCACGCCGACCCGGCCGTTGCGCGTCGCGGTGACGAGCGCTCGCGCGCCGGGCTCGATGACGCCGAGGACCGGGACCGGCAGCTCGCCGGCGAGGTCGTCGAGCGCGGCCGCGGCCGCCGTGTTGCACGCCACGACGACGGCCTTCGCGTCGTGGTCCTTCGCCAAGCTCCACGCCAGCTCGCGGGCGAAGCCACGGACCTCTTCCTGGGGGCGGGGGCCGTACGGGTAGCGGCCGGTGTCGCCGACGTACACGAGGTCCTCGGCGGGGAGTAGGTCGATCAAGGCCCGGGCGACGGTCAGCCCGCCGAACCCCGAGTCGAACATCCCGATCGGCCGCTCCATCGCGTGCCGAGGCTAGGAGCGTGCTGAGCAATTGGGGTGCTCGAATCGCCGAGCGCCGGACGCCCGCTGGCAAGGGTGCCGACGAAAGCAATCGCCGCAGCGCGCTTGCCGAGGCGGCAGACGCCGCCAGCGGCGTTCGGAGCCGGCGAGGTGAGCGTCCAGCTCAGTGCACTCCTCGGAGATGACCGATGACACAACCCGGCGGTGCAGGGATGTCAAGCCACGCTCGTCCGACGGACGTATCTTGAGCGCACGGGACGGCTCTGCGGGACAGGAGGTGAGACGACATGGCCTTGACCCTGTACCTGGACGCCACGACCGGCGAGCGGCTCGGCTCGGCCGAGCTCGACGACCTCCGCCGCAAGGCGCACCTCGCCTACGAGGTCAACCCGCACATCTTCGAGGACGAGTACGAGGCGCTCGAGGCGCTCGGGGCGGTTCCCTGCCCGGGAGACCCAGGCGTACCATCGGGTGTGAGGCCGTAGCAGCCGCACACTCCGGGGAGGCGTCTCATGCGCCGGTACCTCGTCGTCGCCCACCAGACGCTCGACAGCGCGGAGCTCCTCCACGCCCTGCGCGCCCACCTCGACGAGGGCGCCTGCCGCTTCCATCTCGTCGTGCCGGAGCTGCACCGCGGCGGGAGCGGGCTGACGTGGACGGAGGGGAAGGTCCGCGCCGAAGCGAACCGCCGTCTGGAGGAGGCCCGGCTGCGCTTCGTCGCCGAAGGCCTGGCGGTCACCGGTGAGGTCGGCGACGCGAACCCCGTCGACGCTGTCGCCGCGGTCCTCCGCCGTGATGGCCAGGACGGCTACGACGGCGTGATCGTCTCGACGCTGCCCCTCGGGGTGTCGAAGTGGCTCAAGCTCGATGCGCCGACCCGGATCCAGCGCGCCAGCGGATTGCCGGTGGAGCACGTCGTGGCGTCCCCGACACCCGCCCCGGCGACGTAGCTCCAGCTCGCCGGCTCAGAAGTAGATCATCGATTCGGCGGTCGCTTCGGCGGCGTCGAGGTCGTCGGTGTACGCGCCCGTCGAGAGGTACTTCCACCCGCCGTCGCAGACGATGAACACGATCACGCCCTCGTCGATCTCGCCGGCGACCTTGGCCGCGCCGGCCAGCGCCGCACCGGAGGAGATGCCGGCGAAGACACCGCACTCCGCGACGAGCCGGCGGGTCCACTCGAGGGACTCCCGGGGACGCACGACGCGCTTGCGATCGAGCAGCTCGATGCCCTCCCAGAGGTCGAACACCGGCGGGATGTAGCCCTCGTCCAGATTGCGCAGGCCCTCGACCCGCTCGCCCAGCGGCGGCTCGACGGCGACGAGCTTGATCGCCGGGTTGCGCTCTTTCAGGTAGCGGCCCGTGCCCATCAGCGTCCCGCTCGTCCCCAGCCCGGCGACGAAGTGCGTGATCTCCGGGCAGTCGCGCCAGATCTCGGGGCCAGTGCCTTCGTAGTGCGCGCGGGGGTTGGCCTCGTTCGCGTACTGGTAGGGCATGAACCACTCGGGATGCTCGTCGTGCAGCGCGAGCGCGCGGGCCACCGCACCGTTCGAGCCTTCCGGCCCGGGCGTCAGGACGATCTCCGCGCCGAACACCTCCAGCATCTGGCGGCGTTCCACCGACACGCTGTCCGGCATGAGGATCGTGATCGGGTAGCCCTTGACCCGGGCGATCGCCGCAAGCGCGATGCCGGTGTTCCCGGACGACGGCTCGACGATCCGCTGCCCCGGTGCGAGGAGACCCTCCTTCTCCGCCGTCTCGATCATCGCCTTGGCGATGCGGTCCTTGACCGAGCCGAACGGGTTCTGGCTCTCCATCTTCGCCAGGATCCGGACCTGCGGGTTCGGGCTCAGGCGGCTGACGTCGACGAGGGGCGTGTTCCCGATCATGTCGAGGACGTTCTCGAAGATGGGCATGCCGGCGCGCTCCGGAAACTCGACGTTTCTGATCGGGATT